>CAYYGM010000083.1:0-18706 GCA_964471555.1 uncultured Phycisphaeraceae bacterium
CGAGCCGTCCGTCATTGTGATCAACTGTGCTTCGACGAAGCGCGGCTGGTCGTTGGTGCCGATGTTCTGCAGCCACATGGGTGTGGAGCGATAGGCGGGGTTGTTCTCGGTGATGAACTTGTAGCAGGCGCGGTTAGTGCCGAACAGCAGATCCCAGTCGCCATCACCATCCCAGTCGGCCGCGGCGATCTTGACTCGTCCCCAGGCGCTGGTCATGCCGCACAGGCGCACAGTGTTGCCGTTGTCGTATCGCAGCTTGACCGTCTCCCCGATGTGTGTGGAGCCGACACTGATGGGTGTGGCCACAGCCAGGTCGCCGTCCCAGTCCACGTAGAGCAGGGCGGACTTGCCGTGCCAGTTGATGATCTGCGGGCGAGCGCGCCAGGCGGCGGGCAATGGCTGGCCGTCCAGCGTGATCTGCTGCGCCGGCGCGAGATTGGTCGGGTCGTTGGCGTTGTCGTAGTAGGTCAGTTCGGCGGCCGTGTTGTTGGTGATGATTTCAAGTTGGCCGTCACCATCCCAGTCCCCGACGGCAGGATTGAGGTAACCCCAGCGTCGCTCGCTCGGGCCCTGGATGGAGCCGGTCATGCCCGCTTGTTGATGAATGATCTGGCCTGCGGATTTCAGGTAGACGGGGGCACCATAGACCAGCGGATCGGCCGTGCCCGGCCAGAAGGTCAGATAGCCGGATGAATCGCCGATGATCAGGTCGAGGTAACCGTCGCCATTCCAATCGACGCTGTTCGGCACCGCCAACGTGTCCACCGCCAGCGGCCCGCCTTGCATCAGCAGCGAACCCACTTCCTCGAACTCGCCCACGCGATCGCCGCGCAGCACCACGGCTCGCCCCGGGTTGCCGTCCAGCAGCAGTTCGGGTTTGCCATCACCATCGAGATCGCGCACGGTGATGTTGGTGATGATGTAGGTTTCGTTGATGCTCGGGCCGCTGCGCAGAAGCGGTTGCGCCTTGCCGCAGAAGATCTCTCCGTCTCGCCGTTCGATGGGCAATGCGTAGATGCGATCGACATTGCCGACGCAGATCAGATAGGGCTTACCGTCGATGGTCATCGTGGTTGTGGCCCATTCGCTGGCGGTGCTGACCCATTGCACAGCAAAGCGCGGCAGGCCGTACTGCACCAGTTTCAATGGCCCGGTGGTCAGCGCGCCCTGATCGTCGTAGGAGCCTTTGGCCCAGTAGAGCTTGTTGATCAGGGGGCCGCCTAACCAATGGCCTTCGATGTCGTAACCGCGGCCGGGGCCGGTGTTGTCGCGCTGCTCGCTGATGTAGAAGCCGCCGCCGGTGTCGGGCATGTAGGGATACTTGCGTTCGCCGATGACCAGCAGCAGATCCGCGATGCCGTCGCCGTCAATGTCGTTGATCGACCAGCGGGCATTGTCACCGGTGAGCTGGCTTTCCACCAGTTGGCCTCCGATGCGCACGGGAACAGGTTGATCGAAAGCCGGTGCGCCGGGTTGGCCGCGGTTGATGTACTGCACGATGTTCTTGGGGCCGTAGATGGTGCCTTCGCCGCGGGCGAACAGGTCGAACAGGCCGTCGGGCCGGGTGACCGCCGCGAAATGCGTCCCAGCCAGGTCGTTGAGTGTGGTGCCGGTGTCGTAAATCGGCAGGCCGCGATCATCGACGCCGACCTGTTGGAAGTACGCCATGCGTGCCCCGAACATATCACGATGAATGGCCGCGACGATCAGGTCATTGCTGTCCGGCCTGGTCCATGAAGCGATGGTGATGCTGCTGGAAAGCTGATCGATCAGCGGGTGCAGCGCATGGTCCTGCGTGAGCAGGGCTTTGTACTTGCCGAAGCTCATCCAACTGTTGTCAGGCGACTGTGGCTTGGGCGCTTCGTTGGGCGTGGCGGTGGTGGCATTCATCAACTCGACGATTTCACTGTCACTCAGGGCCTTGCCGAAGAAGCGCACCTCATCGACGGCCCCCTGGAAAAAACGGTTGCTTCCGTTGTAGATGGCGCCAATGCTCAGTTTCTGCCACTCGTTGGAGTCGATGGCGGGCGAAGCAAGCGCATCGAGTTGCCCATTCACGTAGAGACGCAACTCCGGACCGTTGCGGACGTAGGCCACGTGATACCACTGGCCCGGCTCAATGTCCGTTTCACCGTGGAAGTCACTCCACTTGCCTTCGCACAGATACGCCAACTGCAAGTGCTTGCCGTGCAGGCGCAGCAGTGTGCGGTAGCCGCCCGATTTCCACAGGTCCGCCAGCACCATCGGGCTGTCATCGTTGTACAGTCCCTTGCCATCGTCGGGGTAGTGATCAACGTTGATCCACATGGCCAGCGTGTAGCGATCGTGGAACGCGCTGGTGATCTCATACGAACGAGGCGTGAACTGCCCCTGCAGCCGGGCGGCGCTACCCAGCGCACCGGGCACGGAGCCATCGTCGAAACTGTCGGCAATCACAGGCTTTTCCGCTCGCAAGTCAGCCGTCGCCGACATGAGCATAAACAGGAACAGTGCCAGGCTGATGCAGCGGTAGAGCGTGTGGTTCATGATTGTTCCGAGCGTTCGAGAGTCAAAAGGATCGGGTAAACCGCCATGGCCAAGTCAGTGTAACACTGCCCGTACCCTGCGCGCGTGTGGAAGGATACTCGCCGCCCGGCCCGGCCAATCGCTCAGCGGATGACAGTCTATCGCCAGGCGATGACGCCGGTGCGGTCGCTGGTGTTGTAGTTGCCGCTGACCGGCTCGGGAATATCTTCCTGGTTCGGACCGAGCAGTATGCCGAACCACAGGCTGGTCACTTCTGTCCAGGGTGCGACCACCGCGTGTCCATCCACGAAACTGTAGGTGCGACTGTCGAGGCCTTTGCCGTCACTGCGCGGATTGCCGTGCGGCATGGGGAAGAGTCCGCCTGTGCTGAATCGCATCCAGCCGGACCAGAACTGGCCATACTTCGACCAGCCGCTGGCGCCACTGGCATAGTGACAGCGCACCACGCTGTAGTTGCCGCGCATGGGACCGTCGACGTACGCCACCAATCCGCTGTGCGATGCACGAATATCATCAAACTTCCAACTGCTGACCACGCCGTTGGCGACGTAGCCGTAGTCGTCCAGTTCGGTGGGGGCGTAAAGCGGGTTGGTTTCTTTGGCCTCGTTGGTGGGACAGAAAAAGGACTGCTTGTCTTTGTTGACGTAAGGGTAAATGTTGTAAATCCAGTTGTCGGTGTCAGGCGTGGGTGAGCCGATGCTGTACGTGGGATTGCTCAATGCGTTTCTGTAAAGATTTCTTGGGCCATATGCATATTGATGGGGAAAGTATCCTTCGGCATCGGCGGAATAGGCGGTTCCCGCAACGGCCAGTTGACGCACATTGGACATGCACACCGCAGTCTGGGCCGTCGAACGGGCATGGCGCAGTGCGGGCAGCAGAATGGAGATGAGCAACGCGATGATGCTGATGACCACCAACAACTCGATCAAAGTAAACGCTGAGCGCATGGCTGAAACTCCTGGTGTAAAAGAAGCCCGCGGGCGTCAACCCTCAGGCTTCGTATGGCAACTCAGTCTTTTAACGGCGGATCAGGATCAAGCCCGAGGCCAGACCGAGCAAACTGATGCAGGCCGGCTCCGGAATCGCCACACCGGCCAGGGCTTTATCGAAGCTCAGATCGGCACTGACGCCGAAGCCCCAGTTGTCGCCGATGATCTGCAGGTCAGCCAGATTGACATTGCCGTCGCCGTTGAAGTCAGCTTCGGACCATGAAGCGGTGGTCGACTGCCAGTTGTCACCGAGGATCTGCAGGTCGGCCAGGTTGACCATGCCGTCACCGTTGGCGTCGCCGGGGTGGAAGGAGACGGCCGTGATCTGCACGCCGTTGCCGCTGGCGTCGAGGATGATGAAGGCATCGGAGCTGCCCACGCTGCCGCCGACGGTGCCGATGGGGCCGGCGCCCAAGCTGGTGGCGTAGCTCCAGGTGTACCCGCCCGCCGACGCCGAGTTGCCGGTGCCGGTATTGAATGCAGTCAGCACGTCATCGATGGCAGTGTCATTAAGCGCGACGCCGGCGAATCTGCCCAAACCGTTGATCAAGGCGATTTCCTGATCGCTCAATACATCATCGAACAGGCCGATGTCATCAATCACGCCATCCCAGTCACGGGTAGTGCCGGCCGTACCCACGCGGACCTTGGAGTTCTGCACGTCGGTGCTGTCGATGCCGGTGAGCGTATCAACGTGGATACCGTCAATGTAGAATTTGACCGTGTCCGCGGCGCGGGTGGCTGCGATGTGATGGAAGTCAGGGCCGGCAGTCAGGGCGGTGGCCGCGTTGGCGGTCAGGCCATCCACATACGCCCCTGCCGCGTTCTTGAACAAGATGTGCACACGTCCGTTGAGCGTACCGAAGCCGAGGTATCCGAACATCACGCCGTTGCGGCCGTTGGCTCCACCTTCCGTGCTGTAGGAATCAGCCTGGATAAAAGCGCTGAAGCTGAAGGCGTTGGTGATGTTGGTGGCGGTGTTGGTTGCGCCATTGAAGTTGACGGCATCATCTTCGGAGGCAGTGAAGTGGAAGCCGGTGCCGATTACAGCAGCCACGCCCATGTCAGCGCCGGCGTTGACCCCGGTGCCCAGGCCGATGGAGAAAACGTCGGTGCCGCTGGTTTCATCCAGGGGCACGTAGGCGGACAGGCCGTCCGCGACCGACGCCTGGGCCGCGCCCGTCAGTAGCAGGCCGATCGAAGCCGCCGCAGCAAAGCAAAGGGTTGTCGTGATTCGTTGCAACATGTTGATCCTCCAAAATGGTGTCCAGTGGAATTTGTGTGTGACACGAAGGAACGACAACGAACTCGAATCAGGCCGACGCCCGTTTCAAACGCCGACCTGTCTGACCCGATCGCGGCTTTGACTCGGCGAGCAGATGACGCGTCTCTCCTGACATCAGCCATGGCATCTGCCTGCCCTTACGTCGTGTTGGCTGTTTAACGGCGACGCACGATCAACACCGCGCCCAGGGCCAACAGTCCCAGGCTGGCCGGTTCGGGAATGCTTACCTGCACGCCGTTGCCGCTGGCATCAAGGATGATGAACGCATCGGAGCCTCCTACGCTGCCGCCGATGGTGCCGACGGGGCCTGCGCCCAGACCGGCGGTGTAAACCCATTCATAGCCACCCGCCATGGCGGAGTTGCCGAGGCCGGCATTGAAAGCCGCCATCACGTCATCAAGGGCGGCATCATTCGCAGTCACCTGCGCCAAGCGGGCCAGGCCGTTGACCAGTGCGATTTCCTGATCGCTTAGTGTGCTGGACCAGATGGCAGCTTCGTCGATCAGGCCGTCCCATTTGCGCTGGGTGCCGGCATTGGCGACGGTCATGTCCTTGCTGCCGCGGGAATCGGAGTTGACGGTGCGGACGACGGTGTCGACGTGGATGCCGTCGATGTAGAACTTGACGGTCGAGGTGTACATGCCGTTGCCGTCCGGCACGATCGAAGTTGTGGCAGCGATGTGCTGATAGACGCCGAGGGTCAAAGCCCCAGCCGCACCGGAGATGTGGTCCTGGTAGGTCGTGCCGTCATGCAGCAGCATGTGCAGCCGACCCTGCGTGGTGCCGAAACCATAGTAGCTGCTGTCGGAAAAGAGCACGCCGTTGCGGCTGTTGGCGCCGGTGAGATCGGTGCGCAAAGACTCAGGCTTGACGAACGCCGCGAAGGTCATGGTGGCGCCCACGGTGGCGGGGTCGTTGAAGTTGACCCAGTCTTCTTCGTCGGTCTCGAAGTCGTAAGCAGTGCCGATGATGCCCTCGGCTCCGATGTCCGCGCCGACATTGATGCCGGTGCCCAGGCCGACGGAGTAAACGTCGGTGCCGCTGGTTTCATCCAAGGGAATGTAGGCCTGCAGGTTGGTGGTCATGGCCGCTGAAGCAGAGCCGGCCGCAAGAAGCGCCGCGGTCACAATGCCAAGATATTGGTTGATGCGTCTTAACATAAGTCTTCCTCCAGAACAGTGATGGTGATCCAGCAACAAGCTGAAAAGTCATATCAACGAAATGGGTCGGCATTGATTATCAGCGCCGACCCGCATGTCTAGGAATCTGCTTTGAACGTGTTGGGTTGCCGCCAATCCTCACCGGGCACCAGCACCGGCTGAATTGTCACCTGCACACCATCTTCACTGCGTTTGGGATCGGCGACACGACGGCGAAGCTGCTCCACCGCCATGCGTCCCACCATGTACGAACGCAAGCTGACCGTCGCCGGGCGCGGCCACAAACCGGTCAACGCCGATCGAATGTGGTCACTGCCGATCAGCAGCATGTCACGACCCGGTTGCACACCGCGCTGAAGCAGCAGGCGATGCACGATGGCGGTCTGAAGGTCCACCGGCACGAACAAGCCGTCCGGCCGCTGCGGGCTGGCCAGCATCTGATCGACCAGCTTGGCGACGGATGCCTCAAACGTCTCATCGAACTGTCCGCAATGCGCGTCGTCGGTCGCCCCCTCGGCCAGGAACTTCTGCGCATCACCCAGTCCAAGCTGCTGCGACATGTAGCAGAAGAAGTTGATGCGGGCCCCGACCGCCAGGCTCCAACTCATGGCATTGAGCGCTGCCAGATGTTTGCAGCCTTTATCGTTCAGGTAGTTGGCGGCGATGCGGCCGACGTGCTCGTTGCCGGGCAACATCGCATCGCCACGATCTTCATGGTGCGAGGTGAGCCAGACAGTGGGAATGCCCTTGATCTTCTCAAGCACTTTCGGATCGGGATTGCTGCCGGTGACGAACAGACCATCCACCTGTTGCCGCCGCACCAGGGGCGGAAGCTCCTGCACGCTGGTGGCATCGGAAACGATCAAGTTGATGTTCAGCCGGGCCAGTTCGTGGCGGATGCCTTCGACGGTCTGAGCGCTGGTGTCGCTGTGCGAATAAAAGTCCTGCCGGGTCAGGTAGAGCAGGGCATAGGTAGGCCGAGCAGCCAGGGCCTGCCGCGCGGCACTGCGCTGCGGCCGATAGCCCAGTTGCTTGATGGCATTCTTGACGCGGCCGATGTTGGCGACGGACACCCCCGACTGCCTGTTGACCACGCGGGAAACGGTGGCGGAAGAAACACCGGCCAGCTTGGCGACTTCGGTGATGGACATGTAAGCAGGATAACCATAATACAGAAATTATGTCAAGTAAAAATATGAAATCATTATGTAAAATTACAGTCTCAGTCCAATTTCATGGCCTGCGGCGGCGTCTAAAAATTAATAATTATAATAGATTATTTTAAAGATATTTAGAATATAAAAAGCGTCTTACTGATCTTGGCATGTAGATAAGGATCGTAAATCTAGATCGGTGTTCATGCCCAAATTTTATGTATGATAATGATTGAATTCGTTGTATGATATTTGAAAATAATACACCGTCGATCAATCGATATCGGACGCCTCCGATTGCCGGTTGGAGCCCCCGCCAGCACGAGCAGAACGCAAAACATGCTCTGGCAGGACTGAATCGCCACCTCGATGCGGATTGATCAGTAAAGTAGTCGCCATGCTCAAGCACCCTCAGTACACGCGGCAGCGCTTCCAGGTGCTGCTTCAACAGGTTCAGTCACGGATTTACAGCGATTGCCAATCCATCAGCGAGCTGCAGGTCAGCGGCCCTGTGGATCGCATCACGTTCCGTCAGGCTCAGGAACTCGAATACCGTCCGGCTGACGTCGGTATGGCGCTCGGTCCCAACTGGGCGACCTACTGGTTCAAAGCTCAGGCCACCGTCCCGGCCGCCTGGGCTGGAAGCCGCGTTGATCTGCTTTGGGAAACCGGCGGCGAGGCTTGTCTTTGGATCGACGGCCGATCCATCCAGGGCCTCAACTCCCGCATCAGAGACCCGCGCACCGAAGCACGACTGATCGACAAAGCGGAACCCGATCAGACCATCAGCTTCCAGATCGAAGCGGCCTGCAACAGCATGTTCGGCCTGCGCAGCGGTGGCGGCCTGGTTGAAGAAAGCAGCAAGGTCACCCCCTACGCGCTCACCCGTGCCGACATCGCCCGCTTCGATGAGCAGGCGTGGCGCTTGTATCACGATCTGAAATTGTTGGTGGATCTGGAAGCAGGCCTGGCCGCCGACGGTCAGGAACCCGCCTGGGCCGGCCGCCTGCTGAGCGAACTGAATCGTGTCTGCAACTTGATCGACCTCGATGACCGCTCCACCTGGCCCGCAGCGCAAGCTGTCATCGATGAGCTATACCAGCATCGCAATGGCACGCACGCCCACGAACTGAGCGCCATCGGCCACGCTCACGTCGACACCGCCTGGCTTTGGCCGCTGGATGAGACTTACCGCAAATGCGTGCGCACGTTCAGCACCGCATTGCGCCTGATGCAGGAGTATCCCGACTACAAGTTCGCCTGTTCGCAGGCCTTTCAGTATCGCTGGATCAAGCAGCGCAATCCCGACCTTTACAGCCGCATCAAGGAAGCGTTCAATCGCGGTCAATGGATTCCGGTCGGCGGCACGTGGATCGAGCCGGACTGCAATCTGCCTTCGGGTGAAGCGCTTTGCCGCCAGTTCCTGCTGGGACAGCGTTTTTTTGAATCTGAGTTCGGCCGGCGCTGCCGCGAGTTCTGGAACCCCGATGTCTTCGGCTACAACGGGCAACTGCCGCAGATCATGCGCCAGGCTGGCATCACGCGATTCCTGACCCAGAAACTCAGTTGGAACCACTTCAACGCTCCCCGTCATCACACCTTCACCTGGCGCGGCGTCGACGGCAGTGAGGTGCTCGCGCACTTTCCTCCTGCCGACACCTACAACGCCATGGCGGACGTTGCGGAGTTTCGTCGTCATGTCAGCCAGCACAAGGATCACGACCGCAGCAGCGAAGCATTTATGCTCTTCGGCTACGGCGATGGCGGCGGCGGCCCCACACGGGTAATGCTCGAAAACATCAAGCGGGCCGGCGACCTGCAGGGCTTGCCGCGCGTGATGATGCGCAGCAGTGAGGAATTCTTCGATCGTCTGCAGGCGGATTGCCGGGATCTGCCCGTGTGCGTGGGTGAGCTTTACTTTGAGCTGCACCGCGGCACCTACACCACGCAGGCAGCCATTAAGCGCGGCAACCGCAAGGGCGAATGGCTGTTGCACGACCTGGACCTTGCCGCTGCCCTGGCGGATCGGCTTAATAAGTCCTATGAATTCCCGGTCGAGCCGTTGTATGAACTCTGGGCACTACTGCTGCTGAACCAGTTCCATGACATCCTGCCCGGCTCCAGCATCGATCAGGTCAATGACCAGGCCCGGCGCGACTACGAACGGTTGCAGCGCGACGGCACCGCTTTGTGCGAGCAGGCCCAGGGCGCGCTGGCCGCAGCTCTGTCATCAGGCAAAACCAGGAATGTCGCCTCCGCCCATAGTCCCTGGAACACGCTGGGCGCCGAGCGCTGCGAGGTAACCGTCACGCCCGACGGTTCACTTGCAAAAGTATCGTGCCCATCCTGCGGCATTGGCGAACTCGCACAGCCGCAGCAACCGGTAACCCTTGCGCAGAAAGGCGACGATCGCTGGACGTTGAGCAATCGTCTTCTGCAAGCCGAGGTGACCGCCGCCGGCTCCATCGTCAGCCTGATTCACCTGGCCAGCGGACGCCAGTGTCTGGCCGGCCCCGCCAATGTGCTGGAGATTTACGACGACCAGCCCGCGAAGTGGGATGCCTGGGACATCGAACCCAGCGCCCTGGAAACGGGCAAGGCCTGCCCGCCGGCACACGAAGCGGCTGTCAATTTGCAAAGTGATCTGCGCGTCGAGCTGCGCTTCGAGCGCCGCGTCGGCAAGTCGAGCACGATGACGCAGATCATCCGACTCGATGCCGACTCGCAGCGCCTGGAAATTCACAGCCGCATCAACTGGCAGGAAAACAATCGCATGCTCAAGGCAGCGTTCCCCCTGCAGGTGCTGGCCACCGACGCCACCTACGAGATGCAGTACCACACCGTGCAGCGGCCGACGCATTACAGCACCAGCTACGACCTGGCCAAGTACGAAGTGCCCGGCCATCGTTTCGCGGATCTGTCGGAGCACGGCTTTGGTGTGGCGCTGCTGTCGGAATCCAAGTACGGCTTCAACACCATCGACAACGTCATACGCATGACGCTGCTGCGGGCCACCTGCATTCCCGATCCGCAGGCTGACCGCGGCGAGCATCGCTTCGCTTACGCGCTTTATCCCCACCTGGGTGATTGGCGCGATGGCGGCGTGGTCGCTGAAGCCATGCGCTTCAACAATCCCGTGCGCTGGCTGCCCGCAACATTGCCGCCGGGCAGCTTCTTTGCGGTTGATGATCCCAATCTGATCCTGGACACGATCAAGCGCAGCGAAGACGGTCAAGGCCTGCTGCTGCGCCTCTTCGAAGCCCACGGCGGCCGCGGCGTTGCTCGTCTGACCAGCAGTCTGCCCTTCCGTGAAGCGTTGTCCTGCAACATCCTGGAAGACCCCGGCGAAAAACTCACCCTGAGCGATAGTGGACTGGACTTGCCCTACAAACCCCACCAATTGATCAACATCATCCTACGCTGACATCTACGGCATCACGCTGTGCCGCGCTGCGCTTCCGGCGATGCATTCAACGCGGCTGCCCGACTGCCGCCAGCTACATCCGTGCAATGTCAGCCTCCTCAACGTCGCTCCCAGCCGGTTGCAGGCGGGGTATGGGCTCTCACTGGCTATTATTAGTTTTCTAAAAATCTAATAACAGCACCCGCTTGGAATCAGGCGGGTAGATCGCTGTTTTACTCACGCAAAATAGCGTCAAAGCAAACCTGTCAGAGCGGCTTTACGGTGCAGTGCCATGTGGTGCTGCACGATTCCAATGCATGGAGTGTGACGACAGTCAGTGGCGCATGTCACGTTTCAACAGATCAAATGATCTCGGCCAGGGGCTGCTGCGTGATCGTTGCGATCGCCAGGGCTGCGGCGCCGCGGGAGGTCGGCTCGGGGCAAGTGGTGGCCCGCACTGGAATGCCCAGCAGGTCGGACTTGATCTGTAACCACAGACTGCTGCGCGATGCGCCGCCGGCGGCTGTGATGTGGGGCGGTGGTTGTGAGCCGGCCAGGATCTGCACTTGGTCATGTAACACGCCGGATACGCCTTCGAGGATGGCGCGGACGCGACAGCCCAGTGGTGCCGCCTCAGCATTGCCGACAAACACCGGGCGCAGGTTTGCTTCCGAGGCGATGATGTCCAGCTTCAAACCGTTGCAACCGGGCGCGACGGCGGCGGCCAGTGCGCACAGTTGTTCGAAACTCTGGTCCGGTGCGTCATGGTTACGAAGCGACTCTAGCATGTTGGCGGCCACTTCGCTGAACAGCAGGCGATAGAACCAGCCCGCGCGGAAAGCTGGGGCCTGATACACGCCGCGTTGGCCGAGTGTGTTGTCGAAATGGTCGGCCAGGCTCACGGTCGCCAGCACGGTGCCGGTGGTTTCGCTCATGCGGCCGGGCTTCACGTTGCCCGTGCCGATGGCGCCGGCGTATTGATCGAGACAGCCAGCCACGAACTGCACCTGCGCGGGCAGTTGCATACGCTCTGCCAGCACACCCTGCACGGTTCCTAGCATGCAGCCCGATCGAACGACGCGCGGCCAGGCCAGATGCTCTGCATTCAGGGCAGCGATCGCATCGTTTCGCCATTGCAGCTTGTGGATATCCAGCAGGCCGGTCAACGCGGTGACGCTCGCTTCGGTTACGTGTTGGCCGGTCAGCAGCAGTGTGAAATAGTCGCTGATCAGGCAGAATTTCGCAGCCGCCCGCCAAGCCTGCGGTTGATGATCATGCAGCCACAGGAGCTTACCCGGACTGAAACCATCTGAGATCTGCGGAACACCACTGCACTGGTAGAAGTTGTCGCACTCGACCAGGTCGCGCACCCGATCCACGTAGCCGGCCGCCCTGCGATCGTTCCACAGCACGATCGGCGTCAACGCGCGGTTCGCATCATCCAGCAGTACGACACTGTTGGTCTGTGTGGCAAAGCTGAGGGCGCTGATCTGCGGCCAGGTCTGCGGCGCTTCACGGCGCAACTGGTCAGCCAGGTCTGTCAACGCATCCTGAAAGCGGCTGGCATCGATCTCACCCCAGCCGGTGTGTGGCTCGTGGCTCGGCGTGGGGATGCGGGCAAGGGCAACCATGTTCAAGCTTTGATCGAAGATCGCAGCCTTGAAATAGGTGGTGCCCAGATCGAACGTCAGCACGTATGTCATGGCTCGCACTCCGTCAGCAGTTCGAGCGTGGCCTGGACCATGCGTCCTGCCGAGACGGGGCCGTCGAACAGGGCGTTGCCTGCTTCATAATGATGTTCATCGACGGCAGCCTGTGTCACCAGATACCCCTGCAATTCGCCGCCGGCCAGCGTGATCATCCACGCTTGCGAAAACTGCTCTCGCACCTGCAAAGCATACTCCACGTACACCTCACCGGGCCAGGCAACGAAAGTCAGTGGTCCGATGCGGATCACACGCACCGCGGCAGGGGTGCAACGTGCAACCGCTTGCGCCAGTTGCCCGCGCTGGACAGCCTGGGCCAACGTCAGCGTTTCCTGAGCGCCGAAGCAGTCGCATTCCGCGGTGCGCACCTCGGCCCGTGGGGCACCATTCTGTTGCAGTGTTTCGTATCGCTGCGTTGCATTGTGTAACGCCTGTTGCGCTGCTTCCACGGTGGGCAATTGGCGCTGTTGTAGATCAACCATCTTCTGCCGCACACAGATCGTCGTCTGCTCCAGCAGTTGAGCGTGAGGCAATGTGTCAGCGATGGCGCGGCTGAGGGCGTGACCGAGACGGCGCATCTCTTCGAGCGTGTTGGCCTTGACCACGTGGCGCGGGCTCTGATTGCCTGCCGCACCCATGTGATAGACCAGCGGACAATCCGGGCTGAGCAGTTCTTGTTGCAGATATTGCCGGGCCTGGCCGGGGAAGTCACCGCTGATGAGCGTGGAGTCTTCGTGCAGCACGGTGGGGTGCATGTTGCAGACGACCATCACGGCGATCGGTTTGTCCGTCTTCGCATCGCGGCACCAGAGCACGGGCATCTGCGGTAGACTCGGTCCCTCGGGGTGATGCCTGTTCGTTCCCAGCATCGAACCGTCAGCCAATGCGAAGCTGAGTTTCGCAGGCCCGCAACATTTTGCTGCCTGATGCGCTTCGAGCCCCGCCTGCACGATCGCCCGCTCCAGTTGATCGAGATACTCCGGATCGGCCGGCGGCACCACCGGGTCGGCGGCATTACTGATCATGTTGCTGGTCACCGGGCCCGAGTGGCTGTGCGTGGCGCTGATGATGATGCTCTCAGCAGTCAGTCCCGTGGCCTCGGCGATCTGTCGGGCGGCCCGCAGACTCAGGTCGCGCGGCACCCAGATCAGGTCGCAACCGATGAACATCACGCCGTGTCCAGCCGCGTCAGACAGGTAGAGCGCCGAAGCCAGCAGGGGGTCCAGAACGCCGGTGCTGGTGCGGGGGACGTGGGGATAACCATATAAAAAAGATGGCTTGCGGGGTGTCAGGTCAACCTGGGCTGCTCCTGCCCGTAGCGATCCTGTGGTGTTGGGATGAGACGGCGACGAGGTAGTTTTTTCTTTAAGTTCCATGAATTCAGTTTGTTACATTTTGTAAAATGAGTCTTGTCTCGGGCTCTGTACCCACCATTTGGGCCACCAGACTTTACCTGCTTTGACTCATAGCAGGCGGCTTTCCCGGCTCCACTTGCTTTTTTCCTTTTTGTGCATTATAAACAATAACAAACATGAACGAACAAATCAACGCCAACTCGTCACCCGATGCCCGCCGCAGCGCCATCATCGAACTGCTCAACCGCGACGGCGAGCAGTCGGTCGAATCCCTGGCTGAGCGCTTCGATGTCAGCGGCATGACCATTCGCCGCGACTTGGCGGATCTGGCTCAGCTCGGCCGGGTTTTGCGCACGCACGGTGGGGCGGCTCCAGCGGCGCGGGTCAGTTTCGAGTTCAAGTTCCTCGAACGCAACCGGCGCCAGGCGACTGAGAAAGGCCAGATCGCATCGCTCGCGGGCGCCATGGTCAAGCCCGGCCAAACGGTCATGCTCGACTCTGGCACCACCACGCTGGCCATCGCCCGCCAACTGCGAATCATGCGACCTTTGACCGTGCTGACCACGTCTTTGCCGATCGCTTCGGAGTTGTTCGGCTGCGAGCAGATCAGCACGATCCTTCTCGGTGGTCGTTTGCGCCAGGATTCGCCGGACCTCACCGGCCCGCTCACCGAGCGCATGGTGGACATGTTACGTGCGGACATTGCGTTCCTCGGCGCGGATGCGGTGGATGCTGATGGTAATGCCTACAACTGCGCACTCGAAGTGGGCGGCCTGCTGCAGAAGATGGCGGCCGTGTGCGGCACGGTTTATTGCGTGGCAGACAGCAGCAAGATCGGCCGCAGCGAGTTGATGCGCTTTACCCATCTGAGCGAATGGGCGGGATTGATCACCGACTCCGGCCTGGACTCTTCCCTGGCGGGCAAGCTCGCTCGACGCGGCGTCAAAGTTATCCAGCCCGGCTCCCCCCAAACGGCTACCGCGGCTCGGCGTAAGGCGGTGGAGCGATGAGTCGCCTGGCCATTCAGAACGTACAGGCGCTGGACCCTGGCTGCGGCATCGTGGGTTCCTGTCTGACTGCGGACCGCGGACGCATTGTTGATTTCGAACCTTGCCCCGCGCGCATGCGTGCGGAAGTGGACTGCGTGGACGGCGGCGGCAAGCTGCTGACCCCGGGTCTGATTGACGTACACATTCACGGCGTGGGCCAGCATCTTTTCGAAGCCGGGCCGCGGGATTTGCTGGCCGGGATGAGCCTGCTTCCGCGCTACGGCGTCACGGGCGTGCTGCCGACACTGTATCGCGTGATGCAGCCGCAGTTGCTGCCGCAGTTGGTGGCATTGTCTGAGGCACTGGGCCAAGTGGATTGCGTGTACGCACCAGGTTTTCACCTGGAGGGCCCGTTTCTGGCACTTCCCGGGGCGGGTGCGGACACGTTGGATGGTGACGTGAAGTTGCTGGATGACATCCTGGCGGCCGCACCGAATCGTGTGGCGTCGATGTCGATCAGTCCGGAGACACCGGGCATTGTGCCGGTGATCGAGCGGCTGGTGGAAGCGGGCGTCGTGGTGTTCATGACGCACACGGGTGCCAACGTGGCGCAGACGCAGCGAGCGATCGAAGCCGGGGCCAGGCACGCGACGCATTTTTACGATGTATTTCCTTTGCCGCCGCAGACTGAGCCGGGCGTGCGGCCGGTGGGCGTGGTGGAAACGGTGCTGGCCGACCCGCGCGTCAGCGTGGACTTCATTGCCGACGGCGTGCATGTGCATCCGATGGCGATCAAGGCTGCACTTGCCGCCAAGGGTAGTGAATCGGTGCTGCTGATCACCGATGCCAACATCGGCGCGGGGATGCCGGACGGGATGTACCAGACGCCCTGGGGTTACCCGGTGAGTGTGCGCACGGACGATGCAGCGCGGATTCATGACCCGGGGGCCGAACGTCACGGCGTGTTAGCCGGCAGCAGCCTGACCATGAATCGCGGGATCAGCAATCTGCTGCGCTGGCTGGACATTGAAGAGCACGAGGTCTGGGCCATGGGCTCGTCGAACCCGGCAAGGTTGATGGGCTGGTCAGACCGCGGCCGCATGCAGATCAGTGCGGCAGCGGACCTGGTGTTGTGGGACCGAGATGAAGCAGGCATGCTGCATGCGGCGCAGACCTGGCTCGATGGGCGCTGTGTGTACCAGCAGCGACAGGAAGGAGCGGTGCGGTGAGTGAGTTTTGTTTTGAGCCGTCGCGATGGGTGCCGTTCCGTGACACTGAAGCAATTGCACGCTGCCGTGCGATCAAACGGGTGGACATCGAAAAGCATCCGAACCCGGACTTTCGCATCAAGGTGGTGCCGGACGCTGACTTCGTGCACATCTGGTTAGGGGATATGTTCGCACGGATCGCCGAGGCGCGGCAGGCGGGCAAACCTTGCGTGATGCTGATGCCCAATCCCTGGCCGGGCTATCGCAACCTGGCACGGATGATCAACCGGGCGAAACTGCCGTGCGATCACGTGTGGTGGTTCGCCATGGATGAGTATGCCGACCAGGATGGGCGCGTGGCCCCGGCGGACTGGCCGTATGGATTCACCTATGCGATGCGCACGTTTCTCTGGCAGCAGGTGGATGAAGATTTGCGTCCGCCGCTGAAGCAGGTGATCGGGCCGAGCAACGACAATCTCGATCACTACCTCGACCTGATGAACGATGCCGGCGGCTTGGACATCAGCTACACCGGGCCCGGCTGGACGGGACACCTGGCGTTCTGCGAACCGGACGCACCCGAGTTTACCCCCGGAAGTGACGCGCCGCTGGAAGAATGGAAGCAGATGGGCGCTCGCATCTGCACGCTCAGTCCGTTCACCATCGCCCAGAACTCGCTGCACGGCAGCATGGGTTACAGCGGTGATCTTTCCGCCGTGCCGCCCAAGGCTGCGACCATCGGCCCTAAGGAAGTGATCTCCGCCCGTCATCGTGTCGAGGTTGCCTCCATTGGCGTCGCCGGCACCGCCACCAGTTGGCAGCGCCTGATCGCGCGGCTGTGCTATCACGGCCCGGTCACGCCCAAGCTGCCTTCGAGCATTCACCAGACGCTGCGCACCGATTGTTATCTCTCGGAAACCATTGCCGCGGACATTGAAAACACCTGGGAGGTGGGTTACTGAATATGTCAGAACCAGCAGACGAAACGCGGCGCTATCCTCGTTGCATCCTCGGCACGTGCTGCATCCCGTGGACATCTGACTATCAATTGGATGAAGCGATCTTTCGCAGCGCCATTCGCCGGACGGTCACGCAGGGCACCAAACACCTCTACATCTTCGGCACGGCCGGCGAAGGTTACGCGGTGTCCGACGCCCAGTTCGATCGTATCACGCGCATCTTCACCGACGAGATGACCCGTGTTGACGGCACTCCCATGGTGGGCGTCATCAGTCTGTCCACCGGCCACGCCATCGAGCGCATCGAGCGTGCTGCCGATATAGGCGTGCGCGAGTTTCAGATCTCGCTGCCGAGTTGGGGCGCCTGCACACCGACCGAAACACGCAGCTATTTCGACGCAATTTGCGGGCGTTTCCCCGCTTTGAAGTTCGTGCATTACAACGTGGCCCGCGCCGGGCGCATGGTCGAGCCGGCTGAGTATCAGCAACTGGCCAAAGATCACGAGAACCTGGTCGCGGTGAAGTTTGCCACCGATTCGCTGCGACAGGTCATGCTGATGAAGGACGCCGCGCCGGCCATGCGCGTGTTCCTGACCGAGTTCGCGTTCGCCTGGGGTTGCCTGGCGGGCGCCGAACCGGGGCTGTTGATCTCACTGGCGTCGATGTGCTGGCCGCGGGCGCACCAGTATTTCCAGGCTGGTCAGGGCAATGATCCAATGTCCCTGATGACGATGGCGCACGAACTGCTCCAATTGTCCCAGCAGCTTCAGAAACTCAACGCGCCGCTTTCGCACATGGACGGTGCTTATGACGGGTTGCTGTTGAAGATGAACGTGCCCGAGTTTCCGCTTCGACTGCTGCCGCCGTACCAGACGACCAGCGAACAGGCATACAAAGATTTCCGCGAACTGGTGCGGACGCAGTTTCCTCAATGGTCAGCTTCCACGCTGACGGCTGTATCGCATTAAACAGGAGTTTGACCCATGACCGCCATGACCACCAATACCGCCTTTTCCTCGCTCGAATGGGGCAAAGTGGATCTGACCGCTGTGCCCAACGTGGTGACGCCGCCGCCAGGGCCCAAGAGCAAGGCGTATCACGATCGCTGCACCAAATATTTCAAGGGCCTCTCCGGCCAGGTGAAGCTGTTCCCCGTTACCTTCGAGTCCGGTGAAGGTTGCGTGCTGCGCGATGTTGATGGCAACAGTTACATCGACTTTTCCAGCGGCATCTACGTTACCACGCTCGGCCACTGTCACCCCAAGATCAGCCAGGCCGTCGCCAAATATGCCGGCCAACTGATGAATGCCCACGACTTCACCACGCCGATCAAAACCGCGCTGTGCGAGAAGCTGGCTGAAGTGCTGCCCGGTGATCTGAACGGCTTCCAGTTCTACGACTCGGGCACCACCGCGGTGGAAGCGGGCCTGCGCGTGATGCGGGCGGCCTCCGGCAAGAACGAGATGATCTCCTGCTTTTACGACTACCACGGCAAGAGCTACGGCAGCGTGTCGCTCGGTCACATTCGCAGCCAGGTTTACGGCCGCGTGCGCGCTCCCGGCAGTCACATGGTGCCGCGCCCCGACACCTATCGCCCGCTGTTTACCAAGCCCGATGGCACGATTGACACCGATCAGTACATCGCTTTTTACGATCAGTACCTGGACAAGGCGACGGTGGGCGACGTGGCGGGCTTCTGCCTCGAGCCGATCCAGGGCTGGGGCGGTTCGATCATGCCGCCGGACGATTTCTTCCCCAAACTGCGAAAGTACTGCGATGAAAAAGGCCTGTTGCTGATGATCGACGAGGTGCTCGCTTCGTGGGGTCGCTGCGGCAAGTGGCTGTGCATGGAGCACTGGGACGTCGTGCCCGACATCGTGACCATCGGTAAGGGTTTTGGTAATGGCTTCCCCGTGACGTGCGTTGCGGTGCGCGAGCCGTACAAGGAGAGCTTCGAGTCGATCAGCGC
>CAYYGM010000084.1:0-18250 GCA_964471555.1 uncultured Phycisphaeraceae bacterium
GAGGTTCGCGGTGTCAATCGCGTGGTGTACGACATCTCGAGCAAGCCGCCGGCGACGATCGAGTGGGAGTAGCAATTCCCGCGTAAGTTGTTGATGACTGCGGCAAGCAACTTACGCAAGAGCCCTTCGTCGTAACCCGAAACTTACGGTTGGAGCCGAACGAATGAATGCAGCGATTAAACCAATTGTGAAATGCCTGGCGCGTATCTATGGCAATTTCGCTACGCTTCCGTTTCGGTTTAGAAAGAACCAGATCTCCCCGCCGGAGCATGTTTCGCATTCCCAATGGGCGGAATATTTGTCTGCCGCCTTCAACAAAGAGGGCATGAGAATTCTCGAAATCGGGTCTCGCAACGTCACGGGGGCGAACTTAAGAAATAAATTCAACAAAGCTGATTATGTCGGCTTTGATTTTTATCCGGGCGAGAATGTGGATATTGCGGGTGATGCCCACAAGCTTACGAGTTATTTCTCCGAGAACGATAAGTTCGATCTGATCTTTTCCAGCGCCGTGTTCGAGCATTTACACATGACCTGGGTGGCTGCGATGGAGATCAATAAACTGCTGAAAGTCGGGGGCCATGTTTTCGTTGAGACCCACTTTTCGTTTTCATCGCACGAGCGTCCCTGGAACTTCTTTCAATTTTCCGACATGGGCTTAAGGGCGCTTTTTAATGACTCGATGGGTTTTGACTTAATTGAAAGCGGTATGAGCAACCCAATTTCCGGCTATTATGCCCATAATGCCGATCGATATCTCCGCCACATGCCTTTGATCGAGTTGTATTGTCACAGCGAGATATTTTGTAGAAAAAGGGAGGATGTTAGGGATTTCGAATGGAGCGCCGTATCGATCGATGGCATTGTTGAGGGGACCAGATACCCGGCTCCAAAATGAAGATTTGTGAATCCGGCAGGACGTGCCGACAAGTTGTCCTGTTGGACCGCTGAAGGGGCGGGCAGGTTACAAAGCGGGCCGGCCGGGGGGATGGGGCGGTTTTCAGGCGGTTTCGGGCGAATCATCCGGCAGGTACGTCGCCCGGCAGCCGGTGGCCTCGGTGACGCTGACCCGCTTGAGGTGCACACGCCTGGGCAGATGCTCAGCGATGGCCAGGGCCAGTTGCTCCGCCACGCGCTCGGCGCTGGGATTGATGGCGTTGACGAACGGCGGTACGTCGTTGAGGTGCTGGTCGCGCCAGGGATCGATCACATCGTCGAGCAGTTTTTCCAGGCGGTGAAAGTCCATCACGCAGGACATGGCGTCCAGTTTCTCCGCGGCGGCGATGGCGACGACCCGCCAGTGGTGGGCGTGCACCGGCTCCAGCGAGCCGTCGGGCAGTTGCAGGGCGTGGCTGGCGTGGAAAATGCGTTCGACTTCGATTTCAAACATGGGGCGGACTCGCCTAAACTTGCAGACTGATGAACGCAGAAGCACACGAACCGATCATGGGCATTGACCTGGGCACGACCAACTCGCTGGTGGCCGTGGCCGACGAAACCGGGCCGCGCATCCTGGAGGGGCCGGGTGGACGACGCATTCTACCGAGCGTGGTGCGTCTGCGCGACGGGGCGCCCGAGGCCATCGGCGACGAAGCCCGCCGCCATGCCGTGGAGCACCCGCAGCGCACGGTCTTCAGCATCAAGCGGCTGATGGGCAAAGGTCTGGCCGACGCGGCTGGTGAGTTGGATTATCTGCCCTACGAGGTGGTCGAGGGCGAGCACGAGACAGCCCGCGTGAAGGTGGACGATCAGGTGTTCAGTCCGCCGCAGATCAGCGCCATGATCCTGCGCGAGTTGAAAGGCTGGGCGGAAGCGGCCCTGGGCCGCGAGCTGCGCAAAGCGGTGGTGACAGTCCCGGCCTACTTCGACGACGCCCAGCGCCAGGCCACGCGCGATGCCGGAAGACTGGCCGGTCTGGACGTGGTGCGGATCGTCAATGAGCCGACGGCGGCTGCCCTCGCCTACGGCATCGGACAACCAACAACCAAGAACCAACAACCAGAAACCATTGCTGTTTACGACCTCGGCGGCGGCACGTTCGATATTTCCATTCTTCGTCTGCAGCACACCGACAGCGGCGCGGTGGATCAGGTGTTGTCCACGGCCGGCGACACGCACCTGGGCGGCGATGATGTGGATCGCATGATCGTGGAACTCATGCAGGCGGAGATTCGCGCCAAGTTCGGCCAGCACATCGAGTTCCCGCCTGGTACGCGGCAGGCGTTTCGTAATTTCGCTGAGGCGACCAAGATTCGCCTGTCGCAGGAAGAACAGGCGACAGTTGAGATTGATCTGGGCGAAGGGCGCGTGTATCAGCGGACGATCACACGGATTGAGTTGGAAAAGATGATCGAGCCGTGGATCGAGCGCTCGCTGGAATGTTGTCGGCGAGCGTTGCGTGCGGCCAAGCTGTCGGCGGCGGATATACAGCGGGTGGTGATGGTGGGTGGTTCGACGCGCATCCCGGCGGTCAATCGCGCGGTGGGGGAGCTGTTCGAGACCGAACCTTACACAGCCCTGAACCCCGACGAAGTGGTGGCGTTAGGCGCTGCGGTGCAGGGTGCGATCCTGGCCGGCGTGCACCGCGATCGGCTGCTGCTGGATGTGATCCCGCTGTCGCTGGGCATCGAGACGATGGGCGGCGCGGTGGCCAAGCTCATCACCGCGAATTCCACCATTCCCGCCCGGGCCACGGAGATGTTCTCGACCTATGCCGAGGGTCAGACCAACGTGAAGATTCACGTGCTGCAGGGCGAGCGGGAGTTGGTCAAGGATTGCCGCACGCTGGGGCAGTTTGAGTTGCGCAACATTCCGCCCATGCCGGCCGGTCTGCCCAAGATCGAGGTGACGTTCCTGGTTGACGCCAACGGCATCCTCAACGTGCGGGCGGTCGAACAGCGCAGCGGCCGGCGGGCGTCGATCCAGGTGATTCCTTCGCACGGGTTAAGCCGGGAGGAGGTCGATCGCCTGGAGCGCGAGTCGTTCGAGCATGCCCGCGAGGACATGACCGCCCATCGCCTGATCGACCTGCGCCTGAACGCCCAACTGGACATCCGCAACATCCGCAAACAACTCGACCGCGTGGGCAGCGACCTTCCCCCGGACTACGTCAAGCAAATCGAAGATCACATCGCCGCGGTGCAGGGATTCATCGATGCGGAGAATCCTGATGCCGATGCCTTCGGGGCAGCGATGACCAAGATGGACCACGCTACGATCAAGCTGGCTGAAGCGGCGATTGCACGGACTCTCAACGAAGAAGGGAATTAACCGCAGAGAACACAGAGGACACAGAGAGAGGCAATCAATAAGAGATGGCCGCAATAAGGCGCAAAAATCGCAAAAGGAAAGTGGTTTAAGATTTTTTTGTGCCTTTTGCGCCTTTTTGCGGCCAATGTTTTCTTCTCTTGTCTTCCTCTGTGTCCTCTGTGTTCTCTGCGGTTCAATTTATGCTCGAACGTGTTGAACATGACAACGGGGTGGTCACCTATCAGTCGCCGCTGCTGCGGCAGCGCGGGGTGCGGCATGCGTTTTCCACGCGCATGGGGGGGATCAGCAAAGGCGATTACGCTTCACTGAACCTCGGGTCGCTGGGCAAGGGGGCGGGCGATGCCAATGCCCTGATCAGCGAGAATTTTCGTCGTCTGCGGGCGGCGGTGGGTCTGCAACGATACATGCGCTACGAGCTGAAGCAGGTGCATGGGTGCGCGGTGTGGACGGACCTGCCGCCCAAGCCGCCGCGGCCGTGCGATGTGCCACGGGCCGATGCGATGGTGACCGATCTGCCGCAGCGGATGTTGACGATTCGCACAGCCGACTGCGTGGCGCTGCTGCTGCACGACGGCAAACAGATCGCGGCCGCCCATGCCGGTTGGCGCGGGGTGGTGGCGGGCGTGGTGGGGGCGGTGCTGGCGAAGATGGACATCTCGCGGGTGGTGGCGGCGATCGGGCCGGCCATCGGGGTGGAACATTTCGAGGTTGGCGACGAGGTGGCGGAGGCGTTTGTGAGTGCCGGGTTAGCGGCGGCGGTGCGGCCGGAGGCCTCGCGCCCCCATGTTGATCTTTCGGGGGCGGTGTTGATGCAGTTGCGGCAGGCGGGCGTGACGCTGGACCGCATCGACGGCTGCGATCGCTGCACGTACCGCGATGAGGCGGAGTTTTATAGCTACCGGCGGGATGTGACCCATCGCGGGCAGACCACCGGGCACATGGCGGCGGTGATCGCACTCGACGCGGCGGACGCGACACATTAACCTGATCGCGTGACGCCCATTACGCTGACGCAACTGACCAAACGTTACGGCCGGACCACGGCCGTCGAGGCGCTGGACCTGCGAGTCGAGGCCGGGGAGCTTTTCTTCCTGCTGGGGCCCAGCGGCTGCGGCAAGACCACCATCCTGCGCATGATTGCCGGGTTCATCGAGCCGACCGGCGGCAAGGTGTATTTCGGTGACGATGATGTGACCTACATGCCGGCCAACAAGCGGCAGACGGCGATGGTGTTTCAAAGCTACGCCCTTTGGCCGCACATGACGGTGGCCCAGAACGTGGCCTTCGGCCTGGACGTGCGCAAGGTTCCCCCGGAGGAAAAGACCAGGCGCGTCAACGAGGCGCTGACGACCGTGCAGATGACCGCTTACTCCCAGCGCAAGATCAATGAGCTGTCAGGCGGCCAGCAGCAACGGGTGGCGTTGGCGCGGGCGTTGGTGATTGAGCCGCGCGTGCTGTTGCTGGATGAGCCGTTGTCGAATCTGGATGCCAAGCTGCGGTTGGAGATGCGCCAGCAGATTCGCGATCTGTGCAAGCGCACGCGCATCACGGCCGTGTACGTGACGCACGATCAGAAAGAGGCGCTGTCCATGGCCGATCGCATGGCGGTGCTGCGCGACGGCAAGTTGGAGCAGATCGGTTCGCCGACGGCGCTGTACACCCGGCCACGCAATCGATTTGTGGCGGACTTCCTGGGCGAGACGAACTTTTTGCCGGCCGTGATCCGTGGGCGCGAGGGCCGTGCGGTGGTGCTGGAGACGGCGGCCGGACTGCTGCGCTCGACGTCTTTCCCCGAGGATCTGCCGGCCACAGGCAATGTCACCTGTTCACTGCGCCCGGAGGCGATTCACCTGCACGGGACCAACGGCTCGCCCAATCACTTCCAGGCCACGCCCGCCCGCACCATCTACCTGGGCGAAACGGCCCAGCATCACCTGCGCCTGGAGGGCGATCTGCTGCTGAAGGCTTTCGAGTTGAACCCACGCCCAAGCAACGGGCAGAGCGCGGCGACCAGTTGTAGCGTCGATCCGCGCGATGTGGTGATCCTGATGGATTGAAACTCGAAACTCGAAATCCGAAACTCGAAATAAACTGCAACTTCCAAACGGATCGTTTCGGGTTGGGGTTTATTTCGAGTTTCGAGTTTCGGATTTCGAGTTTGACACAAGCTGGCCTCCCCCGTTCAAAGTGGATAAAACATACGGGTTATGGCCAGTGTTGATGGACAACTCGAATCCTCGGTTCGGCCGCAAACCGCCCCGGCCCGGACGATGCCCTGGCTGCTTCATCGCCTCTGGGCCCAGACCGATCCCGCCACCCGCGTGATGCGGCACTGCGACGCCCTCGGCTACACCACGCCCCATCACCTGTTTCCCACCCACAGCGGCGACTACTGGCTCTGCGGCGTCACGGGGCAATTCCAGCGCGATCACTTCCCCGACGCACCCGCTGACCACTACGACGCCCAGTGGCAGACCAAGATGCAGTTTCAGCGCGATATCGACGCTGACGTGGCGCGATGGAAGAAGCGCGTGCTGCGCTACGAGCCTTACCGCAAGACCGGCCGATTGCTGGAGGTCGCCTCCGGCCAGGGCCGATTGCTGCGGGCGGCGGTCGAACTGGGCTGGGATGCGATCGGCAACGACATCTCGCCCATGGTCGCTGACCAGGCCCAGAAGCTTTCGGGCGCCCCGTTCCTGGTCGGGCCCATCGAGAAGGTCGAGCTGGAAGATGATTCGTTTGACGTGATCATCCTCAACAACGTCTTCGAGCACCTGGAAAGTCCCTCCGCCGTGCTGCGACAACTGACCCGGGCTTTGCGCCAGGGCGGCGTGATGTACCTGCAAACGCTCTCGGCTCAGAGCCTGAGCATGTGGGCGCAAGGTCACGACTGGTACTACTTCGATCCGGGACATCTGTTTGTGCCAAGTCACGTCTCCATGGCCCACTACTTCCGCCGGGCCCATCTGCAGGTGATCGAGTTCTCCACGCACGGCTACCGCTCGGGCTCGACGCGCAAGATCGCCCGCCGCTCACTGCTGCGCCGCCGCTGGGATCAGATCGTCGGCAACATCGCATCTTTCACGCACACCGGCACGCGCGTGCAGTATCTGATCCGCAAGTGATTTTTTGAACCGCAGAGACGCAGAGGACGCGGAGGAAGACAGTAACCGCTGAATAACAAAGCAGTACGGCCCAGGCAGGGGATGCACTGAGCCGTACGCGATCAGGGGCTATGGGGATTTGTAAAGAGCGCTGCGCTCAGCGGGCCAGGACCATCAGATCCTGCGGCTGGTCCTCGGCCGGTCGCGGCACGCTGGGGATCATGGGCCGCGGCGAATCGATCCGCTGGCGTCGCTCCATGTAGTCGGGCTTGTAGATGATGAAGCTGGGCTTGATCTGGTCGGCCGACTGCATGCAGGGTGCATCAACGCGGCGGATCACCCGCGTCGGCAGAGCATGGCGAGCGGCGTAGAGACGCTGGGCCCGCAGGAACGAATGGTTCTGATCCATGTGGCCCGGACGCTTGTCGAGGTAATGAGCGTCGGGATCGACCAGCACGCTCATGTGGTTCTGCACCAGTTCCACGGCATCATCGCGATCGCCGAGGCCGGTGGCTTCCTGGCGCGGGCCGTAGAGTTGGGCGATGCCGTCGTGATAAGCGCCCACGCCGCTGGGGGCCTGGTAAATCTGGCGGCCATCATTGGTGAGGATGCGTCCTTCAGCCTGAGCGTAACCCGTCATGGCCAGCGCAACGGCGACGCCGAACAGGAACAAACTTCGATACAACATGGTGCGTCTCCCTGAATCGGTACTACTTCAACGGAACACATGACGGCAGCGAAGCTCGACGGAAGGGCGCCCTCCCAAGGCCCGTCCGTCGATCACTCCGCCGCGCCGTCTGGTTATGGGGCAACGGTCGTGCCAGAACCGCGGGCGTGGCGCAAACTGTTGGCCATCAATGGTTTGTGCCATCACACGTCCGGGGCCGGATTAGCCGGGATGTGGCGTTGAGGCAACAGGCGCTGTGGCAAATTACCCACGTGGCAGAATGGGAACCGTCGCTTCAGCCCTCACAGAACGGCGGCTTGCCCGGGTCGGCGACGGCAGAGAATGGCTCGATGACAGCGGCGCAGCGGCCGGTCAGTTCCACGAACACGCCCTGCACCTGCGGGTTGCCTTCCGCCACGTCGAAGGGCGCGGGCATGTTGGTGGTCATGTGTTTGAGCACGCGGTCGGCGCGACGCCCGAGCACGCCGTCGATCGGGCCGCACATGCCGATGTCGCTGATGTAAGCGGTGCCCACGCCCCCGGAAGAGTCCCATCCCGCGTCGGGCGATGGGATGCCGGGCGGCAGCAGGCGGGCATCGCGGGTGGGGATGTGCGTGTGTGTGCCGAAGACCACCGCGGCCCGGCCGTTGAGGTGCCAGCCGAGTGCGACTTTTTCGCTGGTCGCTTCCGCGTGAACTTCCACGATGACAGCCGCATCGCGTGGAGCGGCGCTGAGCATGGCGTCGGCGGCGGCGAATGGATCGTTGGCCGGCATCGACATCATCAGCCGGCCGAGCACGGTGAAGACATACAGCGGCGCGAAGCCTTCCTTTTGAATCACCATGCTCGTGCGCCCCAGGGCCTGCGCCGAGAGATTGCACGGGCGGATCAGGTTGTCCGCGTTCTGCAGCGTGGGCAGGATGTGATTTTTCTTGTAGCAGTGATCGCCCAGCGTCATGGCATCGACGCCGGCAGCCGCCAGTTTCTTGTAGAGACTGGGCGTCAACCCCGTGCCCTGGTGGGCATTCTCAGCGTTGGCGATGACCAGGTCGGCCCGGTAGTGCTGGCGCAGAGCGGGCAGTTGCTGGGTGACCGCCAGGATGCCCGGATCGCCCACGATGTCGCCGAGGATCAGCAGACGCATGGTCACAGACTAGCGGTAAAGCCTGATTGTGGCTATGGCCCATGGCGCCTGACGCTGCGGCAGGTCCGAAAATACCCGGTTTTATCGCAATTTTTTTAGCTGTCGGGCGTTGTTTTTTGTCCACATCGGGGGCACTGGGGTTGGTCTGTAATGCCGGCCGCCTAGAATGACGACTCAGTAGCAAGGCGAAGGGTCAAGGCATGTCATCATTTTTCCAACCTGCCTGCCGGGGCCGGCTGGTGGCCGTGTTGATCGTGATCGGATCAGCAGCGGTCGCGCAGGCGGGCACCATCCGGGCCGACGTCGCTGACCAGGACTACCTGGATCTGGGCAACGCCTACACATCCGTCGGCCAGTTCTACGGCGAGACCGACTCCTACAGCTTCTGGGGCTCGGGCGTCCTGATCGATTCGCAATGGGTGCTGACCGCGGGCCACGTGCTGGACGGCGCGACTTCGCTGACCTACACCATCGGCGGCCAGGACTACGACGTAACGCAGGCTGCGGTGCACCGACGCTGGAACGGCGATCTGTCCCTGGGCTACGACATCGGCCTGGCCCTGCTCGACAGGCCGGTCACCGATATCACGCCCGCCAAGCGCTACAAGGCCCGGCGCGAGTTGGGCGAGGTCGGCACTTACGTCGGTTACGGCAAGACCGGCACCGGGCTGACCGGCTCCACCCAATTCGACGGCGAAAAACGCGCCACGCAGAACGTAATCGATCACGCCCTGCCCAGCGGTGGCAGAAATGATCGCGTTTACATGTCCGACTTCGATAACCCAAACAATACCGCCGACAGCCGTTACGGCTCCAGCACGCCGCTGGCCATGGAGGGATTGATCGCCCCCGGCGACAGCGGCGGCGGCGTGTTCATCCACGTGCGCGGCCGCGACCTGCTGGTCGGCATCAACTCCTTCGGCGCCGCCTACGACGGCAACGTGAACTCCGACTACGGCGACCTGGAAGGATTCATCCGCGTCTACGTCTTCAACAACTGGATCAACAACGTCATCGGCAGCAATAACCTGGACGCCCGTGACGACGTGTTCAGCCTCGCCACCGGCACGCCCAGCGGCGGAACACCCCTGGTGGCGATCATCCCCGAACCGGCCGGCCTGAGCCTGCTACTGCTCGGCGGCGTGATGCTGTTGCGCCGGCGCGCAGTCGTTTAGCCGCCGTGCACACGCGGCGCTATCCG
The DNA here is from genome assembly GCA_964471555.1 of uncultured Phycisphaeraceae bacterium. Lineage (GTDB taxonomy): Bacteria > Planctomycetota > Phycisphaerae > Phycisphaerales > Phycisphaeraceae > JADLFV01. The sequence goes on from CAYYGM010000084.1 coordinate 9,387, forward strand.
GCACTGGATATCAAACTCGCCTGACGCAGGTCCGGGGCCGGCAGCGTGGATTGACCCATCAGGTAGCGATCGATGGTGTGAGCGGCCCCGCGGCCCTCAGCGATGGCCCACACCACCAGCGATTGACCACGCCGGCAGTCACCGGCCGCAAAGACGCCGTCAACACTGGTGGCGTATTCGCCGTACTCGGCCTTGAAGTTGCTGCGCGGGTCGGTCTCCAGGCCCAGTTGCGGGACCAGTGTTTCCTCCGGGCCCAGGAAGCCCAGGGCGAGCGTGATCAGTTGCGCCGGCCAGGTCTTGGTCGTGCCGGGGATTTCCTCAAAGGTGGGTCGACCGTTGGGGCCGGTCTTCCAGCGAATGTTGGCCGTCTCGACGCCGGCGACGTTGCCGTGCCCATCGTCGATAAACCGTTTGGTCACGATGGCAAACTTCCGGGGGTCGTCGCCGAAGCGGGCAGCGGACTCGGCGTGGGCGTAGTCGGTGCGATAGATGCGTGGCCAGGTGGGCCAGGGATTATCCGGGGCGCGGCCGGCGGGCGGGCGCTCGAGCAGCTCGAAGTTGGCCATGCTCTTGCAGCCGTGACGCAGCGAGGTGCCGATGCAGTCCGCCCCGGTGTCGCCGCCGCCGATGACGATCACGTCCTTGTCCCTGGCACTGATGTAGTTGCCGTCTTCCAGGTTGGACTCGACCAGGCTTTTGGTGTTGGCGGTCAGGAACTCCATGGCGAAATAGATGCCCTTCAGCTCGCGGCCGGGCACGGGCAGATCGCGCGGCTTGGTCGCCCCGCACGCCAGCAGCAGCGCGTCATTTTCCTCGCGCAGCTTCCGGGGGTCGAGGTTGACGCCGACGTGGGCATTGGTGACAAACGCGATGCCGCCGTCGCGCATCAGTTGCACGCGGCGTTCGACGTACTTCTTGTCGAGCTTCATGTTGGGGATGCCGTAGGTCAGCAGCCCGCCGATGCGGTCGGCCCGTTCGTACACGGTGACGCTGTGGCCGGCCCTGTTCAGTTGATCGGCCGCCGCCAGACCCGCGGGGCCCGAGCCGATGACGGCGATCTTCTTGCCCGTGCGCTGCGGGGGGATGTTGGGCTTGACCCAGCCCTCGGCAAAGGCGCGGTCGATGATGGCGCACTCGATGCTCTTGATGCTCACCGGCGGCTCGATGATGCCCAGCACGCAGGCGCCTTCGCAGGGCGCGGGGCAGACGCGGCCGGTGAACTCCGGGAAGTTGTTGGTGGCGATCAGTCGTTCGTAGGCTTCCTGCCAGCGATCGTGATAGACCAGGTCGTTGAACTCGGGGATGAGGTTGTCGATCGGGCAGCCGGTGTCGGACTGACAGAACGGCACGCCGCAGTCCATGCAGCGAGCGCCCTGTTCCTGCAGCGTGTGCGGATGGGCCTGGCTGTAGATCTCAAAATAATCGCCGAGACGCACCAGCGGATCGCGCGTGGGCGTCGTGCGGCGTTGGTATTCCATGAATCCGGTGGGCTTACCCATGATGTCGCTTCGCTCCTAATCGGGTATCGGGATTTGGGTCTCGGGTTTCGGGTTTGTCTTACGAGACCCGAATCCCGATACCCGATACCCGCGTTTATCCGTGATCCAACTCCGGCATTTCCTTGGCTTCGCTCTGCTGCTGGCGGATGCGAAGCACGCGGCGGTAGTCGATCGGCATCACTTTGACGAACTGGCCGCGGAACGTGTCCCAATCGGCCAGTATCTTCGCGGCCACCGTCGAGCCGGTCGCTTCCAGGTGCATGGCGATCAGGCGGCGGCACTCGGCCACGTCCTGCGCTTCTTCCAGCTTCTCCAGGTCCACCAGGCCCAGGTTGCAGCGGGTCAGGAAATCCTTTTCCGGATCGAACACGTATGCGATGCCGCCGCTCATGCCCGCGGCGAAGTTGCGCCCGGTGGGCCCGAGCACCACCACGCGCCCGCCGGTCATGTATTCACAGCCGTGATCGCCCACGCCTTCGATCACCGCCCAGGCGCCGCTGTTGCGCACGGCGAAGCGCTCGGCAGCCGTGCCGCGGAAGAAGGCGTAGCCGCCGGTCGCGCCGTACAACGCCACGTTGCCGATGATCACGTTCTGCTCGGGGGCGAACGGTGAATCCAGCGGCGGGGTGACGATCAGCTTGCCGCCCGACAGTCCCTTGCCCACGTAGTCGTTGGCATCGCCCACCAGCTTCATGGTGACGCCGCGCGTCAGCCAGGCGCCGAAGGACTGGCCGGCCGAACCGGTCAGGTGGATGCGGATGGTGTCATCGGGCAGGCCGCCTTCACCGAAACGGTTGGAGATTTCGTAGGACAGCGTCGTGCCCACCGCCCGGTCAGTGTTGTGAATGGGCGTGCGGATCTCCACCGGCTCACGGTTCTGCAACGACGCGGCCGCCAGTTCAATCAGGCGGCGATCGAGCACGTCGTCGATGCCGTGGTCCTGGGCCGTGGTGCAGCGGACCTGCACGTCGGGGTGCGGCTTGCGGGCCGGGGCGAGGATCGGCGACAGGTCGATGCCGTCGCTCTTCCAGTGGCGAATGGCATCGGCGGTCTCCAGCAGATCGACGCGCCCGATCAGGTCATCGATGCTGCGCACGCCCAACTGGGCCATGTAGCGGCGGGCTTCTTCAGCCACCAGGAACAGGTAGTTGATCACGTGCTCGGGCGTGCCGGTGAACTTGCGGCGAAGCTCGGGATCCTGCGTGCAGACGCCGACGGGGCAGGTGTTCAGATGGCACTTGCGCATCATGATGCAGCCCATGGTCACCAGCGGCGCGGTGGCGAAGCCGTACTCTTCAGCGCCCAGGCAGGCGGCGATGATCAGATCGCGCCCGGTGCGCAGTCCGCCGTCGGTTTCCAGGCGCACGCGGCTGCGCAGGTCGTTGAGCACCAGCGTCTGATGCGTCTCGGCCAGGCCCAGCTCCCAGGGAAGGCCGGCATACTTGACGCTTGTTAAGGGTGACGCGCCGGTGCCGCCGTCGTGACCACTGATGAGGATGTGGTCGGCATGCGCCTTGGCCACGCCCGCGGCCACCGTGCCGACGCCGACCTCGCTGACCAGCTTGACCGACACCTGTGCGGTGGGGTTGGCGTTCTTGAGGTCGAAGATCAACTGGGCCAGGTCTTCGATGGAGTAGATGTCATGGTGCGGCGGCGGTGAAATCAGGCCGACGCCGGGCGTGGAGTAACGGATGCGGGCGATGTACTCGTCCACCTTGTGGGCGGGAAGCTGACCGCCTTCGCCGGGCTTGGCGCCCTGGGCGATCTTGATCTGCAACGTGGTGGCGTTGGCCAGGTAGTAGCTGGTGACGCCGAAGCGGCCGGAGGCGACCTGCTTGATGGCCGAGCGACGGGAGTGCACCGAGCCGTCGGGGTTGTTGAGGATGGCGAAGCGCGAGGGATCTTCGCCGCCCTCGCCGGAGTTGGACTTGCCGCCCATGCGGTTCATGGCCAGGGCGAGCGTTTCGTGAGCTTCACGTGACAGCGCGCCCAGCGACATGGCGCCGCTGCGGAAGCGCTTGACGATTTCCTTGGCCGGCTCAACCTCGTCGGGCGGGATGGGTGTCTGGTCCTGCTTCAGACGCAGCAGGCCGCGCAGGGTGCAGCGATGGCGGGCGTCCTCGTTGATCAGGCGCGAGAACTGCTCGTAAGCCGCGGCACTGTTGTGGCGGGCAGCCTGCTGAAGCTGGGCGATGGTGGCCGGTGAGAAGCCGTGACGTTCGCCGTCCGCTCGCCAGTGGTATTCGCCGGGGTTGGGCAGGCGATCGCTGCGCAGGTCTTCGCGCTGCGGGAAGCCGATGGCGTGGCGGCGGACCGCTTCGGCGGCGATCACGTCGAAGCCGGCGCCCTGCAGGCGGCTGGCGGTGCCGACGAAAGCGCGATCGATCACCTCGCTGCGCAGGCCCACAGCCTCAAAGATCTGAGCGCCTTTGTAGCTGGCCAGCGTGGAGATGCCCATCTTGCTCATGACCTTGAGCAGGCCCTTGTTCATGGCCTTGATGTAGTGGTCGATGACCTCGCCGGCCGGCTGCTCGGCCAGTTCCTCATCGTTCTCGCGCAGGAGCATGAGCGCTTCGTAAGCCAGGTACGGGTTGACCGCATCGCAGCCGAAGCCGACCAGCGTAGCCAGGTGCTGGATCTCGCGCACTTCGCCGGACTCGAGGATGATGCCGATCTTGGTCCGGCAGTGATGCTTGACCAGGTGGTGGTGCACCGCGCCCACCGCCAACAGCGACGGCAGCGGCACGCGATCCGGTCCGACCGCCTTATCGCTGAGCACGATCAACTGCTGGCCCGCCTCGATGGCGGCCATGGCCTCGGCGCAGATGCGATCGAGCGCCTCGACCATGCTCTGCCGGGCGCCATCGCTTTCACTTCCGGGGGCGGGGAATGTGATGTCAATGTCGCGCACGGACCACTCGGTGCTCTGGCCGATGTTACGAATGGCGGCCAGGTCGGCGTTGCGCAGCACGGGCTGCGGCACCAGCAGCCGGCGGCAGTTGCGCTCCGTGGCGTCCAGCAGGTTGCCCTCCGGACCGATGTAGCATTGCAGGCTCATCACGATCGCTTCGCGGATCGGATCGATCGGCGGGTTGGTCACCTGGGCGAACAACTGCTTGAAGTAGTCATACAGCAGGCGCGGCTTGTCACTGAGCACGGCCAGGGCAGCGTCGTTGCCCATCGACCCGACCGGCTCCTGGGCCTGGCGGATCATGGGCAGCAGGAGCATGTTCATGTGCTCGACGGTGTAGCCGAAGGCCTGCAGCAGCGGCATGAGCTGCTGACGCGGCAGGGTGGCGGCTTCGACTTCCTCCGGCCGGGGCAGGGCGCCCAGGTCGATGCGATGGCGCTGCACCCACTGGCCGTAGGGATGCTCGGCGCAGATGATCTGCTTCAGCTCGTCGTCGTCGACGATGCGGCCGCGCTCGAAGTCAACCAGGAACATGCGGCCCGGCTCCAGGCGGCCCTTGCGCAGCACGCGCGACGGCTCGATATCCACCACGCCCACTTCGCTGGCCATGATCACCCGGTCGTCGGCGGTGACGTAGAAGCGGCTGGGACGCAGGCCGTTGCGGTCCAGGCAGGCCCCGATCACTCGGCCGTCGGTGAAGCTGATCGACGCCGGGCCGTCCCACGGCTCCATCAGGTTGCTGTGAAACTCGTAGAACGCCCGCTTGTGAATGGGCATCGACTCGTGATTCTCCCAGGCCTCGGGGATCATCATCATGGCAGCGTGCGGCAGCGGTCGGCCCGAGAGCATCAGGAACTCGAACATGTTGTCGAACACGCCCGAGTCGGAGGTATCCGGGTTCAGGATCGGCTTGAGCAGCTCGATGTCGTCGCCCCAGGCGTCGGATTGCAGCAACCCTTCGCGGGCCGTCATCCAGTTCATGTTGCCGCGAAGGGTGTTGATCTCGCCGTTGTGGGACATGTTGCGCATCGGTTGCGCGCGGTCCCAGGAGGGAAACGTGTTGGTGCTGAAGCGCGAGTGGACCATGGCCAGGTGCGACTGGTAATCGCTGTCGCGCAAGTCGGCGTAGTACAGCGGCAACTGCTTGCTGGTCAGTTGGCCCTTGTAGATGATCGTGCGCGAGCTCATGGAGCAGACATAGAAGCCCTTGTCGCGCAGTTCCGCGTCGTTCTTGATGCGATGCTCGGTGGTCTTGCGGATCACGTAGAGCTTGCGGTCGAAGGCCTCGCGGTCGTCGATCGTCGCGCTGATGAATACCTGCTCCACCACCGGCTCCGTGCTGCGGGCCACGGAGCCGACGTCGGCCTTGTCGGCGCTGCACGGCACCACGCGCCAGCCCAGCAGCGCCTGACCCAGCTTCTCGATCTGTTCGTTGAGCACTTCGCGGCAGCGCTGGCGGGCCTTCTGGTCGCGCGGCATGAAGACCATGCCCACGCCGTAACGCCCTTCACCCGGCAACTCGCAGCCAATTTCACGCTGAGACAGGCGGGCAAACAACTCGTAAGGCACGGTGGTCAGCAGCCCGGCCCCGTCGCCGGTGTTGGCTTCGCAGCCGCAGGCCCCGCGGTGGTCCATGCGGGCCAGCATCTCCAGGGCGTCAGCCACGATCTCGTGGCTGCGATGGCCCTTGAGGTGAGCGATGAAGCCCACGCCGCAGGAATCCTTTTCGTTGCGGGGGTCGTACAGGCCGCCGGGTTGGGGAAACGCACTTGTCATGCGGGCACCTCCTGCCTCAGCCGTGTAGCCGGCAGTCGGCCATGCTCAATCAGGTACTCAACAAACAGCCGGGCGGCTTCGCCGAATGGCTCGCTGCCGCGCTGCGGTGGACGAAAAATGATCCCCAGCGGACGCAGCAACTGCGGCTCCAGGGCCACGGCCGCCAGCACCCCCATCTCCACCTCCTGCATCACCGTGCGCCGCGGCAGAATCGCCACGCCCTCGGTGGACGCCACCGCATTCTTGATGGTGTCGATGTTGTCGAACTGATGCTCGACGATCGGCTCGGCCCCGTGATGACGCAGGTAGGCGCGGATGTGCCGGGCCACCGGCAGATGCGGATCGAAGTTGACCATGCGTACGCCGTTGAGGTCGGTCGGGCGCACGCTGGCGCGGCGGGTCAGCGGATGACCCGGCTGGGCCACCACCACCATCACCTCATCGCGCAGCGGGATCACCCCCACCTGCCGCCAGCGCTGCGGATAGCTGACGATGCCCAGGTCGCACTCGTGCTCGCGCACCGCCTGGTAAACCTTTTCAGGATGTTGATAGTGGATTTCGACGTTGACCGTCGAGTGCGCAGCGACGAATCCGATGCGGATGCGCTCCAGCAGATCGATGCCCGCCGAGTAGATCGCTGAGACGCGCACACTGCCGGCCGGGTCGCCGCCCAGACCCATGACGCGGCGTTGCAGACGGTCATATTGTTCGAGCAGTTCGATGCAGCCGGCCAGGAAGATTTCACCGGCCTCAGTCAATGCCAGCGGGCGCACGGAGCGATCGAACAGGGTGACGCCCAGACGCTTCTCCAGGCTGCTCATGCGCTGGCTGGCGGCCGATTGTGTAATGCCATGCAGCTTCGCCGCTTCGGAGAAGCTGTGCCGCCGAGCCACATCGCTGAACAGGCGCAGGGTTTGCATGGCGAGAGGATGATAGCATTAGTAACGCTAATGTCAAAACTAATTATAATTAATCTATTTTATAGTCCAGCCGGCCGAGCGTTGTTCATCACCCGCAGCCGCCATTCAGTCATTGCCCCCATTTCCTGTATATTGATCCCCCATGTCGAAGCAGCGCAGCACCGGGAAACGCGCGGACGCAAAAACCGCCAAATCCAGACCCGTCCGCAAGCCGAAGCACTCACCTGCCGCCGATTCGCCCGAGCGCGAACTGGCCGCCGCCTTGTCGCCCCCGGCCGGCAAACCGTCCGCCCTGCTCGACACCCGCGTCATCTACTGCGGCGACTGCCTCGAACAGTTGCGCAACCTGCCCGATGCCTGCGTCGATCTGATCTACATCGATCCGCCCTTCAACAGCAATCGCAACTACGAGGTGTTCTGGGGCGAGCGGAAAGAAAAGCGGGCCTTCGAGGACCGCCACGCTTCCACGGCCGCCTACATCGACTACATGCGCCCCCGCTGCGTCGAACTGGCCCGCGTCCTGAAAAAGACCGGCTCCTTCTACTACCACTGCGACTGGCATGCCTCGCACTATGTCAAGGTGATGCTCGATCAAATTTTTGGGGAGAACTGCTTCGTCAACGAAATTATTTGGAAGCGGCAATCAGCGCATAATGATGCTAAGCAAGGGAGCAAACATCTTGGGCGAGTCCACGACTCCGTTTTCCTTTATGCTCAAGGCGCGGCCGAAGCAAAAAGTGGCTATACATTCCACCACCAATACAAGCCATATGACCCTGATTATGTCGAGCAGTTCTATCGCCACATCGAGCCAGAAACGGGACGCAGGTATCGACTCGGCGATTTGACCGCACCGGGCGGGGCCGCACCGTCGAAGGGAAATCCTCACTACGAATTTCTCGGCGTCACTCGCTATTGGCGATACAGCGAGGAGAACATGAAGAAACTCTACGCCGAAGGTCGCATCGTCCAGACGAAACCCGGGCGCGTTCCGCAATACAAACGCTACCTCGATGAAGGTAAAGGTACGCCGATTGGAACAGTGTGGGATGACATCCTTCCATTGCATGGTTCAGGTGGTGAAGGACTTGGTTATCCCACGCAAAAACCTCTCGCCCTGTTAGATCGCATCCTTAACATCAGCAGTAACGAAAACGACATCGTCCTCGACGCCTTCTGTGGCTGTGGCACCGCTCTGGTGGCAGCGCAGAATCTTGGCCGACAGTGGATCGGCATTGACGTTTCGCCCACCGCCTGCCGGGTGATGGCCAAGCGCATGCGCGATGTGTGCAATCTGCCGGAGAATGAAAAACTGTGGCGGGTGGGGCGCGGCTTCGTGGTGCGCGATCTGCCGTGGACGGTCGAGAAACTGCGAGCCATTCCGCACTTCGAGTTCGAGAACTGGGCGGTGATCGCCCTGGGCGGCGTGCCCAACAAGGTGCAGGTGGGCGACATGGGCATCGACGGCCGACTGTACCCCGTGGGCACCAAGCCCGCCGAGGCGGCCGCCAAGGGCAAAAAGGGCCAGACCGATCACATGTTTGCCGAGGACTGGTTCCCCATCCAGGTCAAGCAGGTGGACAAGGTGGGCCGGCCCGACATCGACCAGTTCGAGGCCGTCATGGAGCGCGAAAACCGCGAGCGAGGCTTCTTCGTGGCCTTCGGCTACACCCACGACGCCGAGCGCGAATGCGCCGCCTTCCACAAACGCACCGGCCGCATCATCAAGCTCCTGACCGTGCGGGAAATCCTCGACGA
>CAYYGM010000085.1:0-18189 GCA_964471555.1 uncultured Phycisphaeraceae bacterium
ATTCGCCTTTCCAGAAGCTGCGGCGGAACCTGCTGCTGTTGCTGCAACTGTTGATCCTGATCGCGCTGCTGCTGGCCTTGGCGCGGCCGGCGACGCGCACGGCAGCGGAGCCGGGACAGCGCGTGGCGATCGTCATCGATCACTCCGCCTCCATGAACGCCAGGCTCGGCTCCGGCACGCGCCTGGACGCAGCCAAGGACAAGGCACTGGAGTTGATCGACGCACTGGCGGGCGGGCAGGCCATGGTGCTCAGTTTCGCCCAGTCGGTGAAGGTGGTGCAGCAGACCACCGGCGACGTGACACTGCTTCGCCGGGCCGTGCGCGACATCGAGCCCACCGACCAGCGGTCGCACCTGGATGAAGCGCTGAAGCTGGTTGATGAGTTCGCTTTAGCCAACGCGGGTGACGGCGCGTCTGACAGCAAGATGCGGGTGTACGTGCTCAGCGACGGGCGGATTCAAAGCGATCAGCAGGAGCCATTGGCGCTGCGCAGTGCGGAGTTGAATTACATCAAGATCGGCGCCGAGCGGCAGCCGGACAATCTGGGCATCGTTTCATTCGCAGCCCGCCGTGATGCGGACAAGCCGCAACTGGTGCGATTGTTTACGCGATTGAACAACTGCGGCGCCAAGTCGGTGGAAGCGAACCTGACGCTGTCGATCGACGGCCAGGCGGTGAACGTGCAGCCGGTGACGGTGCCGGCCGGCGGGTCCATCCAGCGGCAGTTCGAGTTGACCATGCCCGACTCAGCCCTGCTGCGCCTGTCGCACGATCACCGTGATGACCTGGCGGCTGACGACCAGGCGCTGCTGGTGCTGGCTCCGTCGCGGCGCTTGAGCGTGCTGCTGGTCAGCGGGGGCAATGCATTCCTGGAAAGCGCCATCGGCAGCGTAGGCGTCAAGCGCTTGGTGGTGATGTCGCCGCAGAAGTACGAGAACCAGAACCCGTCCACGCTCGCCCGCGGCGGGTGGGATGACGGACAGGGTGAAGGCTTCGACGTGATCGTCTTCGACGGCTACGCCCCGCAACAGATTCCCCCGGCGGACAGCTTGAGCTTCGGTGCTGCGCCGCCGCTGCCGGGATTGGCGTTGAAGCCAGCGCAAGAGGGTGATCAGCAGTGGCAGTATGTATTGGACTGGGATCGCGCTGATCCGCTGATGCGTTACGTGGTGCTGGACGATGTGGTGATCCACGCGCCGGGGCGACTGGTGGTGCCACCTGAAGCGCGGGTGCTGGCCACGGGCTTGAGCGGCCCGGTGATCGCGGCCGTGCCGCGCAATGGGTTGCAGCACGTGGTGGTGGGGTTCAATCTGCTGGATAGTTACTGGCCGATGTACGTCAGCTTCCCGGTGTTCGTCAGCAACGTGATGCGCACGTTGGGGCTCGACGGCTTGGGTGATGAGGCGGCGCTGGCCTACAGCACGGGTGACGTGGCGACGGTGCCGGTGGCGGCGGGCACCGAGGTGATCTACACCGGCCCGGCCACGATGAAGCGCCCGGTGCGCCACGGCGAAGCGGTGCTCGAACCGTTTGAGAAAACAGGCGTGTATATGACGAGCAATCCGGATATATCTGCGCCGTACGATCGTTTGGCCGTGAACCTGTTGGACGGTTTGGAAAGCGACCTGCGCGTGGCGGACAAGATCGAAGTGGGGGCGGTGGATGCACGGGGCCAGGTGGCGGCTGCCAGTGTGCGGCGGGAAGTGTGGCGCTGGTTTGCATGGGCGGCGCTTGGCGTACTGCTGATCGAGTGGCTAATCTATACCCGGCGAATGCACCTTTAACTCTTCCAGCCAAGGAGATCATCATGCATCGGAAAGTCTGCTGGTTACTTCTGGTGATTGTGCAGGGGAGTGCTTTTATTTCCGCGCAGGCACAAACGATCACGCTGGAATCTTTGCTGGATGAAATGATCGATCGTGATGCCGTGGCCCGTTGGCCGCAGCCGGAGTACACCTGCAAACAGGACAGCAGCTACAGTCGCGTCGCCGTGTCGCCGGACGATCAGAGCACCTGGTACGCCAACGCCGACAGCAGCTACTACGTGCGCATCGAGGAGCGCGACGGACGCCAGGAACTGGTGATGATGGACGAGGACGGCCCCGGCGTCATCGTGCGCTTCTGGGCCACCTGGGCACGCTTCACCGACGGCACCATGCGCATCTATCTGGACGGCTCGGATCAGCCGTTGATCGAAGGGACGCCGGGCTCGATCATCGACGGCGGCGCCTTGGTGGGTGAGCCCCTGGGGCAGGGCGTTTCGCCCCTGACCGAATACGGGCGGCGCGGGCACAACTTGTATCTGCCGATCCCCTATGCCAAGCATTGCAAGATCACCTACGAAACCAAAGCTGAGATCGTGGACGGCCGGCCCAAGGGTGAATCGTTTTACTACCAGATCAACTTCCGCACTTATCCCGCCGGCACGCAGGTCCAGACCTTCAGCATGGATCAACTGCAAACGCTCAAGAGCAAGATCGACTCGGTGCAGCAGACGCTGGCCGCCTCGCAGCCCCAGACCAGTGGCCTGAAGCAGAGTTCGCTGGATGGCGCCCTGGCCCCCGGCCAATCGAAGCAGATCGATATCAGCGGCCCGGCGGCTATCCGGGAACTGACCCTGAAGCTGGCGGCCGAGGACGCTTCGCAGGCCCTGCGCTCCACGGTGCTGGAGATCAACTGCGACGGCGAACGGACCGTGTGGTGCCCGGTGGGCGATTTCTTCGGCGTCGGTTACACGCCGGTGCCGTACTGGTCGTGGTACACCCGCAGCAGCGAGGACGGCCAACTGTCCGCCTGGTGGGTGATGCCCTTCGAGAAATCATGCACGGTGACGCTGCACAACCTCGGCAAACAACCGGTGACTGTCAGCGACAGCAGCGTGGGCGCCGGCGACTGGCAATGGGACGATCGCTCGATGCACTTCCATGCCGCCTGGCATCTGGCTGCCGACCTGCCCACGCAGACCAACGAGCCCGCGGATCGCGGCGCGTTCGACTTCAATTACGTGACCGTTGACGGCAGGGGCGTCTATGTCGGCGACACCTTGACCCTCTTCAACGGCGCCACCCGCTGGTGGGGCGAAGGCGACGAAAAAGTCTATGTGGACGGCGAAACATTCCCCTCGCACTTCGGCACGGGCACCGAGGACTACTACGGCTACGCCTGGTGCCGTCCCGAAAAGTTCAGTTCACCTTTCCACGCCCAGCCCTACGGCAACGGCAACTTCCACCTCGACATGTCGGTCAACAGCCGCTATCGCCTGATGGATGGGATTCCGTTTACCAAGGCGCTGAAGTTCGACATGGAAATCTGGCACTGGGCCAAGACGATCATCGATTACGCGCCCACCACGTTCTGGTACGCCCGCCCGGGTGCGACCTGCAGCGTGCAGCCGGATGCTGCCGCAGTTGCCTTGCCGGTCAAGCATGAAGTGCCCGTCATGCGTGTGGAAGGCGCCATCGAGGGCGAGGATCTGAAGGTCAAAGGCTACACCGGCGGCAACACGCGGGTGCAGGAGGGCAACAACTGGAACTGGAGCGGCGAAAAGCAACTCTGGTGGCGCGACGGCCTGGTGGGTGATGAACTGATGCTGACCCTCGAGGTGCCCAAGGCCGGCCGCTATCACGCCGTGGCCAATCTGACCAAGGCCAAGGACTATGCCATTGTCACCATCAAGCTCGGCGATCTGACCACGCCGGAAATCAACCTGTACAACCCCGAGGTCGTCTGCCAGTTGGTCGACCTGGGCGATTGCACGTTGCAGGCCGGCCCGCAGACGCTGCTGGTGCGCATCACGGGCATGGACCCGGCAGCGGTGCCGGCACGAATGTTCGGCCTGGATTACATCAAGCTCACACCGCTGGAGTAGTCGGCGGCGGTGGGGCAGCGGTGCTGGTATCAGCCTTGGCGTCGGCGGCGTCTTGCACATTGCCCTTGCTTTCGGCCTCTGCCTTTTGCCGATCGAGCTTGTCGCGCAGGTTCAACTGCTGGCCGTACTGGTAGGCGATGACCATGATGAAGGCGTACAGCGGGAAGAACACCGCCAGCATGTACCGCCAGCGCAGGTCCAGAGCCACCAGTGCGACGCCCAGGACCGCGAAGAAAATCGCTGCGGTGTAGAGGATCAGCACGCTGCGCTTGACACCCAGGCCGCTGCGCCGCAACAGGTGGTGCAGGTGTTCGTAGTCAGGGGCGGTGATGGGTTTGCCCTGGATTTTGCGGCGGATGATCGCCAGCAACGTGTCCGCGATGGGCAGGGCGAAGACGATCAGCAGGGCGGTGACCAGCTTGGGCGCGTAGTGGGCGGTGTCGGGCGTGAACAGCAGCACGCAGGTCAGGCAGAGATAGCCCAGCAGCAGTGAGCCGGCATCGCCCATGAAGATGGACGCCGGGTTGAAGTTGAATGGCAGAAACCCGATGGCGGCCCCCAGCGTGGCCAGGATGATGCACATGCGAACGGTGTGGATGGTTCCGTCATCTGCCGGATCGAGGATGCCCTTCTGCGCGATGAGGGCGGCGATGACCAGAAAGCCGAGGCAGGCGATGGCGCAGACCCCCGCCGCCAGGCCGTCCAGCCCGTCGAGCAGATTGGTGGCATTGCAGCCGCCGATGACGAACGCGGCAATGATCAGGGTGCCCAGGATGTAGATCACGGTGAAGGGCACCATGTCGTGCAACCCCATGACATTGACGGCCGACTCAGCCAGGCGCACGCCGACGTTCTGACTGGCCAAAGCAGCGGCGGCGAACAGTTGGCCGCCGATCTTGACCCGTGGGCTGATGTGATAGACGTCGTCGAGCACGCCGGTGATGGTGATGGCAGTCGCGCCCAGCATGATGCTCATGATCACGTTGTCGGTGCTGGGCCAAAGGACGAACGTGAACGCCGCGCCCGCGAACCAGCCCAGGAAGATCGCAATGCCGCCCAGGTAGGCCACCGGTCGCAGATGGTTTTTGCGCTTGAGGTCCGGGGCATCGATGATGCCGTTGCGGATGGCCAGTTCGCGCATCACCGGCGTGGCCACGAACGACAGGAAAAACGCGGCGAAAAACACGCCCATGAACGGCGAGATGATCTCCGTCATGCTCATCTCGCTGTGAGAATTCATCTGTTGTTGTGCCAACAGGCCGTACATGTCATGCTTTCTCCGCCGCCGATCCGGTGGGGATCGCCTCGCGCCGCAGTTCGATCAGTTCGCGGATGGTCTGTTCCAGTTTGACCACCGGCTGCCAGCCGATCAGACTTTGCAGGCGCGAGGTGTCGGGCAGACGATGCGGCGGATCCTCGAAGTTGAGGCCGTACACCGCTTCGTAGGGCACGTGTTCAACGACGCTGGACGAGCCGGCCAGTTGAATAACCAACCGGGCCAACTGGTCGATGGTGATCTGTCGGGTGGAGCCGATGTTGAAGACGCGCCCGATGGCATTGGGTTCAGCCATCAGGCTGACCAGGGCTTCGACCACATCGCGCACATCGCAGAAGGCGCGGGTCTGATTGCCATCGCCGTAGACCTGCAAGGGTTGGCCGGTCACCGCCCGCTCGATGAAGCGCGGCACGACCATGCCGTAGCGCCCGGTCTGGCGCGGTCCGATGGTGTTGAACAGTCGCACCACCACGCAGGCCGGTCCGCCGCGGCGGCTGAAGTCCAGGGCCAGGTGCTCGTCAATGGCCTTGGTCAGGCCGTAGCTCCAGCGCGAGGCGGTGGTCGGGCCGTAAACCAGGTCCATGTCCTCCTGCAAAGGCAGGCGGGGACACTTGCCGTAAACTTCGCTGCTGCTGGTGATCAGCACCTTGGCGCCGGCGGCGCGGGAGGCCTCCAGCACGCTGACGGTTTCGCTGACGTTGTTGCGGATCATGCCGGCCGGATCATCGACCACCAGTTGCACGCCCACCGCCGCAGCCAGGTGATAGACCTCGTCGGCGCCCAGCTTCAGGGCGGCGCCGATCTGGGCCCCGGCCTTGCCGACGATCAGGCGGCAGTCGGACTGCGGCGCGTCGATCAACTCGGCGATGTTCTCGCGGCGGCCGGTGGACAGGTTGTCAATGATCACCACGCGCCGGCCGTCAGCCAGCAGTCGTCGGGCCAATTGAGAGCCAATAAACCCTGCCCCGCCGGTGATGATGGCCGTACGCTTATCAGTCATACGAACGTCTGGCGTGGGGGGTGATCAGGTCGTAGCGGCGCTCTCCGGCGTCTTGTGCTGACCGTTGGAGCCGGCGCCTGAGCCGTTCTCGCGGTAGCGGTAGAACTCGCGGTAGCTCTTGCGGAAGTAGCCGCCGGCCGCGCTCTGGACGCCGTTGAGGATCATGCCCAGCACTTCCGCCCGCTGGCCGTCGAAGCGTCGGGTCATGCGTTCGAGCATGCCGCGGGTGTCGCTGATGGCACGGACGACAAAGGCGACGGCATCCACGTGCTTGGCGATCAACTGGCTCTCGGAGGTCAACAGGGCCGGCGGGGCGTCGATCAGCACGGTGTCGAACTTCGACTCCAGTTCGTGGATGATGGAGCGGAAGGCGCTGCCTTCGAGCAGTTCGGGCGGAGCCTCAGCCGCCTGGCCGGAGGTCAGCAGGCTGACGCTGAGGCCGTCGATCTTCTGGAGGCTCTGCTCGATGCTGCGTCGACCGCGCAGGACATCGACCAGGCCGCTGTCGTTGCTCAGGTCGAACATCTTGTGCTGAGCGGGTCGGCGCAGGTTGGCATCGACGATGACGACATTGCGGCCGTGGAAGGCGAGGCTGACCGCCAGGTTGTGCAGGACGCTGCTGGCGCCGCCGCTGGGCTGAGCGCTGACGAGCATGAGCGTCTTGTAACCGTGGCGGTCCATCTTGCTCATGATGCTGGTGCGGACGTTGCGGAAAGACTCAGCCATCAGACCGGCGGGGTACTTCTCGACCACGCGCTCGATGCCGGTGGGCGCGGACAGATCCTCCGCGGCGTCGGGCAGGACGCCCAGCAGTTCGGCATCGGAAATAAGCTTGACGTCGGAGGGGGCTTTAACCCGCTGATCAAGCATCTCGACCAGGAAGATGATGCCGGTGGTCAGCATGAGCACGAACATGGTGACGCCGGGGATTACGTACAGAGGCTTGGGGAAGGTCAGCTCCGGCACGGTGGGGGCGGACAAGCGCTTGACGCGCTGGGCCTCGGGCAGGTCGGTGTAGATGCGCAGATCGCCCAGGAGACCTTCCAGCTCCTTCATGCGGGCGTTCTTCATGCTCAGCTCTTCGGTGATCTGAGCGTAACGGGTCAGCTTCTGGTTCAGGTCGGTCAGGGTGACCTTTTTGGCATCGATCTCCTTGGTGATGGTTTCGATGGTGCCCTGGAGGGAGGTGATGGCATTGGCGTACTGTTCGATGCGGGCGGCCTGCATTTCGCGCAGCTTGTCCTGGCGCTTCTGCTGCAGTTCCTGCTCGCAGGCATCGATGTAGATGCGGACGCGGCTGGCCTGGTAGCTGTTTTCGCCGTAGGTGGCGATGGCTGCCCGCAGGTTTTCGCGGTACTGATCCAGACGGGACTGGAAAGAGGAAACCTCGGGCAGGGCATTGACCGCAGCCAGGTCGTCAGGGCTGGGATCGGTCTGGCCCATCTGCTGTTTCTGGACGAGCTGGGCATGCATTTCGGTCGCCGAGCTCAACTGCATTTCCAACTCAGCCAGGTTCTTGGTGTAGTACTCCAGCAGGCGCTGGGCGTCCGCCATGCGCGAGTCCAGCGAGCTGAGCTGGTTCTCGCTGGTGAAGGTGGTCTGCTGCTGCTTGAGCCGGGCGATGTCGCCTTCCAGCAGGCGGCGTTCGTTGGTGTAGGCAGTGCGTCGCTCGCTGGTGGAGGTACCCGACTCGGTGTTCAACTGGACCAGGTAGACCTGGACGATGGCGTTGGCGATGACGCCGGGATCGCCCTTGTCCGCGGTGCTGGCCGAGACGTTGATGAGCGTGGTTTCGTAAATCGGATAGATGTTCAGCACGTGCTTGCGCAGGTCGTCGAGGGCGTCCGGCATGTTGTTATCAAACTTGGCGAACCACTTGGTGTTCTGAACATCGGGCCGGCGCAGTGCTTCCATCAGGATCTGCTCGCTGAGCAGACGGGTCGTTTCATTGCGAATGGTGCGTTCGATGAGGTTGTTGTTGTCGCTGTAGCCCGGGGCCGTGATGGAGCGCACGGTCTCGATCTGGGGTCCGACGTTGAGGTTGATGCTGGAGGTGTAGCGCGGCATGGTCAGGCGCAGCCCGCCCCAGGTCGCTACCCCCAGTACGACGCCGACAACCACGGCCACGAACAGCCAGGTCATGTACATGCGCAGCACGCGCAGGGGATCCACCGGTTTGAAGCGGCCGGTGCCATGCGGGGACATAGCGGCGGTCGGGCCGGACATCGGGATCATGGGAGGCATGGGATTAGCGGTCATGGCAATAACCTCGGTTCACATCATTGAGCGGGCTGGAGGAGTTTTTCCAGCAACTGCTCGGCTTCCTGTCGGTACTGGGGCTCATGATTCACGTCGGCCAGTTCCTTGGCCCGATTCAACTGCTCGATGGCAAGACTGGTCAGACCCAGGTCCGCATAAACCTGACCCAGGTGGACGCAGGTGGGGGCCAGGGGCTGACGCAGCATGCTGGTTTCCAACGTGCGGCGGGCATCCTCCAGTTGGCCGGACTTGTACTGAATCAGTCCCAGCGTGTCGAGGACCGACGCATTATCGGGCGATGCGGCCGCGGCCTGCTTGGCGTAGACCAGAGCCCGGTCCTTGTCGTTGAACTGCTCGATCAGCAGGTAGGCCAGGTTGTTCAGAGCCGCCACGTCTCTGGGGGCGATTTTCACCAGTTGATCATAGGCCTCGAGGGCCTTGTCATAGCGTTCGGTCTGGTGATAGCTGACAGCCAGCAGGGTCAGGAACTTGTGCTGCAACTGCGGGTCGTCGGGAATCTGTGAGCGCGACGCTTCCAGTTTCGGGATCAATTCCTCCCACTGCCGCTGGGCCAGCATCAGGTTGTCCTGGGCCAGTTCCATCCAGAGCGGATCCCGCAGATCCTTGACCCCGGCCAGGAAGGTGGAGGCGTCAGCGACGCCGTAGGCGGCCACGATCTGCGAGGTGATGGTATCGAAGTCGTCCAGCTTCTCCGCTTCGTTCAGGAGGTTGGTGAACAGTTGACGGGCCTCGCCCTTTTGGCCGCTCATGTGCAGGGCGCGTGCGCGGATAGCCTGCAGCTTGATGTCCTGGTTGACCAGGACGGCCTGCTTGCGCAGCAGTTCCAGGACGTCATTGATCTTGCCTGCCTGCATCAGGGCGGTGGCGTACTTGGAGATCGAATCGTAGTTGGGATCGATCTCGACCAGTTTCTCCAGGTAAGGCAGCGCGGCCTGAATTTGTCCGTCTAACATGGCCATCTGTGCCTTGAGGGCGGGCCAGGTCGGGTTCTTGGGCTCCAACGCCATCGCCTCATCGACCAGGCGGTTGGCCTGCTCACGCTGATTGCGGCTGCGATAGATGCTGATCAGGGTCAGCCGCGAGTCGCGGTCGCGCGGGTTCTGCTCGAGCAACTTCCGCAGTTCACGGATGGCTTCATCGACATCGTTGTTACGCAGATAGAGGCTCACCAGCAGACGGCGGGCCTCGCCGAGCCGGCCGTTGATTTCCAGGGCGCGGTTGAGGTCGTTGATGACCGCGGCGTGCTGATCGGGCTGGCCCATCAACAGCCTGGCCCGCTGGACGTAGGCCGGTGCATTATTGGGGTCGGCCTGGATCGCCAGGTTCAGCCAGCGCAAGGCCTCCGCCTGTTGTTGGCGGTCCAGCTTGGCATCGCCGCCCGGCCCCACCAGGGCAGCCTGCAGCAGATAGAACGTCGATTTCTGATCATCGGGCACTTCCAGGCCCTTGAGCAGTTTGGCCGCCTCATCGTGCTTGCCGCTGCGCAGCAGCGTCTCGCACAGGCGCAGGGTGACCATGGTGTCATCGGGCTTGGCCTGGTGCAGTTGCAGATACATGGTGACCGCCTGATCGATCAGGCCCAGCTCGAACATCGTGTCGCTGAGCAGGCGGGTGTAGCGCAGATCGTCACCGTCGTAGTCGCGGGCCTGCTGGTAGGTAGCCAGGGCGCCCTGGACGTTGCCGCGGCGCAGGCGGTACTGGCCCAGGCGCACCAGGTCATCGCCACCGAGCTTGTCACCCAGCGAATTGTTGTAGTCGGTCAGCACCTGCTCACCCTCATCGCCGCGGTTCTGGTCCAGCAGCAGCAGGGCCTTGGTCAGGGCGTTGTTGGCGTTGTTGCCTTCCAGCGCGATCAACTGATCGATCTTGGCCAGGGCCTGCTTGTTATCACCCATGGTGGCCAGCAGCACCGCCAGGGCCCGCTGGTTGTCGGCGTCTTGGGGGTGAGACTCGGCCCAATCCTCACGGATCTTCAAAGCGACTTTGGGATCGCCGAACTGCTGTTCGAGTTGGAGATAGATTTCGCGTAGCTGCGGGTTGGTCTGGCGCAGTTGCCAGGCGGCACGGGCGTGCTGCAGGGCGCTGGTGTTGAGGCCCATCTGCGCTTCCAGCCGCGAGATGTTGCTCAATGCGGCAATGTTGTTGGGCTGCTGATCCAGAGCACGCTGGTAGGCTTCCAACGCAGCCTGGTTACGGTTCAGACGCCAGCGGGCGTCGCCCAGACGGCTCCAGCCTTCGGAGAAGACCTGGCGCTTGGTCAACGCTTCTTCGTACAGGGTCACCGCCTGATCGAGTTGCCCGCGGGCCTCCGCCAGACGGGCGCGGAAGAAGGCGCCGCCGGCCAGGTCGGCGTTGAGGTTGGCGGCCCGCTCCGTCAGCCGCTCCGCCTGATCCCACTGCTGCCGCTGCAGGGCCAGGTTGAAGCGCAGCTCCAGCACACCCTGATCGTCCGGCTTCAAAGCGGCCGCTTCGGCCAGGGCCTTGTCTGCTCCGTCCAGATCGCCTTGCTGCACCATCAGCCGGGCCCGGATCACCGCGTTGTTGAACGGATCCTTCTCCATGCTGAGCATCATCTGGCTGGTTTCTTCCGGCGTCAGCGGCTCGTCTTGCAACTGCCGCTGGATCAGGGCGATCAGCTCCTCGCTGCCGCCGGCTGTTTTGTAGCGCTCGATGTACTGCTGCTGCTTGTCCTTGTCATCGGTCAGCGGCAACAGGGATTGCAGCACCAGCACGTTGCTCGGATCCTTGTCGAATCGCCCAGCCAGCAGGTTCTCGGCATCCGCCTTGCGGTCCTGCATCACGTACAGGCGGGCCAGGTTGGTGTCCAGGAAGAGGTTGTCCACCTTGTCCCGCAGCGATTCATAAAGCGCGATGGCCTCGTCAACCTTTTCTTCGGCAGCCAGCATGTTCGCCAGCAGCAGTTGGTTGTCCGTGTTGTCCTTGTCCTTGGCCAGCAGGTAATCCAGGTGGGCTTTGGCCTCTTCCAGCTTGCCGCCCCGCAGGTAGAGGCCGATCAGTTGCCGACGGATCGCATCGACATCGGGAACCCGGGTGAGGATCAGCTCGAACTTCTCAGCGGCAGAGCCCCAGTCGCCGCTCTGAACGTCCGCAATGGCAGCCAGGCGCACGTTGTCCAGATCGGACTGGCCGGTCGACGTGCTGGCCTTGTTGAGCAGTTGCTGGGCCACGGCGTAGTGACCCTTGGCCAGTTCCAGCTTGCCCTCCAACTGATCGAGAGCAGGCAGGCGGCCGTAGCTGGCTTCAACTTCTTTGATCAGGTCCGTCACGCGTTTTTCCAGGTCGGCGATCTGGGCCGGGTCGGTGGCGTTGGCCCGCTGGGTGACCAGCAAGTTGCCCAGTTGAATCGTGGCCAGCAATTGCTGATTACGAGTACGCAGAGCAGCCACGGCCGGTTGCTGGCGACCGGGTCGGCGTGCCTCTTCCAGGGCGGCGCGGGCCTGATCGATCTGGTTCATCTGCGCCAGCAGAATGCCCGAACGCACCAGGTAATCAATGTTGTCCGGCTGCTTTTCCAGACCGGCGGCGATCAGCCGGGCGGCCCGCAGCGTGCCGCGGGTGGTGGTGGCCGTGGCATCTTCGGGCTGGGGCACCTCTTCACGGTCGGACTGCTGCAGCAGCGCGGCCGTTTCCAGCACGCGCTGCACCGGCTGGGGATCAGTCAGCAGGTCCGACTCGACCTTGCTCAGCAGTTGGCCGGCCTGGTCGTGCAGTTGCTGGATTTCATCTTCCTGCGGTTTGCTGTCCTTTTCCATGTCATCGGCGGCCAGCAACAGAATGCGGGCGTGCTGGAGCATCAACTGCGGATCGTTGGGATCGACTTCCAGCATGCGCTGGGAGAGGCTGATGGCCTCAGCGCGTCGGCGCTGGACCTCCTCCAGAGGGCCGTTGCTGTAGCGGGTGTAGCGGGCGTCGAAGAGCGTCCACAGGGCCAGGTTAAAGCGGGCCTGGGTGTCATCGGGACGATCGTTGAGCACCATCACCAGGTCGTCGTGAGCCCGCTGCTGATCGGCGAAGGGCTGGTCGAAGTCGTCGCCCTGGTCCGTCAGCAGGTGCACGCGGGCGATGCCGCGGAACTTGTGGGCCAGCACGTCGGTGGGCCGGGCGTCGAGCCGGACGTTGGTGTCGCTGTAGAGTTGCTGATAGAGCCCGCTGTAGCCGAGGGTCTGGGCCAGTTCCACCAGCTTCTGGTAGTAGTCGTTGAGCAGCTTCTCGTCGCCGAGCCCCGCGTCGGCGCGCTGCTGATAAGCCCGCAGCAGCAGGCCCAGGCGGTTGTTGGCCACGGTGTCGTTGGCAGCCGGCGCCAGGTTGATCGCTTCGATGAACTTGTCGAGATAGGAAACTTCGGTCGGATCCTGGCGGGCGGCGCTGCCGTAGGCGTCGATGGCACGAGCGTATTCGCCTTCCTGCATGAAGACATCGCCCTTGCGGGCCAACTGCACGGGATTGCTGCGAATCTTGAGGTACCAAACGGCAAACAGCACCATCACGACCGCGGTGATCGTGGTCACGAGGATCAGAACGAAACGGGTGTTGACGCGACCTGGCATGGAGAGCCTCTCGGGTTATTGCGATGACGGCGAACTGGGCGCAGCATCAGCGGGTGTCGTATTCTGGTTCGGGGGCCAGCGCCCTTCGCGCACGTCGATCCAATCGGGCAGCACGGCCATAATCTCAGGCAGGAACTGATTCAGCAGGGCCTCGGTGCGCTGCGTGGCCTCCTGCGGATCCGTGATGTTCAGCAGGCTGACTTCAACCTTGCAGTAGTAGGCATATTCATCGCGCGGGTCGAAGCCGGTGAAGCGCACCTGGTTGGGCGTGGCGATGAACTTGCCGTTGGCCACGAAGAAATAGATGGCCGTCTGCTGCTGATTGCTCTTGTAAGGCAGGTACGTGAAGCGCGTGGCGGGGATGTCGAGCGTGGGTACGCGCACATCGATGAAGGGGTTGGAGGGCACGGGGCACAGATAGCCGCGATGGTCGCCCTTGGGGTCGGGTACATACTGCGAGTCATCGAGCTTGAGTGTGATCTGGTCTTCGCTCATGCCGGTGGCGCCGCCGGCAATGAAGCAGCGGGTGGGCACGTGGGGGACGGTGTCGGGGTTGCCGGTGTAGTAGGCCACGTGCAGGCGGGCGACGGTGCCGGGCTCGAAGTAGCGGCCCTGGGGATTGAAATCGACCGCATCGGGGGCGGAGGTGTCGTGGTAGTAACGGCTGACGAAGTTGGTGGTGCCCAGCACCTCGATGACCTCGGCGGTCATCTGATCACGTTCGTCGAAGAACATCTCCCACGAGCCGATCTTGTGCGGGATCAGGCTCAGGGGATGGCGGGAGGGGACGGCCTTCTTGATCAGTACGACGCGGGTCTGCGCGATGGCGCTGCTCTGGCCGATCCATGCGGCCGCCAGCAGGCCGGCTGCCACGCCGGCACACAGGGGCAGGCGTTGGGCGTCGTTCTGGCGCAGGTATCGCCCAGCCGCCCGCGCCGCCCACGTCACCGCCAGGGCCAGCACACTGATCAGCAACACCATCCCCGGCAGCAGCACCACCTGCGGCAGGCGATCGAACAGCGGCAGCTTGCCGAGCTGCCAGATACTGACGTAACAACCACCCAGCACGAGAGTTACCATCGCGCCCAGCGCCGCCCCCTTGCCCACCGCAGCCAGCAGGTTGCCCAGAGGCAGCGGCGTCGCCGTCTCGGCCGGCGGCGGTGGCGGGGCGGATCGGTCCGCAGCCGCAGCGGCGGAGTTGGACATTTCGGCGGGGATGAAAATGCGGTTGGCGCACCAGCCGATCAGCAGGATCAGCAGGGCGGCGGGAATGAGCATCAGCATGCCCACGAAGGTGTGGAACTCGCCGCGGGCCATTTCAGGGTTGACCAGTTGCAGCAGGCCGATGGTCACCACGCGGCCGACGTTGACGGCAATGGCCACCGGCACCGCCATGAGCACCATCAGCAATCGTTGCCACCACGGCCGGGGCGTGATGAACGCCAGCGCGGTGCCCAGGGCGATGAAGGCCATCAGCATGCGCAACCCACTGCAGGCCTCGGCCACGTTCATGCTCTGGGTGACCGTCTCACCGTTTTTGGCGAAGGTCATCGACAGTTGGTTGCCGGCCACGGAGATGTCGAAATGGAAGATCAGCGACAGGAACTGCAGCACCACGTAGGAAGTCGTCGCCGCGATATCCTGCATTTTCCAGGCGATTTTCTCCCAAACAGCGTCGGCGATCTTGACCGCGAAGGCCAGGTAGAGCACCGGGAACCAGATGATGCGCATGATGGCCGGGCCCAGCAGGAACAGCAGCAGTCCGAACAGGCTGATCAACGCGCTGTAACCCTGGAACATGTCATTGCGGCCGGGGAAGATCCACCAGGTGTAGCTGAGCAGGCCGAAGCACATCACCGCCAGTCCCCACCAGCAGGTGCGTGTGGGCGTGATCGACAGCCGGTCGCGGCTCTGGAACAGGAAGTAGAGGCTGATCAGGGGAATGACCAGGGCGTGTGACCAGTTGGCGTTCCAACTCTTGCTGAGCATGGCCGACTTGAACAGCTCGCCCCAGCGGACCAGCAGCCAGGGGCTGTCCCCGCTGGCATTGGTCACGATGCGGAACAGCCGCTCCAGGTAGGTCATGTGCAGCATGACGAACAGGCAGCCGAGCACGACGATCCACACCCAGCCGCGCGTGGGGATCAGAGCCTGCGGATGATCCATGGCTGACCCGGAGCGATCTGGGGCCGAGGGGGTGTGATCGAGCTGGCTCAACGTCGTCTCTGTCATCCTTTCCTTCTCGTCAACCAGGGGGAGGGGAAAGCTTTATACGGCCGCGCCTGCCGGCCGGTTCGCCTATTTTCACCTTGGTCCCTGGAGGCGCAGACCAAGCCCGGGCCGCCTATCCCCGGCGCCACAGCGCCGCGTTCAGGCATCCCTGCCTGCTGTTTCGTCTCTCACCCTGCGAAGGACCGCCTTCGCGTCACGGTCAAGCCGACCTGGGCCGGGCGGTCCATCCATCAGCCCAGGCAGCTCCACGGGCCAGCCCGCGGATTATGGGAACACGTCCGTGCCCCAGTTGCGATCGAGCACAAAACCGAAGCCGTAAGTCGTTCGCAAGCCGTTGCGGAACACGGCCAGCGGCGTCGCCAGGAAGTTGGTGCCCACGTTGATTTCGTCGTTGGGCTTGAGGAAGAAGTTGGGCGCTTCGCCTTCGAAGATCGCCCGCAGATCGAAGCGCATGATCGCTTCCTCGTTGTCACCCACGCGGCGGCGAATGTCCACGCGCTCCGGGATGGCCAGGGCGTTGAGGCCCCCGGCGGCGCCCACCAACTGCGTGACGGTCAGTTCAGCTTCGCCGGGCACGTTGTAGGTGCCGGGCCGGGAGATCTGGCCGTAGACGTACACGAAACCGGCCGAGGGATCCGGCACGCGGATGATGTCGCCGGGACGGATCACGATGTTGTAGCGCATGTCGCCTTCCAGCAGCTTCTGGTAGGGCACTTCAATCAGGCGCTGGGTGATCAGGCTGTTGAATTCGTCGGTGGTGGCGCTGCCTGCCTGGCCCGGGGCCTCGGTCACCGGCACCCACTTGCCGCCGACGTAAACCCAGCCGCCGCCGCCGCCGGGCTGTTCGAGGCCGCTCTGAATGGTCTTGGGCGCCTGTGGTGCTGCCGCGTCGGCAGGCTTCCTGGCCGGTTCCTGATCGCCCTGGATCACCTGGTCAAGCTGATCAATCAACTGGCTGGCATCCGGCGCGGCGGGCGCGCTCTTGGGCGCCGCTTCAGTCGGCATCTGCTGACGAACCTGACCGGCCACCGCCGCGTCCAGCGGAACCTGGCGAATAACCACCAGCTTCTTGGTCCGGCCCGAAATGCCCCGCGCCATGGCCAACGCATCCATCAGGCGGAAGTCCGGCCGGGGAATCGGGTAGGTGCCCACGTTCGTGCCGCCATAGGTCGGCTCGCCCATGATGCTGAACGTGTTCTGCTGCGTCTGCAACATGATCACGCTCACCGTCGGATCACGCAGAATGCCCTTGTCTTCCAGGGCTTTGGCGACTTCGTTCTCAAGCTGGCTGGGACTGAGCCCTTCAGCCTGCACCGGGCCGACCAACTGCAGACGGATCACGCCCGTTTCATCCACGCGCCGCTGCTGCACCGAGTCCTGGCCCGGCACGATCAGCTCGAAGATGTTCACCTGCAGCACGTCGCCCACGCCGATCACGTACTCAGCCGTGTCGGGGATCAGGTCTTCCGGCCGCACCTGGGTCAGCGCCAGCGCGTTGTCCACGTCGCCTTCAATCACATCCAGGCGATCGAGGATCGGCATCTTGACCGGCGTGCGCTCCCACCGTCCGATCACCGACGGGTCCAGGAACGAATCCATCTCGCAGCCGCTGATCAGCAGCAACATCGCCGTGGCCGTGATGCCCAGCACCAGTCGGTTCAGCATGTCATGACGCTTCATATCCATTAGCTCCCTGGATGCCCCGCACCTGCGGTTCTTGGTTAGATCGGCCATATCGTAATCGAATTCAACCTGTCACGCCCCGGAAGTAGCAGTGCCTGAAAGTATTTGCATCAGATATTGATCTACTCGGCCGTGAAGATAACCGCACGTGGGCCGGGTTCGCAAACCCGCCTGCGGTCCGGATAACCGCCGACGCAGTTATGGGCCATCCTCCGCTGTCATGGACCGCTTCGGACCCGGTCCAAGCAGGGCCTGACGAGCCAGCAAGATCACGCCAAGAAATGCGCGCCACTTGCTTTCCCCTAATCGCGAAGGGGCGGGCGAAGCAGACAAGGGGACAAGGGGACAAGGAGACAAGGAGACACGGAGACAAGGAGATAGTGGCATGTGCGACCTTTGCGCAATCCCCTTGTCTGCTTGTCTCCGTGTCTCCTTGTCTTCCCCTTCCCCTCCTCACCCCCGCACGCCGAAGACCGCCGCGGCGCACCAGCGATTGCCGATGCGGTCACGGATGGCGAACCCCCGGGCCGCGGGCGGGGCGACCGGATAACCGCGATCCAGACAGCGTGTGTGCCAGGCCAGCAGGTCGTGCTCGGCAGTCTGTTGGTTTTCGGTAAACAGCACCAGCAGCAGGCCGCCGTGGCGGATGATGCCGTCCTGCCAGATTTTCTTGACGTCGCGGGCCACCGGCGAAAGCAGTTCCGCGCTGTAGCGTGCGAACGGCCCATCCGTTTCGTATTGGGCCACCGTCTTGATCTCCAGCCAGTACGCCTGATCTGCATCCACCGCATCCGTGGCCGCGAAGAGCGTGCCCTTCAACTCCGGATCACGCAAGGGCAAAGCACCCTTGCCACCTTTTCCAACTTCCGGGGGAGTAAGCACGATGTCGCAGCGATCGCCGTGGTTCTTGTTCTTCTTGGACCAGTGCCCCGGATAGCGCTGCTCGGGCCAGACACCGAAACCCTTGACACGAAATGCTTCCTGCACGATCGGGTGCAGCCCCAGCTCATCGAGCGCGTCGAAGCCGTAAACCGACTGCTCCAGATCATCCTGCTCCGCCCGCCGGCGCAGTCCCTCCGCCACCGCGTCATCCAGCTCACTGGTGGACCAGACGATCATGGAGATAGAGTAACGGGGGAAGGGGAATTTTTGATTTTGGAGTGAGGATTTTTGATTGCAATCCAAAATCGAAATTCCTCAATCAAAAATCGCCGCGCCGCGGCATGACGGGTCCGATCGGCCCAAACCCGCCACGCGCGCAGCGAAGCGATCACAAACGGAA
>CAYYGM010000086.1:0-17840 GCA_964471555.1 uncultured Phycisphaeraceae bacterium
GGCGAGAGGCGGATATACGCACCGGCCTCTTCGGGCGTGAGCCAAGGTGTCTCGTGTTGCTGTGCCTGTTCAGCCATCACGGGTCCTCCTGCCGGGGACGCCGTGAGGGCTGCCTTGAAATGCAAGAAGCGGACCTCACAGCAGCCCCCGCTAAGGGTCTGCCATCAGGTCCGCTCCTACTCATACCTGCTCGGCGACGCAGAGCCCGAAGCTCTGGAATACGAAGCTCGATTTCGGAGCGAACAGGTCGGTTACGCGTCCCGTCCACAGGCACCGAGGGCGGGACTATGTACGCTGAAGCATACTCGCGCGGAGGGTTCCCGGCAACCCGCTTTTGCCCGCTTACCGCACCCGTGTAACATGAAGGATATGGTGATGTGCGCAGTAACCCCCGCTGGCCCCCAACGTGCCCCCACCGGCACCGGCTGCTGCCTTGTTACTGCCTTGTTACAAGCGCCCCGCACCTAGTTTTACCTGCAAAAACACAGGTAAAATGGCAGTGGACCTGGTTGTTCCTAAAGCGCAGGTCGCAGGTTCGAATCCTGCCGGGGGCGTTGATGGGAATTTGCGATTTTAGATTTGCGATTTGCGATTGGTTGAGGCAGACATCTGCAACGAAATTGCAAATCTAAAATCTAAAATCGCAAATGTATCGCGCCCGTAGCTCAGTTGGATAGAGCAGCCGCCTTCTAAGCGGCAGGTCGTGCGTTCGAGTCGCACCGGGCGTATTGATAGCGCCAATCAAAAATCCTCAATCAACAATCAAAAATCGCTCTACGCCTGCTTGGAGGAGGTGCCGGTGGTTTGAGCGCTGCTGGTGGTGGTGGAAGTCGAAGCGGTGTCGCTTTTTTCCAGGCGGGCGGCCTGGTTCTTTTCCTGCTCGATGGACTTGTGCACTTCGTCTTCGATGCCGGACAAGCCCTTCTTGAACTCCACGATGCTCTTGCCCAGCGAGCGGCCGACTTCGGGCAGGCGGCGGCCGAAGATCAGCACACCCAACACACCCAGGAAAAAGATTTCCTGCCAGCCGAAATTGCCGAACAAGGCCAGCACAGCGGAGTGAGCGTTCATGGTGTACCTCAGTGCAACGGTTTCCAACCCATATTATTGCAGGTTAGACGGCTCAAGGCGAATCCATACCTGCCGGGCCCGGCCAATCCCGCACGGCAGCCAGCAAAAGGTCCATATCCTCATCGACCAGATCGGCCCGCAGGCTCAGGCGGACCCGGGCGGCCGCCGGCGCCACGGTGGGGGGGCGAATGGCCACCGCCAGCAGGCCGCGATCCTCGAGGTGTTGAGCCAACGCCACAGCCGCGTCGGGCTTGCCGGTGATCAAGGGTACGATGGGGCAGTCAAGCGGGGTGGAGTGTGAGGCGTAGGGCGTAGGGCGTAAAGCGTTGCGTAATCTCGTCGCCAGTTCGAGCACGCGCTGTCGTCGTTGCGGCTCATCGCGGATCACATCCAGCGCCGCCAGGATCACCGCAGCCTGGGCCGGCGGCGGCGCGGTGCTGTAGATGTATGACCTGCCACGGTTAATGAGCGTGTCGATCACCGTGCGGCGGGCGCAGACGATGCCGCCCAGTCCGCCCAGCGCCTTGCTGGCGGTGCTGATGCTCACGTCGATGCGCTCGGCCACGCCTCGCGCTGCGGCCAGACCTTCACCGTGCGGGCCGTAGAGACCGGTGGCATGCGCTTCGTCAACGATGGTGACCGCGCCGTGGCGCTGGGCCAGATCAACAATCACCGGCAGGTCGGCCGCATCGCCGTCCATGGAGAAGATCGAATCGGTGACGATGAAGGTCGTGCCGCAAGTGATTTTCGCCAGGCGCGTTGCCAGGTGATCGTAATCACGATGATGGAAGCTGCGCACGCGCGCTCCCGAGGCGCGGGCGGCATCGATCAGGCTGGCGTGGGTCAGCTTGTCGATCAGGATGGTGTCGCCGCGCTGAGCGAGACTGGTCAGCACTGCCAGATTGGCTGAAAAACCCGAGGAAAACAGCAGGGCGGCTTCAGTGTGCTTGAATGCGGCAAAGCGCTGTTCGAGTTGTTCGTGCAGTTGGTGATGGCCGACGATCAGCGGACTGGCTGTGGCGCCGACGCCGAATTGTTCGATCGCTTCGATGGCGGCGCGTTTCAGATGTGGATGCTGGCTGAGGGCCAGGTAATCGTTGGAAGCGAGGTTGATGAAGCTGCGGTCGTTGCACTCGACGGTGCGCCCACGGCTGACCATGCAGCGCAAACGACGACCGAGCGAACGGGCCGCCAGGTCATCGAGTTGCTGTTGGAGTTGGTCGAACAGGTCGGCTGAGGGGTGGTGGGTGGTCATCAGCGGAGCGGAGCGCTGCTCAGTCGTCGGTGCACAAGGTCTGCTTCATGAGTCGGCCGACCTTGAACTTGACGGTGCGCTTGGGAGGAACTTCGACCGGTTCGAGGGTCTTGGGATTCTGAGCCATGCGGGCGCGGCGTTGCTTGACCTCGAAGACGCCGAAGTCCCGGAACTCCAGACGGTTACCTTTGCCCAGCTCGACGATGATGCTGTCGAGGAAGCTCTGCACGATGCGCTTGACAATGACGCGCTTCTGATCAGAGGCTTCTGCGATCTGGTCAATCAGTTCCTTCTTGGTCACAGTGGCCATATGTCAAACCCTTGCTTGAGGGGGTGTTAAGCGTATTTCACAACTCGGAAGCCGCGGCAGAAAGCGCCGGACGGGTGTCTCGCATCGGTTTCCATTCATGCCGGGCGTCCCCGACGCGATCCGAAGGACATTATGCGGACGGGCGGCGAAGCGGTCAAGTCCCAAACCCCGCTCTGTGCAAAATTTAGCGTTCATCTTGTCCTGCCCGCCGCTCCGCTTTAACATCCCCGTATGGCCACAGCCGCCCCCCAGCCAGCGCAGCTTCGCATCGTCCACTACCCGGACCCTGCCCTGCGGGTCAAATGCAAGCCCGTGGGGGCCATTGACGACCGTATCCGGGCCATTGCCGCCCGCATGATCGAGCTGATGCACGAGGCGGACGGCGTCGGCCTGGCGGCCCCCCAGGTGGCCCTGGACCTGCGGATGTTCGTCGCCCACCCCGACCGCCAGGATCCCGACGGAGCCCGGGTGTTCATCAACCCCGTCCTGAGCAACCCCTCGGCCAACACCGGCGAGCACGAGGAGGGATGTCTGTCGATTCCGGGCGTCTTCGGCCAGATCACCCGCCCCCTGGCCATCACCGTCGAGGCCCTCGACCTCGACGGCAAGCCGTTCACCCTGACCAGCGACCAGCTTGCCGCCCGTGTCTGGCAGCACGAAACCGACCACCTCGACGGCGTGCTCATCATCGACCGCATGACCCCGATGGACCGTCAGGCCAACAAGGCGGCGTTGAAGGAGATGGAAAAGGCAGGCAGTAGGGAGTAGGCAGTAGGCAGTAGGGGGAAAAACTGCCGCAACGATCTACGCTCTACGCCTCCTTCCTGTCTTTTTCCGATACCCTACTCCCTACTGCCTACTCCCTACTGCCTATTCCCCCATGCGACTGCTCCTGCTCGGCTCCGGTGACTTCGGCCTTCCCACCTTCGAGGCGCTGCGCGCGTCGCACGACATCGCGGGTGTGATCAGTCAGCCTGATCGTCCGGCCGGTCGCAAGCGTATTGACACGCCGACGCCGGTGGCGGCCTGGGCGGCTGAGCATGGGCTGACCGTGCACAAGACCGACAACGTCAACAGCGATGACTTCGTGCAGATGGTGCGGCAACTGGGCGTCGAGGCTTCCGTGGTTATCGCTTTCGGACAGAAGCTTTCGCCGCAGTTGATCGAAGCCCTGGGCAAACTGGCCGTGAACCTGCACGCCTCGCTGCTGCCGCGCTACCGGGGGGCGGCCCCCATCAACTGGGCCTTGATCCGCGGCGAAACCAGCACCGGCGTCAGCGTCATCGCCCTGGCACAGAAGATGGATGCCGGCGAAGTCTACGCCACCTCGTCACTGGCCATCGACCCTCATGAAACCGCAGGCGAACTGCACGATCGCCTGGCACTGCTTGGGCCCGCTGCCGTGCAGCAGGTGCTCGACGACCTGCAACGCGGCACGCTTACGCCACAGGTGCAGGACCACAACCTTGCCACGCCGGCCCCCAAGCTCAAGAAAACCGACGGCACCGTCGATTTCAATCAGCCTGCCGAAGCGGTGCGCTGCCGCATCCACGGCCTGACCCCCTGGCCCGGCTGTCGTGTGCAGTGGGGCGATCAGGTGCTGGCCTTGCATCGCGTGCAGGATGAGCCGGCCGTGACGCACTCGCTCGAACCGGGCACGATCATGGACGGCCTGCGCGTGGCTTGCGCTTCAGGCTGCGTGCGCTTGCTTGAAGTGCAACCACCCGGCAAATCGCTGATGAGCGCCGAAGCTTTCGCCCGCGGGCATGCGTTGAAAGCCGGCCAACGCCTGTCACCGCTGACGGTGTCTTGAAGCCATTTGTTTTGAACCGCAGAGACGCAGAGGACGCGGAGGAAGGCATGAACCGCGGATGAACGCAGATAAACGCGGATGCAAATCATCTGGATTGCATCTGTGTTCATCCGCGTCTCATCTGCGTTTATCCGCGTTCTTGTTTTCTGTTTTCCTCCGCGTCCTCTGCGTCTCCGCGGTTCAATGTTTTTTGGATCACTTGCGGGTGGTGCGAGATGGGCGCATAAAAAAACCCGCAACGCGTAGCCCCTTTAATTCAGTTTGCCGTCCTGCGGCTTACTGTGGTTGTTGGGCAGGGTTGCGGGCCTGATACCATTATCGAAATAATGATAGCGCCAAACAAACATTTTCTTTGATTTGTGTAAATTTCCCGCTGGTTGAATGGCGTACGCGCGATTATCGGGATCAGATCAGGCTTTCAATTCCTCGACTTTTCCGATTTGCCGCAGGCGGTCATAGCGGTTGCGCAGCAGGTTGTCGATCTTGTATCGCTTCAGATCGCGCAACGACTTGGTCAGATACTTGGCCAGATTGTCCGCCGCCAGTTGCGGATTGCGATGGGCCCCGCCCAGCGGTTCCTCGATGATCTCGTCGATAGTGCCCGCTTTCAGGTTGTCCGCGGCCGTCAGCTTCAATGCTTCAGCCGCCTGGGCATTGGTTTCCGGGTTGGCGGTCTTCCACAGAATCGCGGCACAACCCTCGGGACTGATCACGCTGTACCAGGCGTATTGCATCATGGCCACGCGGTCGGCCACGCCCAGGCCCAGGGCGCCGCCGCTGCCGCCTTCGCCGATCACCACCGCCACGATGGGCGTCTTGAGTCGGCTCATCTCCAGTTGATTGACTGCGATCGCTTCGGCCTGCCCGCGCTGTTCGGCGCCCACGCCCGGGTAGGCGCCGGCAGTGTCGATCAGGGTGACGACCGGCAGGCCGAACTTTTCCGCCAACTTCATGCAGCGCAGGGCCTTGCGATAGCCTTCGGGGTGGGGCATGCCGAAGTTGCACGCCACGCGCTCCTTGGTGTCCTTGCCTTTGTGGGTGCCGACGATCAGGCACTTGTGCGGGCCGATGCGGCCGAAGCCCGCTATCACCGCCTTGTCATCGCCGAAGCGGCGGTCGCCGTGCAGTTCCGCGAAATCCTTGACCATCAGGCGCAGGTAATCGGTGACCTGCGGCCGACGGGCGCTGCGGGCGACCTTGACCGTGTTCCAGGCCCCGAGGTTGTTGTAGATTTTCTTGAGCATGGCCGTGTGCGACTGGCGCAGCTTGCGCACCTCGGCCGCCAGATCGACCTCGGGATCGAGCCCACCACCGCTGCCGGGGGCGGCGGCGTTTTCCAACTCGGTGATCTGCTGCTCCAGGGCTGCCAGCGGCCGCTCGAAGTCCAGGTCCAGGGCTGCGTTGTAGGTGCTGTTCAACGTGGTCATGGGCGAGGGTCTTTCGAGGGTTGCGGGAACTTGCAGGAACTTCCGGGGCAAAACAGATATTCTAACGCACGAGTGCGACTATGGATAACACTTTGAGCAACGTGCGACAGATGGCCATTGTAGGCACGGGCCTGCTGGGGGCCAGTGTGGGTTTGGGTCTGAAGGCCGCGGGCTACACCGGCCGCATCGTCGGGCTCGGCCGCCGCATCGAAACCGTGCGCCAGGCGACCGCCCTCGGGGCCGTGGATGAGGCGTGCGAGGATTTCGCCGTGCTGCGTGAATGCCAGCTCGTGCTGGTGGCCGTGCCGCTGGGGGCGTTTGCCGGGATCTTCGAGAAGATCGCCCCGCACGATCACGACCAACTGGTCATCACCGACGTCGGCTCCACCAAGACGCAGGTGGTGGTGCTAGCCAATCAACTGCTGCCGCAACCAGCCCGTTTCGTCGGCTCGCATCCCATGGCCGGCAGCGAACAGCGCGGCCCGGATGCAGCCGAGGTTGATCTCTGTCGTGGCAAGCCCTGTATCCTCACACCACAGCCCGATACCGACCCGGCCGCCCTGCGCCTGGTCGATGCGATGTGGCGCACGCTGGGCATGAAGATGCTGAGCATGAGCCCGCAGGATCACGACCGCGCCACCGCGGCGGTCAGTCACCTGCCTCACGCCGCCTCGGTGCTGCTGATTCACACGGCCGCCAAACTGGGCGGCTTCGACGTGGCCTCCACCGGCTTCCGCGACACCACCCGCCTGGCCAGCAGCAACCCTCCCATGCGGGCGGACATCATGTTGACCAACCGTGAATGTCTGTTGGAGGCGATGTTGGCGTACGAGAAAAACATCAATGAGTTGAAGCACCTGCTGCTGGCCGGCGATCAGGAGAAGTTGACCGCCTGGCTGACCAAAGCCCAGCAGGTGCGCGATCAGTGGATGAAACAAGGGGAGTGATGCGGGAGAGGTTGTTGGTTGTTGGTCTGTGGTTGTTGGTTGTTGTGGGCACAGTGCAAAGCGACCAACAACCAACAACCACAAACCAGCAACCCGTTCCCGAATCGAGGCAAACATGATGCACACACTGGGATTCATCGGGGCCGGCAACATGGCCGAGGCGATTGCCCGAGGGGCGATCGACAAGGGTGTGCTGCCCGCTGAGAAGATGATCGCGTCCGATCCGTCCGAAGCGCGGCGGGAGATTTTTAAATCGCTGGGCGTGATGGTGACGCAGGACAATGCCGAGGTTGTGGGGCTCAGTCAGCAGATCATGCTGGCGGTCAAGCCGCAGATGTTCAGCGCGGTGGCGGGACTGCTGGCCGAGCAACTGCGCGATGAGCAGATCGTGATCTCCATCATGGCGGGCATCGGCACGGGCAAGATCGCCTCCACGTTGGGCAAGACGGCCCGGATCATTCGCGTGATGCCCAACACGCCGATGATGGTCAGTCGCGGCATGGCGGGCGTGTGCGTGGGCGAGCATGCCGTGGTCGGCGACGAAACGCTGACCATGAAGCTGTTCAGTTCGGCGGGCAAAGCGGTGCTGGTGCCCGAGTCGGCCATGGATGCGATCACCGCCGTGTCCGGCTCGGGGCCTGCGTATCTCTACTACCTGGCCGAAGCGATGCAGGAAGCGGCTGCGAAACTCGGTTTGGCCGAGCAGGCTGCATTGCTGGTGAATCAGACCTTGCTGGGCGCCGCCGAGATGCTGGTGCGCAGCCGCGACCCCGCCGGCGAACTTCGCCGCAAGGTCACCAGCCCCGGTGGCACAACCGAAGCGGCGCTGAAGATGATGGAGCAGCGCCAGGTGAAGGCCGCCGTGGTGGACGCCATCGCGGCCGCGGAAAAACGCGGCAAGGAATTAGGAAGCTGAACCGCGGAGACACAGAGGGCGCAGCGAAGACAAGCAGACTTTTGGTTCTTTGCATTCCTCTGTGTACTCTGCGTCTCTGCGGTTCAAAATCATGCCTTACGACGATCTGCGACAATTCGTCTCCGCACTCGAGCAGGCCGGTGAGCTGCAGCGCATCAGCGCCAAAGTGTCGCCCGTGCTCGAGATCAGCGCCATCGCTGACCGTGTGAGCAAGCAGCCGTGTCCGAACCCCAGCGAACACGCACGAACTTTTGATCCGCATCACTTCCCGGGGGGCGGCAAGGCATTGCTGTTCGAGAACGTCGAAGGTTCCAATTTCCCGCTGTTGATCAACGCCTTCGGCAGTTATCGCCGCATGGAGATGGCGCTGGATTGTGAAGAGGGCGGCTTTGCCCGGATCGCGCAGCGCCTCGGTGATCTTGCTCGCCCGCAGCCGCCGTCGGGGGTGATGGCCAAGATCCGCAAAGGGCTGGACCTGATGAAGGTTGCTTCGCTGGCGCCGAAAATCGTCAGCAGCGCACCCTGTCAGCAGGTGGTCAAGACCGGCGACCAGATCAACCTGTTCGAACTGCCCATCATCAAGTGCTGGCCCAACGACGGCGACCCCCGGAAGGTGGGATATGATGTTTCCCCGGAGGACGCAGGCACATCTTCCGGGGAAGGGCGATACATCACGTTTGCCGGCATCTACACCATCCATCCCGACGATGCGGATAAGCCTGACGGCCAGCCACGTCCGTCGCGCAACGTGGGCATGTATCGCCTGCAACTGATCGACCGCAATCACACCGCGTTCCATTGTCACATCCATCACGACGGGGCGCGGCACTGGCGAGCGTGGAAAGAAAAGCAGGAAACGCAGGGGAATGCCGTTCCCGGCAAAGGTATGCCCTGCGCCGCGGTGTTCGGCGGCGAAAGCGTGTTGCCTTATGCGGCTTCAGCACCGATGCCGCCGGGGATGAGTGAGCTTCTCCTGGCGGGCATTCTGCAGGGGCGTTCGATTCCGCTGGTCAAGTGCAAAACCATCGACCTGCACGTGCCGGCCAACGCGGAGATCGTCATCGAAGGCTACGTTTCCACGCAAGCCAAACCGCCTGGCATGACCAGCGATGAGATTCGCCATGCCAAGGATTGCCTCGGCCCCGGCGCGGTGCTGGAGGGGCCGTTCGGGGATCACACCGGGTTTGATTCGCTGCCGGATCGCTATCCGATTTTTACGGTGACCGCGATCACGCACCGTCAGAATCCGATCTATCCGACGACCATCGTGGGGCCGCCGCCGCAGGAAGATTACTACATGGGCAAGGCCACCGAGCGCATCTTCCTGCCCCTGCTGCAGACATTGATTCCCGACATCATCGACTACGACCTGCCGATGTTCGGCAGCTTCCACAACTGCGCTTTCGTCAAAATCCGCAAGGAATATCCGTTGCAGGCCCGCCGCGTCATGCACGCCATCTGGGGTGCGGGGCAGATGGCCTGGACCAAGCTGATCGTGGTGGTCGATCATGATGTCGATGTGCACGACTACGAGCAGGTGCTGTTTCACCTGTGCAGCAACTTCGACCCCGGAAGGGATGTGGAGATCGCCCAGGGCCCGCTGGATATCCTCGATCATGCCGCTCCGCGCCTGGGGGCCGGCGGCAAGATGGGCCTCGACGGCACGCGCAAAATCCCGGGCGAAGCTTTTGCAGGTCACCCCGTGCGCGATTACCCCGAACTGCTGCGCATGCCGGCGGAGATCGCGGCGCTGATTGAGAAACGGTGGCCGGAGTATGGAATTGCTGATATCTGATTGCGGATTGTTGATGTTACGGTATTGTCATCCGCATCGTTTCTGATATCAGATATCAGCAATCAGACATTCTCATCTCTCTCCCGTGTCCACATCCTCGGCATCGAGCTCGATGCGGCCGATCTGGGCGCCGGCACGGTGGATCTTCTCGATCAGGGAGTTGGTGTTGCGGCCCTTGTCGATCATGTCCTCGGCACTGATCCAGCCCTTTTCGTAGAGCGACCAGAGGTGGTCGTCGAGCAACTGCATGCCGAACTTCTTGCCGGTCTGGATGGCCGAGTCGATACGGAAGGTCTTGTTCTCGCGCACCAGGTTGGCGATGGCGGGGGTGACCACGAGGAACTCGTAGGCGGCCACCATGGACTTCTTGTCGATGCGCTTGAGCAACTGCTGGCTGAGCACGGCCATGAGCGAGGTGGCCAACTGCACGCGGATCTGGGCCTGCTGGTTCACGGGGAAGGCGTCGATGATACGGTTGATGGTGCCGGCCGCGGAGTTGGTGTGCAGCGTGCCGAACACCAGGTGGCCGGTTTCAGCGGCACGGATGGCGGCTTCGATGGTTTCCAGGTCTCGCAGTTCACCCACCATGATGATGTCAGGGTCCATACGCAGAGCGCGGCGCAGGGCTTCCGCGAAGGAAGGCACGTCGTTGCCGACCTCGCGCTGATTGACGATCGACTTCTTGTGCGTCTGGTAGTATTCGATGGGGTCTTCGATGGTGATGATGTGGCGGTCGAGAGTCATGTTGACGTGATCGACCATGGAGGCGAGGGTGGTGGTCTTGCCCGAGCCGGTGGGTCCGGTGACCAGGAACAGGCCGCGCGGGCGGCGGATCAGATCCTTGACGATCGGGGGCAGGCCGATCACGTCAATGGAGATCATGTCGTTGGGAATGCGGCGAAGGGTCAGCGAGACGTTGCCCTTCTGCTTGAAGATAGCGACACGGAAGCGGGTCTTTTCACCGAAGGCGAAGCCGAAGTCGGAGCCGCCTTCTTCCTGCAGCTCGTTCTGCGAGCGTTCGGGCGTGATGGCCTTCATCAGTTGGATGGTGTCCTCGGGCTCGAGCACCTTGGTGCGCAGTTCGATCAGGCGGCTGCGTACGCGCAGGGTGGGGGGCTTGCCCACGACCAGGTGCAAGTCCGAGGCGTCCTGGCTGACGACGGTATCCAGAAGACGGTCAATATGGATGGCCATAGGTCAAACTCCCTGTAAACATCTCGGCTTTCAGCCCGGAAGCGTGGTGTCCTGTCAACCTTCCGTGGCGGCGATTTCAGCGGTTCGATCTTCATCCGAATCCACGACGCCTTCGATCTGGGTAATGCGGGCGATTTCCTCCAGCGTGGTCTGGCCGGCCAGGATCTTGAGGCGGCCGTCACCCAGCAGGTTGCGCATGCCGGAGTTTTCCGCCACGTCGCGGATCTTGCTCAGCGGAGCGCGGTTGAAGGCCATCTCGCGCAGCTCGCTGTTCATCACCATCAACTCGTAAATGCCGCGTCGGCCGCGATAGCCGGTGCCGCCACAGCGTTTGCAGCCGACCGATTTGTAGATGGTCTGGTTGGCCAGATCTTCGCGGCTGAGCCCGACCAGACGCATGTAGCGCGGGTTGGGGTTTTCGTCCGGCTCCTTGCAGTGCTCGCACAGGATGCGCACCAGGCGTTGGGCCAGCACCGCCTGAATGGAGCTGGCGACCAGGAAGGGCTTCATGCCCATGTCGATCAGACGGGTGATGGCCGAGGGCGCGTCATTGGTGTGCAGCGTGCTGAACACCAGGTGGCCGGTGAGGGCAGCCTGCACGGCGACTTCACCCACTTCCTTGTCGCGGATTTCGCCGACGAGGATGATGTTGGGCGCTTGCCGCAGCATGGCGCGGAGGATGCGTTGGAAGCTCAGGCCGATGCTCTCATTGACCTGGCACTGGTTGATGCCCTTGAAGTTGTACTCGATGGGATCCTCGGCGGTGATGATCTTCTTGTCGGGGCGGTTGAGCACGTCGAGGGCGGTGTAGAGCGTGGTGGTCTTGCCCGAGCCGGTGGGCCCGGTGACCAGGAAGATGCCGTTGGGCCGACGGATGATGCTGTTGAAGGTCTCCAGCGTGTCGTCGTTCATACCCAGGTTTTTGAGGCCGATGCGGGCTGACTCGGGGCGCAGAATACGTAGCACCACCGATTCGCCGTGGTAGGCGGGGCAGAAGGAAACACGGAAGTCGATGATCTCGCCGCCGACCTTCATCTTGATGCGGCCGTCCTGCGGGATGCGCTTCTCTTCGACCTTGACGCCGGCCAGAATTTTGAGGCGGGCGATCACCGAGCCCTGCGTGCGCTTGGGAATGCGGTCGCGCTCATGGCAGACGCCGTCAATGCGATAGCGCAGGCGCACGCGGTCCTCGAACGGCTCGACGTGGATGTCCGAGGCGCGGGTCATCACCGCTTCCTTGATCACCTCGTTGACCAGCTTGACGATGGGGGCCTGCTGGGCGTCGAGGTTGTCGTCGCCGGTCTCCTCGTCGCCTTCGCCCTTGAACTGGATGTCCAGCGAGGCGCCACGGTCGATCGTGGCGTCCAGCGTCATGCGGCGGACTTCCTCGTCGATGGTGGCCCGCGTTTCGCTGAAGACGGTGTCGATGTATTCCTTGATCTTGTCGCGAGCGCCCAGGGCGGTGTCGATGTCAGCGCCCAGGCGGAAACGCAGGTCGTCCAGCAGGGCCAGATCGTTGGGGTCGTGCACCAGCACCTTGATCCGGCCGTTGTCCTTGCCCAGGGGCAGGATCTGGTACTTGCGGATCAGGTCCATGGGGATGAGGCTGAAATGCTCTTTGTTGATGACGTTGGGCTGATCAAGGTCGACGAACTCCATGCCCAGTTGGGCGGCCAGGGCTTTGGCCACGTCGTTCTGGGTGGCGTAGCCCAGATCGACCAGGATGTCGCCGACCTTTTTTTGTGAGCCTTGAGCAATGCCCGTGGCCTCCTCGAGCTGCCGGTCATCAACCAAGCCCCAGCGCTTGAGGATTTCACCGATGGTTTTTCGCGATCGTGCCATGAATTCGTGCGCCTCTCAATCCCCCGAAGCGCCAATTTCGGCTGTTTCCGGGGGTTGATTCCGGGGTCGGGTCCGGGGTTCGATTCCGGGGGTCGGTGGGGTATTCGATTATATCAGGTCATTTTTCGCCTGTCGCCTGTTCCAGGTCAACATGCCATCCGCCTCCCCCGCCCCCGCCCCCGCCCCCGGAAGAAGTGGTGTTCCCAGCAGGAAGCCCACGGATTGAATCCGTGAGCTTCGCCCTCGTGCGCAGTTCCCGGATCAGATCCTTCATCGGCGAGGGCACCGGGGCGGTGAAGGTCATCGACTGGTTGGTCACCGGGTGGCGGAACTGCAGCAAGGCTGCGTGCAGGGCGGGGGTGGACATGAGCACGTCCCCGCGCTGCTCGATCTGTTCGTAGATTTTCAGGCCCTCGGGCTTGGTGGTGGCGAAATTCAGAAACGGCCGACTGCCCTTGGCGTGCGGCGGTTCGTCCAGTTCGGCCGGCCCGATCGGCTCGCCGCCGTAGATGATGTCGCCCACGATGGGGTGCCCGATGTACTCCAGGTGCACGCGGATCTGGTGGGTGCGGCCGGTCTTCAGCTCCAGTTCCATCAGGCTGTAGCCCTTGTAGCGCTCGCGCAGCCGGTACAGCGTCAGGGCATGGCGACCGCCCGAGTCGTGTCGCACCGCCATGGCCTCGTGCACCGTGGGGTGGCGGCCGATGGGCTCTTCCACCGCGCCGCAGGGCGGATCGGGGCAGCCGTGCACCACCGCCAGGTAACACTTGAGGTTCGTGCGATGTTCGAACTGCTTGCTGATCAGCCAGTGCGTTTCATCGCGCTTGGCCACCACGATGACGCCGGTGGTGTTGCGATCCAGCCGGTGCACCACGCCGGGGCGGGCGTCCTGCTTGCCCACATCAGACAGTTCGCCGCTGCCTTGTTGCTGGAAGTGCCACGCCAGCGCGTTCAGCAGCGTGCCGGACAACTGCCCACGGGCCGGGTGCACGATCATCCCGGCCGGCTTGTTGATCACGATCAGATCGTCGTCCTCGTACAGCACCTCGACGGGGATGTTCTCCGGCTCGATGCGATAGCTCGGCCGCGGCGGCAGGGAGGCTTCCACCACGTCACCTTCGCGCAGATGAGCGCTGGGCTTGGTGGGCTTGCCGTTGACGGTGACGTTGCCCAGCTCGATCAACTGCTGAATCTTGTTGCGGCTGATCGAGCGGATGCGGTTCTGAAGATACTTGTCGATGCGCGACTTGGCGTCTTTGCCCAACACCCAGCGATAGTGCTCGCCGGCCGGCTCGGCATCATCATCGATTTCCGCCTCGATCGGCTCATCCTCGTCAAGTTGAGCATCGAGGATCGGCTCATCGTCGGCGGGTGGTTGCGAATGGCGGGTCATTACGGCGACGTTGCCGGCGGCGTCTGTTCGGTGGCCTCAGATGACGGCGCTTCCGGAGCTTTCACTTCCGGGGCGGCGGTTTCAGGTGCAGCTTCCGGGGTTTTGACTTCCGGGGCTTTCTCTTCCGCAGTCGCAGGTGCAAAGACGATCGGCTCCTCCAGTCGACCGAGCATGGCCTTGCGATGCTCCGCCCGCTGGCCGAGGTCGGGATAGCCATCTTTGGCAAGCTCGATGGCCAGGTCGTAGAGCTTGGAGGCCTCGTCCCACTTGCTGCGGCACTCCGCCACGGCCGCCAGGCCCAGCAGGCCGTTGATCTTGTAGAGCGGTTCGTCCGCGGACTGGACCACCTGCCCGTAAGCGTTTTCCGCCTGGTTCAGGGCGTCCTCGGTATTAAACTTCTCATCCCCGGTCGGCGGCGTCAGCACGGTGGACAACGCCGCATCGCCGCCGCGCAGCAGGGCCAGCATGGTCACCGCCTTGTTGCCGTGCTCCTCCGCCACGCGCATATACCCGGCCGGCGTGCTGGTCGCTGCCAGATCGCCCCAGGCATTGTCATGGGCGGTGCTGCGGATGCTGGCATAGAGGTTGTAGCCCACCAGTGCCAGGACAAAGAGCATGACCCACAGCAGCGTGGAGGCGCCGTATTTCTTGCGCCACTCGCCGAAGTTGGCCAGGAATTGCTCGAGATCGTTTTCTTTGAGTTCGTGCTTGTGGTCAGGATCCATAGACCAAGGATTTTAGCACATTTGCCTGCGATGGTGCTACCGGGCGGATCCACGACCAGTCGGCGGTCAATACTCGTCCTGCAGCAGGTGCTCGAAGGGGATGGTGCGGAAGACCTCCTCGGCACTGGTGACGCCGCGGGCCACGTGCAGCATGGCTGCCTTGCGGAAGTCGATCATGCCCTCCTCCGCGGCCTGGCGGCGAATCTCCGGCGCGGTGGCGCCGCTGGAGATCATGGTCCGCAGACTCCGGGTCACGGGCATGACCTCGAACACACCGGTGCGGCCGGCGTAGCCGGTCTTGCGGCAGTGATCGCAGCCGCGCGTGCCGAACAGCATCTTGCCTTCGCTGGGCTTGAGCAGCGAGCGCACCTCGTCGAACGTCTCGGACGAGTGACTGATATCAAACTCGGTAATGCACTGCGGACAAAGCGTGCGCACCAGGCGCTGCGAGACGACGCCGCGCAGCGCGGTGGACAGAAAGTGCGGATGCACCCCCAGGGCGAGCATGGACTGGATGGCCGCGGCCGCGACGGTGGCGTGCAGCGTGGTGAAGACCATGTGCCCGCTGTTGGCTGCCCGCACGGCAATCTCGGCCGTCTCACGATCGCGCACTTCACCGACCATGATCACATCCGGATTCTGCCGCACGATGCTGCGCAGCAGGTCGGCGAAGGTCAGATCGTACGCCTCGTTGACCTGGCTCTGGCGCAGGCCTTCGACGGCGAACTCGATGGGGTCTTCAATGGTGTTGATCTTGCGCGAGCCGTTGTTCAGGTGGCGCATGGCGGCATAGAGCGTGCCGGTCTTGCCCGAGCCGGAGGGCCCGGTGATCAGGACGAGTCCGCCGGGCGAGCCGATCATCTCGCGGAACTGGCGGAGCTGGCCGTCGTGCATGCCGATGCGATCGAGATCGAACAACTGCGACTCGCGCATGAGCAGGCGCATGCTCAGGTCTTCGCCGTGCAGTGTGGGGATGATGCTGATGCGCAGGTCAACGGAGACGTCGTCATTGGTTTCGTAGATCCACCGGCCGTCGTGCGGCTTGCGGGTCTCGGTGATCTCCATGTCGGCGTTGGCCTTGATGTGCTGGATGCAGCGTTTGCCCTGTTCAGGGCCGATGATGCAGATGGGCCGGACCATGCCCAGGTGGCGCATCTGGATGGCCACGAAGCTTTCGTTGGAGAGGATGAACAGGTCGCTGGCGCCTTGTTCGACCGCGTGGCCGATGATCTTGTCAACCGTGTCCTCGGCCGAGAGTTCCGCGACATCGAGCATGTGCGAATCGTTGGGCCGGGTGATCGTATCGACCATCATCAAACTCCATTGACCTTTTCCAGGGCCTGTTGGCCGTCCTTGGCGATGGGCAGGACGGCATTGATCTTGAGCATGTCGAACAACTGGCGGATGTTGGACGGGACCGAGTGCAGGGCGAAGCTGCCGCCGCCTTCCTTGAACTTCTTGACGGTGGTCAGCAGCCAGCCGATGGCGGTCGAGTCCATGAACGTGGCGTTTTCGAGGTTGAGCACGACCCGGTTGCTGTTCCAGTTATCACCGACGAGCTGGCCGAGCAGTTGGCCGCCGTCGTCGGGTATGCCGGCTCCCACCATTTCGCCTTCAGCAGCAACGTGAATAACGCCCGTGCGATCAATGGACTGGATCTTGAGATTCACATCCGCCTCGCTTCAGAAGAAACCGATGACCGGTCGTTCAGCTAACGGATATTTTCGGGCACAACGGGGGGTGACTTGAATGCCCCCTGGCGCAAGGCTGATAACCAAGCGGAACCAGTTGAACCGCCAAGACGCCAAGAACAAAACTTAACAGAGAAAATCTGAACCGCGGATGAACGCAGATGAACGCGGATGAACGCGGATAAGGATGCAGATTCAATAGCTATCCGCGTTCATCCGCGTCCCATCAGCGTTTATCTGCGGTTTCTGTCTTTCTCGGCGCTCCTGGTGTCTTGGCGGTTCAATCCGCTCATCTCACAGCACGAACTTGCTCAGATCCTTGTCCGCCACGATCGCGGCCACCTGCGAGCGCACGAAGTCGGCGGTGATGGTCACCTGCTTTTCGCCGCGGGCGACCATCTCGGGGGCGTCGAAGTTGATGCCCTCGAAGACTTTTTCCACGATCGTCATCAGACGCCGAGCCCCGATGTTCTCCAACGTGGCGTTGGCGTCGGCGGCCAGTTCGGCCATCGCTTCGATCGCGCTGTCCTCGAAGGCGATTTCGAGACCTTCCACGGCCAGTAACGCCTGCTGTTGTTTGGTCAACGCATTGCCCGGCTCGGTCAGGATGCGCACGAAATCTTCCTTGGTCAGACCGGTCAGCTCCACGCGGATGGGGAAGCGGCCCTGCAACTCGGGCATCAGATCGCTGACCGCAGCGGAGTGAAACGCGCCGGCGGCGATGAAGAGGATGTGGTCGGTGTGCACGATGCCGTGACGGGTGGCCACCGCGCTGCCTTCGACGATCGGCAGCAGATCGCGCTGCACGCCTTGCCGCGACACGTCGGGGCCGCCTGAAGATTTACCCTCGCCGCTGCCGACGGCCACCTTGTCGATCTCGTCCAGGAAGATGATGCCCGAGTCCTGCGTGCGCTGGATGGCCTCGGCGGTGATCTTCTCGGGGTTCAGCAGCTTCTCGGTTTCCTGCTCGCGCAGAATGCGGCGGGCTTCGGTCACGGTGACCTTTCGCCGCGTGGTCTGCTCGGGGATCAGCTTCTCGAACATGTTGGCCATGTCGGGGTCCATCTGGTCGATGCCCATATTGGCGAACATGACCGAAGCCTGCGGGCGCTTGCTGATGGTCAGCTCGATGGTCTTGTCATCGAGGTTCCCGGCTGCGAGCTGCTCGGCCATCTTCTGCCGCAGGCGCTGGCGGCGTTCGTGGGAATCTTCAGGCGAGACGTAGCCGTGCGAGTCCATGGTTTCGACCTGCGGTTGCGTCTGGCCCGGGAGCAGCAGGTCGATCAGGCGCTGCTCGGCGGCTGCTTCGGCCTTGTCCTGCACCTGTTGCGATTGCTCAGCACGAACCATATTGATCGCCTGCTCCAGCAGGTCGCGGATCATGGATTCGACATCGCGGCCGTGGTAGCCGACCTCGGTGTACTTGCTGGATTCGACCTTGAGGAAGGGGGCGTTGACCAG
>CAYYGM010000087.1:0-17798 GCA_964471555.1 uncultured Phycisphaeraceae bacterium
GCCCGGCTCGCTGCTACCTGAGCGAACGGGGGTCTTGACAGGTTACGGCGGTGGCGTCTAGGCTACTGAGCTTGCCAATTGGTTGG
Organism: uncultured Phycisphaeraceae bacterium; assembly: GCA_964471555.1. GTDB lineage: Bacteria > Planctomycetota > Phycisphaerae > Phycisphaerales > Phycisphaeraceae > JADLFV01. The sequence goes on from CAYYGM010000087.1 coordinate 87, forward strand.
TGACTGTAGCTCAATCGGTTAGAGCATCGGCTTGTGGTGCCGAGGGTTGGGGGTTCGATTCCCCTCAGTCACCCTTATCAGGGGGTGTGAAGCGTCCAGCGTCGAGCGTCCCGGGGGATTACTTTTCAGTCAGAGCCGGGTGTTCCCGCTTTACGCCATACGCTTTACGCCCTACGCTCTACGCTCCATCATGAACTACGCAATCGATCGCCTGGCGATGTTCGGCTGGCACTGTTCCCAGATGCTCGAAGGGCTGGGCAGGTTCTCGCTGTTCGTGCTGTCCGTGTTCAAGTGGATGCTGCGCGGGCCGGGCGGGTTCGGGCGTTTCAAGCTGCTGATGCCGCAGATGTACGAAGTGGGCACCATGAGCATTCCGGTGGTGGCCCTGGTCGGTGCGTTCGTGGGTGCGGTGCTGGGCGTTGAGACGTTCGATCAGTTTGCCGCCATCGGGCAGGAGGTCCGGCTGGGCGGCGTGATCAATATGTCGGTGGTCAAGCAGATCGGCCCGGTGCTGGCGGCGGTGATGATCGCCGGCCGCGTCGGCGGCGCGGTCAGCGCGGAGCTGGGCACCATGAGTGTCACCGAGCAACTCGATGCCCTGCGCGTGATGGGCGCCGATCCGGTCGCCTTCCTGGTCGTGCCGCGCTTTGTGGCCTGCATCATCATGGTGCCGGTGCTCACGGTGTGCAGCAACCTGCTGGGCATCTTCGGCGGCTGGTTGGTGGTGGTCAAAGGTTTCGGCGTCGATGCCGGCGGCTACTGGCAGTTTTCCCGCGTGTTCGTGGGCAACTGGGATGTGTTCACCGGCTTGGGCAAAAGCGTCGTCTTCGGCGGGGCCATCGGGTTGATCAGTTGCTACAAGGGCTTTAACTGCCGCAGCGGCGCCGCCGGCGTGGGACAGGCTGCCACCGAGAGCTTCGTCTACAGCTTCATCACCATCATCGTGGTCAACTTCTTCATGGCCAAGTTCTTCAAAGACCTCTATTCACTGCTCTACGGCCACCTGTCGACCAACGCCCTGGGTTAAGGCATCTGCGGCCGCCACAGATAATAGAACCCCGCCGGGGCCTCCAGGTCGGCCATGGCATCGACATTCAACTGCAACAGATTGATCTGCGCTGGCGCCTCCGGCTGCACGGCCGGGGCGGCTGCGTAAGGCGAGCCGACGTAAGTCAATGGCCGGTGATACACCACCAGGTCTGCGTGTTCCAGCTTGGCCAACTGTTTGGCCCGCGCGAAAGCGCTGCGCAGATCGCCCAGTTCATCCACCATGCCCACCGCCTTGGCGTCTTCGCCGCTGAGCACCCGGCCGTCGGTCAACTCATCGAAACGTTCGGCAGGCATGTTCGGGCGGTTCTCGCGCACCACGCTTGCAAAGCGGGCATAGAAATCATCCACCAGTTTCTGCAGCACCGCCCGCTGTTCGTCGGTCATCACGCTCAGTGGTGAGCCGGCCTCTTTGTTGGGGCCGCTGGTCAGGGCCTGGGCCTGGATGCCGATGCGATCGAGAGCGGGCTTGAAGCTGATGGTCTGCATGATCACGCCCACGCTGCCGGTGACGGTGGTGGGATAGGCGACGATGGTGTCCGAGGCGCAGGCCACGTAGTAACCGCCGCTGGCCGCGACATCCATCATCAGGGCCACGACGGGCTTGTGGCTCTGCTGCTTGAAACGCTGGATTTCGCGGTACATCGCATCGCTGGCGGTGACCGTGCCACCGGGGGTGTTGAGGCGCAGGATCACCGCCGCCACGCGCGGATCGTGTTGGGCGGCGCTCAGTTTCTCGGTCAGATCGCTGACCGGGTTGTCGCCCTGGCGCAGCAGGCCGCTCTTACGGGTGTTGAGAATCATGCCCGTGACATCGATGATGGCCACGCGCTGCGAACCGGACTGGCCGTCGCTGTCCACCACGGTGTAAGTCAGGCGCTGATCGCCGGGCGTCACGCCCACGACGAACGTCATCGGGCCGCACCCTGCCATCGACCACAGCATCGTCAACAGCAAGCCGGCACACCATCCTGTGCGAACATTCAACATCGCTCGTTCCTTTCTTTCAAGCGATATACTACCGCGCAGCGGATCAAGCCCCCGATATGCACTTTTTTACTTTCGGGGGGCGGGAGTGTAGCTCAGTGGTTAGAGCAGGCGACTCATAATCGCTCGGTCGCAGGTTCGAATCCTGCCACTCCCATTCACCTTTCAGGTTGACGCCTCATGTGAATCAGCGCTGCGCCGGCGATACAGTCGCGGGGTCAGGCCCACCAGGCGCTTGAAGGTGGTGGCGAAGTACTGGCTGCTGGAGAAGCCGCAGCACAGGGCGATCCGGGTGATGGTCTGATCGGTCTGCCGCAGCAATTGCTTGGCCCGCTTGATGCGCTGGCGGGTGCGCCAGTCGCCGGGTGAGTAGCCGACCTCGCGCCGGAAGCGCTCGTGAAAGCGGGTGGCGGAGAGTGAAAAGTGCGCGGCCAGTTCGTCAATGGGATAGTCGTCCTCGAGGTGCTGGCTGATCCAGCGCATGGCCTGGCTGATGGTGGGGCTGATGCGTCGCTGCAACTTGGCGTAGCTGTCGTGGCAGCGCAGTGAGCCCAGCAGCAGGTTGAGATAGGCGACGCGGGCTTCGAGGGCAGCGAGTTTGCCGCCGGCCTGCTGGGCGGTGAGCAGACGGGCAAAGGCGTCCGCCACTTCCGGGCTGCTCTGGAAATGGCGATGCTGCAATGAGGCAAAGCGCCGGGCGATCAGTCGGCTCTCCGCCCGGGTGAGGCTGGGCATGGCGTCGGGGTCATCGAGCTGGAAGCCGCACCAATACAGTTCGCAGGGCTGGAGCATCGAATCAACCGCCCCGTGTCGTTCGTGCGGCCGGGTGAGATAGATTTCGCCGGGCCCCACTTCGTAGATCTCGCTGCCGACCCACCAATCGACGCCGCCGCTGACGATCAGGCACAGTTCGTAGGCGGCTCCGTGATCGTGGGCGTCCAGGCCCCGCTGATCGGCGGCCCGCACCACGTCATGGCCGGCAAACCGCACCCCGGGCACCAGGGTTTGCTTACCGAGGAAGATGGCACGTTTCGCGGCCGCACCCATGTTTGATAATGTACGCGCAGAACATTGTGAAAACAACGAATGGTTCGCGGCAGTCCCGGACATTGTTCGATTTTCTAAAGCTGATTCAGGTGGACGACCGCCGGCGGCTCGCGGGTTAATCTAGAGCGGTTCTAACGGATGAACAGGACAAGGAGTCCCCCCATGGCCGCCACCACAGACCGCACGATCGACTGGTATCGCGTGCCCATCGACCCGCAAGAGCTGACCGCCCTGAACCAACGCAGCGACGGCAAGGGCATGGTGCAGGCCGGCGGATACCTGGCCATCCTCATCGTCACCGGCGTCGGGGCGTACCTGTCCTGGCTGTGGCTGCCGTGGTACGTCACGCTGGCGGCTTTGTTCCTGCACGGCACGGTTCGCCACTTCACCATCAATGCCGTCCATGAACTGGTGCACGGCACGGTCTTCCGCACCGCCTGGCTCAACAGCTTTTTCGTCAACATCTTCAGCTTCCTGGGCTGGCACAACCACCGCTTCTTCTGGGGCAGCCACAGCGAGCATCACAAGTTCACGCTGCACCCGCCGGACGACCTGGAAGTGGTGCTGCCGGCCACGCAGACCATCCGCGCCTTCGTCAAGACAGCCGTGATCGATCCCATCCTGCTGTGGCAGAAGATCAAAGAGCACAGCCGGATCGCCCGCGGCCGCTTCCAAGGCGAATGGCCGGAGCACCTGTTTCCCGAGAGCGACGTCACCCGCCGCAAACAGGTCAGCCAGTGGGCCCGCGTCATTCTGATCGGCCATGCCGCGATCGCCATCGTGTCACTGGCCAGCGGGCAATGGATCATCCCCATCATCGTGTCGCTGGCGCCGTTCATCGCCGGCTGGCTGTTCTTCCTCTGCAACAACACGCAGCACACCGGGCTGGTGGACAACGTCGAGGACTTTCGTCTCTGCTGCCGGACTATCTATCTGAACCCCGTGGTGCGCTTTCTCTACTGGCAGATGAACTACCACACCGAGCACCACATGTACGCGGCCGTGCCCTGTTACAACCTGGCTCGCCTGCATCGGGCGGTGCGACACGAGATGCCGCCGACGCTCAACGGGCTGCTGGAGACCTGGGTGCAGATCGGCCACATCATGACGCGGCAGAAGCACGACCCGACTTACCAGTACGTGCAGCCGCTGCCCGGCGAGAAAAGGACCGGTGCTCCAGCCATATCAACCGCTGCCGCTAAGGAAAAAGCCTCGACCACCACCGTGGGTTCAAATGAACAGCCCCGGCCCACGAGCCGCCGCTGGGAGTGCAGTGTTTGTGGTTTCATCTACGACGAGGCGTTGGGGCTGCCCGAGGAGGGCATCGCCCCCGGCACCGCATGGGAAGACATTCCCGACGACTGGTGCTGCCCGGACTGCGGCGTGAGCAAAGCCGACTTCGAGATGGTCGAGATCACCGATCGTTCAGAAGCTGCTTAAGGCTGACACCGCCAATTGGGGCACCTGACAAAATTGGATTCGACACGAAGGCACGAAGGACACGAAGGGAAAAACCCATACCCATGCTCCTGTCTTCGTGTTCTTCGTGCCTTCGTGGCTCATTCATATTGTTTTCCGCCTCCAATATATTTCAACATATCGCAGCCATCGCGTGATAGACAACTATCGTGCGCTGGCCCGCATCCAGAGGCAATGGATCACGTCGTTCCACGAGGTGCCCGAGGCGTTGCCCGAACCGGCAGCGGCGGGTAAGTTACTCGTCTTCTGAATCTGTGTTGTGGTCTGGAGCGAGGCTTTGAAACGCAACGCCACTGTCAGCCGACAGGCGATCTGGCTGGTTGTTCTGCTTGGCTGGACGGCGCCGGCGCTGGGCGTGCAGATGCAGAACTCCGGCATGACCGGCACGCGCATCTATCGCGACGGCGCCTGGGCTCAGTTGGGTTGCACGCTGAGCAACGACAGCGATCATGACGACAGCGGCCTGGTCGTGTTGAACTTGCGCGGGATGAACCAGGCCCAGTTCGCTGCCGAGCCCTGGATCCCTGCCAAGGCCCAGCGCCAGGTGCGCTTTGCTTTTTACATGACCGCCGATGCCGCCGAGGACCAGCGCTCCTGGCCCGCACGCACGCAACTGATCGAACGCACCGCCACCGGTGAACGGCAGGCGGACGTCAACGAGATGCTGCTGCTGCTGTACAAGGATGCGGTCAGCTCGGTCACCATCGTCGATAACAAGGATGATGCGCGAGCCGGCGCCGCCCGGCGCATCGTGCGCGCCCTGCGGGCCCAGGACACCAAGCTTTCCCCCGCCACCACCGGCCTGTCGCAGGATGACGCGCCCGAGCAGGCAGCCGGTTGGGATGCAGTCGACACCCTGCTGATCGCTGCCGATCCGATCACGCTCGAACCGGCCCAGATCGAAGCCCTGCGCCACTGGCTGCTCAAAGGCGGGCGGCTGTGGATCATGCTCGACATGACCCCGCCCAAGCTGGGCGAGGCGTTGCTGGGCGAAGCCTGGAAGCTGACCGTGCTCGACACCATCGAGCTGACGCAGTTGGATATCGATACCAGTCGGCGCAGCGAAACATTGCAGTTTGATTACCCGGTGCATCTGACGCGGGTGGTGGCTGATGATTGGGAAGTGACGCACACGGTGCGCGGGTATCCGGCCGTGTTGCGCAAGCAGGTGGGGCGCGGCGAGGTGCTGCTGACCACGCTGGAAGCCCGCGCCTGGGTCAGCGAGGACAAAGAGGGCCAGCCCGTGGCCGGCAACTCGCTCAAGGCGCTGCGCTGGTGGTTGCAGCCGTCGCCGCATCGTCAGCGACAGCAGCAGCAGATCAGCGCTTTCGAGCCGATGGTCAGTCAGCAGATCGGCTACCGCGTGCTGGGGCTGGGTCCGGTGGCCGGCGTGCTGGGGCTGTATCTGCTGGCCATGGTGGCTGTGGGTTGCTACCTGATGCGGCAGGATCGACTGCAGTGGTTGTCCATCACGGGCATCGCACTGGCCATGATCACCGCCGCCCTGCTGGTGGTGCTGGGCTGGTCGCGGCAGTCGCAATGTCCCACCACCCTGGCGGTGGCCCAGATCGCACACTACGCAGCCGACGTGCCCTGCGTCACGCTCGATGATCGCCTGAGCATTTACCGCGCGCCCCATCAGCAGCACCGCGACGACCTGCTGCTGCGCGGCACGGGCGGACTGGCCTGGCCCAGCCTCGCTGCCCAGGGCGGCCAGATCATGCGCTTCATGCAGGATGAAAACGATCACTGGGCCATGCACCAGTTGCAACTGCCCACCGGCGCGGTCAGCAACGTGAGTCTGGCCCAGGGTCAGCCCTTGTCGCAAGCGGTGTACGCATCGATCGGCTGGGACAGCCAGGGCCGGATGCACGGCCGCATCGTCGGCCCGGTTGCGGATACGCTCGAAGATGCCATGCTCAGTTCACACGACGGCCGCGCTGCGGTGCACTTCGAGGAGCCCGGCTCCTTCGTCGAGGACGGCCCCCTGCGCGATGAGCAGTTCATGCAGTCCACCGTGCTCACCCAGAAACAGCAGGCCCGCCTGCAGGTCTATCGCAACCTGTTCGCCGATGCGAAGTTCCTCGAAACGCCGCGACTGCTGGGATGGAGCGAAGCTTTGTCCAGCGGTCTGGAACTGGGCGAAGGCGTTGCAACAGACAGCGACGCCCTGCTCACGCTGCCGATCCGCTACCAGCGCCCCGGGCAACCTGGTTCATTGATTCATCTGCCCTTCCCGCTGCTGAGCATGTCGATGCTGCGTCACGTCGAGGGCGTGCAGAGCGCCAGCCTGTTCGCGGAGGAATCGCGCAAGTTCGTCGATACCGTGCAGCAGTCCGGCGAAGTGGTGATGCGCTTCGATGTGCCGCCGGCGCTGCTGCCGCTGCAACTTCAGAAGCTGGAGGTTTACGCCGACATCACCGCGCTGGGCCGGCAGGTGGACCTGGTGGTCTATCGCGGCAACCAGTTGGCGGCTGTGCGCTCCATCGATAATCCCAACCAGTCCTACACGTTCACGCTCGAAGCCGATGACCTGCCGACCCTGGCCGCCGACGGCTGGTTCGGCCTGGGCCTGCGCGTCAAGGACAGTCCGCAAGCCAGTTGGTGGACCCTGCGCCGCCTCGAAGTTCAAGTGACCGCAAGCACTCTCAACTCCAACGGAGATCCGCCATGAGCGACCAGGCTGTCGTCGTCACCAAAGACCTGACCAAGCGCTACGGCGATTTCGTGGCCCTCGATTCGCTCTCGATCAGCCTCGAGCGCGGCCACATCCTCGGGTTCATCGGACCCAACGGCGCAGGCAAGACCACCACCATCAAAATCCTCGTCGGGCTCAGCCGCCCTACCAGCGGCACCGCCACCATCGACGGCGCTGACTGCGTCACCGAATCCCGCCGCATCAAGCAACTGGTCGGCTTCATGCCCGATACCTTCGGCTCCTACGACAACATGCGCGTGCGCGAATACCTCGACTTCTTCGGGGCCGCCTTCAAGATCCCGCGCAGCGAACGCCGCAAACGCATTGAAGAGTGCCTCGATATCACCGGCTCGTCCTACATGAAGGACCGCTACGTCGAAGCCCTCAGCCACGGCATGAAACAGCGCGTCGCCATCGCCCGCACCCTGCTGCACGATCCCAAGGTGCTGATCCTCGATGAGCCGGCCAACGGGCTCGACCCCCAGGCCCGCATCGAGATGCGCCACATCCTGCTGCGACTGGCCCAGATGGGCAAGACCCTCATCGTCACCAGCCACATCCTGCCCGAGCTGTCGCGCATCTGCGACACGGTCGCCATCGTCAGCCAGGGCAAGCTGCGGGCCTTCGGCACACTCGAACAGATCATGCGCCAGATTCGCCAGCACCGCATGATGGAAGTGCAACTGCTCAGCGAAGCCCAGGTCGATAATGCCGCCGACGTGCTGCGCGGCCAGCTCGATGCCGGCGGCTCGGTCACGCCTTCGCCGGCCGAGCGCCTGGTGCGCTTCACCACCGACAAGACCGACGAAGACCTGGCCCGCCTGCTGGCCGCACTCACCCAGCAGGGCGTGACGATCCTGCAGTACCGCGAGATGGAGCACGACCTGGAAGACGCCTTCCTCAGCGTCACCGCCCAGATGCAGGGCGGCAGCGGCGACCGCCCGGGGTGAAAGCAAAAGTGAAAAGGAACCCCCTGAACAACCCCGGCGGAGGCCGGTTTACCGGCCGTGGCCTTGAAGAACCCAACGCCATCCGCCCGTGATTCAACGACCCACCAACTGAACGCAATCAAAAATCCCCAATCAAAAATCGCCAATGCTTAACCATCCCATCATTCGCCGCGAGTTCATTGGCATGTTGCGCACCCGCCGCGCCTTCGGCGTGCTCTGCGCCCTGGTGGCGGCCATGGTGGCACTGGTGCTGGTGCGCTGGCCCAGCGGCGCGGTGGTCGATCTGCAGGGCGCCGCCGCCCGACAGGTGTTGCGGGTGTTCGGCTACGGCATGACCGCTTCGCTCATGCTGCTGTCGCCCATCTTCCCCGCCACCAGCATCGTCAAGGAAAAAGTCCAGGGCACGCTGGCCCTGCTGCTCAACAGTCCGCTGCATCCCTGGTCGATTGTGCTGGGCAAACTGGTCGGCGCGGTGGGCTTCATCCTGCTGATGCTGGTCATGTCGCTGCCCGCTGCGGCCGCGCTGTTTGCCATGGGCGGCGTCGATCTGACCGGCCAACTGCCCGCGCTCTACCTCGTGCTGCTGATGCTCTCGCTGATGTACGCCACGCTGGGGCTGCTGGTCTCCAGCTTCGCCCAGACCACCGAATCATCGCTGCGCATCACCTACGGCCTGGTGCTGCTGCTGGGCGTGATCACGCTCATTCCTCACCAGTTCCTGCAGAACCAGGCCTGGGTCGGCGATTCGGTGCGACAGGCCGCGGACTGGGTGCGCTGCGTGTCGCCGCTGCCGGCCATGATGGCGGTGATGGGCGATCTGTCGATCACCTCCGGCGGTCTGGCTGAAATCGGCGGACAGGTGCAGCGATTCGTGATCCTGGCCGGTATCTCCAGTTTGCTGTGCACCGGCTGGTGCGCGTGGCGCATGAATCAGAAGTTGTTCGACCGCTCGCGGGAAGCCGGCAAGATCACCGACGATCGCTCGACCGCGGCCCGGGCATACCGGCGGGTGATGTATCTGTGGTTCTTCGATCCGCAACGACGCAGCGGCATGATCGGGCGCTGGACCAATCCCGTGCTGGTCAAGGAGCAGCGCTGCCGGCGCTTCGGGCGCGGCAACTGGATGATGCGGTTGATCGGGCTGTGCCTGATCGTGTCGCTGCTGCTGATGCTGGCCTCGGCGCTGGGCAGCGCTCAGAAGAGCGTGGGCGCCATGGGCGGCATCATGGTCGTGCTGCAGGCGTCGCTGATTCTGCTGATCACGCCCAGCCTGTCAGGTGGTCTGATCGCGGCCGAGATCGAAAGCCGCGGCTGGCAACTGTTACAGATGACCCCGCTGCGGGCCTTCACCATCGTCAGCGGCAAACTGCTGAGCGTGCTGGTGACACTGTCCCTGGTGCTGCTGGCCACGCTGCCGGCTTACGCGGCGCTGATCTTCATCGACCCCGCCCAGTGGATCGTCGCGGTGCAGGTGATCGCCACGCTGGCGCTGCTGGCCTTGCTGGCACTGTTGGTGTCCGCGGCGGCCAGCAGTCTGTTTCCCTCCACGGCCGCGGCTTCGGCCACGTCTTACGCCCTGTTGATGCTGCTGTGCGCCGGGACCATGCTGTTCTGGCTCGGTGAAGACGCGCCCTTCAGCCACAGCACCGTGCAGAACGTGTTGCGGCTGAACCCGTTGGCGGCAGCTTTGCGATTGATCGACGCCCCGGGTTTTGCCCGCTACGAGTTGTTGCCGTGGAACTGGCTGTTTACCGGCGCGATGTGTGTGGCGTGCCTGATCGTGCTGGTGACGCGCGTGTGGCGGTTGACGAGGCCGCGATGAGATTGCAGAAAGCGCAGGACATGACAGGAATCGTGCAGACAGTTCATCGAGCGGCCGCATGGGGTCTGCTTTTCTGCGCTTTGGGCGTTGGGCCTTGCCTGGCCGGCCCGCTGCGCCCGGAGTTGGGCGGGTTGATCGATCTGCCGCACCTGGCTGATCCCAAGCTGGAGTTGGCCGGCTCGTACAAGGTGTTCGATCCGCGCCTGGAGCCGCTCTGGCTCAAGGCGCTGGGGCATGACGATCCGTCTTTGCAGCGGCAGGTGCTGTACACCTTTGCCGACGCTCACGAACAGGGCATGGCGGTGTCCGCCCAGGCGTGTGAAGCGATCGCGGGCATGCTCGATGAAGGTCATCCGATATTCGTGCGTCTGGCTGCGGCGCGGACGCTGCATGCCTTGGACTTCCGCAGCTCGGCCGATGCCATCGCCGAGCTGGAAGCTTTGCCGCTGAACGTCACGGTGCAGCCGGTCGTTGATGAGGTGCTGGCCGACTGGGATTACGAAGCGGTGCGCCCGCTGTGGCGGGAGCGTGTCACCGATGATTCAGCGCCCAGCGAGGTGCGCGTATCAGCCATCGAGTCGCTGGGCAAAGTTGCCGACGAAGAAGCCCGCGAACCGCTGCTGAACGTGCTGCGTGATGCACGGGCAACCTCGCAGCTTCGCCTGGCGGCCGCGACGGCGCTGGGCCGATGCGCCCACAAGGGTCTGATCGAAGAAGCGGCAGCGCTCAGCACGCAGGATGAACTCGGCGCGCTGCTGGCGGTGCGCATGATTGCCGGCCACGATCAGCCCGAGGCGTTGGATCTTTTTCAAGAATTGACGGGCAATCCCAGCGCGGCTGTGGCGGCGGCGGCGGCGCGACATCTGCTGGCGGCCGCCCCACTGCGGCTGGACCGGGCCCGGCTGCACCACGATGACCCGGACGTGCGACTGTCGGTCACCCGGGCGGTGACGCTGGATCCATCGCTGGATTCGGTCACGCTGTTGGCCGGCGTGCTCGATGATCCGAGCGTATCGGTGCGCAGCGAAGCCCGCGACAAGCTGATTGAATGGGGCAGGCAGGAAGCGTTTCGCCCGCAGGTGACACAGCAGATTGAAGGCGTCTGGTCCAGCGCCGGTTGGCGCGGCCGCGAGCAGGCGGCACTGATCGCCAACTGGATCGATCACAAACCGATGGCTGACACCCTGGCCCAGGCCCTCGATGATCAGCGGCCGGAGGTTCGCCTGGCGGTGTGTGCAGCCCTGCGTCAGTTACAGGTGGCTTCGACCGCGCCGGCGATGATCCAGCGGCTGGACAAGATCGCCGTCAAGCTGCCCGAGGATGCCGAGCGCGAAATTGCGCAGGATGTTACGCAAACGATCGCCGACGAAGGCACGCAACTGTTCGTAGCCCTGGGGATCATGAACGTGCGCGAGGCTGAGCCGATCTTCCGCCGCGTGGTGCCCAAGCATGCGATTGCCTCAGGCGAAGCGCGGGCCGCGGCAATCTGGGCGCTGGGGCACTGGTATGAGAACCAGCCGGAGCCGAAGCTGATCGAGCAGTTCACGCAGCGATTGCTGGATGAATCGATCATGGACCCGGAGAGCCCGGACGTGCAGGCTGCCTGCGCGGTGGCGATGGGTCGCATGCACGCGATGGACAGCCTGGAGACGCTGCGGGAGATGGCCGCCAACAAGATGGCCGCGGGCGGGCCGACGGTGAATGCCGCCTGTTACTGGGCGGTGCACGAGATGACGGGCGACCCGATCCCGCCGCTGGAAGATTTCCCCATTCGCATGCGCGGCTGGTTCCTGGAGCCGGTGGACTGAGCGGGGAAAACTGAAGAAGCCACGAAGGCAAACGGGTATCGGGGTTCGGGTATCGGGATTCGGGTTAAGGCAAGAGACGATTCGCGATTTGCGATACCCGAATCCAAAGTCCCGATACCCGAACCCCGATACCCGATACCCGTATTCCTTCTTTGTGTCCTTCGTGCCTTCGTGGCGAATCTTTTTTATCATCGGGTTTGTGAATGACAGCATGACCCCGTCAAACCACATCGAGGTGCCGATCCGCGTCCGCTACCGGGAGTGTGACCCGATGAACGTGGCGCATCACGCTGCTTATCCCGTGTGGCTGGAGATCGCCCGCACGGAGTTGCTGCGCCGCAGCGGTCGCAGCTATGCGGAGATGGAAAAGCGCGGCATCTACATCGTGGTGGCCCGCCTGAACATCCGTTATCGCCGCCCGGCCCATTACGATGACGAACTGATCATCGCCTGCACCACCAAACCCTGCGCCGGGGTGAAGATCGAGCACGAATACCAGGTGCGCCGCGGCGATGAGCTGCTGGCCAGCGCCGCCACCACCGTGGTCTGCGTGGATGACCAGGGCAAGCTCCAGCCGGTCCCCCCCGATTTGTTCGCCTGACCACCGGCCGTAAAATGCGGCCCTCATCGGGCCATGGCCAAACACGACAAAACTTCCGCCCACCCTTTGCCCCTGTGGCAGCGACCCGTGGTGATGCGCCTGATCGCGGCCGCGCTGTTCATCACCGTGGGGTTGATCATCTACTGGCCGGCCCTGGCGGGTGGGTTCATCTGGGACGACTACACGCTGCTGGCCGAGAACCCGTTGATCGCCGCGGGCGATGGGTTGTATCGCCTGTGGTTCAGCACGCAGACGGTTGACTACTGGCCGGTGACTTACAGCAGCTTCTGGCTGGAGTGGCGACTTTGGGGCCGTGATCCAATCGGCTATCACGTGACCAACGTGCTGATGCACGCGGCCGGGGCCTTGCTGCTGTGGGCGGTGCTGAGCAAGCTGGTTCGCCAGGCGAACGAGGGCAAGCAATCACCCAACACGTGGGCATTGCTGCTCCCGGGGGTGATCTGGCTGGTGCATCCGGTGAATGTCGAGTCGGTGGCGTGGATCGCCCAGCGCAAGAACCTCATGGCCATGCTGTTTTTTCTCCTGTCGATCCTGTTCTATCTACAGTCGCAGGATCAAACAGAACGTCGAGCGCGGTGCACGCGCTACCTCCTGAGCATCGCAGCGTTTCTGCTGGCGATGTTGAGCAAGGGATCGGTGCTGGTGCTGCCGCTGATTCTGCCACTGCTTCTGTGGTGGCAGGGCAAGCTGCGGCGGCGAGTGCTGTGGGAGATGCTGCCGTACGTGGTGATCGCGGTTGCCCTGGGGGCGGTGAACGTATGGTTCCAGACGCACGGCGCGGATGTGTCGATCCGCGAGGCTGACCTGGCCCAGCGCCTGGCGGGCGCGGGGGCGGTGGTGTGGTTCTATCTCTACAAGGCGCTGCTGCCGATCCATCTGTCGTTCATCTATCCCAAGTGGGACGTGCAGCCGGCCGACTGGCGCTGGTGGCTGGCGACGGCGGCGGCGATTGCGGTGACGGCTGCCCTGTGGTGGCAGCGGCGCAGTCGATGGGGCAAAACGCTGCTTGCCGGCTGGGGGTATTTCTGCATCGCGCTGATTCCGGTGATGGGACTGACAGATGTGTACTTCTTCAAGTTCTCGCTGGTGGCTGATCACTATCAGCACCTGGCGCTGATCGGCGTGTGCGTGGTGGCGGCTGCGGGATGGAACCTGTGGCACAAGCGAACACCGCGCATGGCAATCATCGCGGCCGCAGTAGTGATCGCGCTGCTGGCCTCGCTGACCTGGCGGCAGAGTCGGCTGTACCAGGATGAAACGGTGCTGTATGCCGACACAGTGACGAAAAACCCCGGCAGCGACATGGCCCACTACAACCTCGGCGTCGCCCTGTGCGAGCGCGGCCGTTATGACGAGGCCATCGCCCCACTGCAAGAAGCGCTGCATTTGAACCCGCAGTATTGGGCCGCGGAGAACAACCTGGGTCTGGCCCTGACCAACGCCGGCCGCCCCGCCGACGCCATCGCTCACTACGAACAGGCCCTGCAACATCATCCCGACAACGCCAAGTATCACATGAACCTCGGCGTCGCCCTGGCCCAATTGAAGCGCTGGGACGAAGCGATCGCACAACACCGCCAAGCGACACGTTTGCAGGATGATTTCGCCGAAGCCTGGGCCAATATGGCGGTGGCCTACGGCATGCTCGGCCGCACACATGAAGCGGCCGACTGCTACTTCCGCGCCATGCAACTGGCCAAAGCGCAGCACAACGAATCCGTCGTGCGCTTCCTCAACAAATGGTTCCCGCAGGCGGCAACGCTGCCGAGGCCGTGAGCTTCACCACGGCTGGATGTTGTCCATACCGTCGGTGTCTTTGCCGCTCATCGGTCCGCGATGCAGTGTGTAAATCGGCACGTGCGGCGGACAGAACACGCGCGGCGGCATGGGCCCGCTGCCGCAACCGCGACTGATCCCCACCAGCATGCGACGGTGGCGCAGAATGCCGCTGGTGTGACGCAACGGCAGCGCGCTGCAATTGACCAGGGCCCGGCCGGTGGGCAGGCGACATTGTCCCCCGTGCGTGTGGCCGGAGAACATCAGGTCGCAACCCAAGTCCGCCGCGGTCATCAGCAGATCGGGATAGTGACAGAGGCAAAGGCGCAGCGGTCGCGGCTTGCTGGTTGATGGCTCGGCGTTGTCGTCGTCCGGCCGATTCATCAACAAACTCAGCACATCGTGCACCGGCTCACGAGCATTGTCGATGCCGAAGATCTCCAACGGCGCGTTGTCGAGCTTGACCGATTCGTTGGCCAGCCAGCGCACGGGCAGCTCGCGGGCCATCTGCCGCAGGGCCGCGGGATCGTGATTGCCGAAGACGCCGAAGCACCCGATGGCCGGGCGCAGGTTGTCGGTCAACTGCTTGAGGGCGGAGAAGGCGGTGTCCTCGCAGCGATAGCGCATGGCGTAGTCGCCGGTGAACAGGACCAGGTCCAGGCGCAGGCCGGACAGTTGGTGGGCCAGGCGGGTCCAGCGATGGCTGGGTCGCCAGGCATGGATGTCGCTGATGTGGGCGATGCGGCTGCCGACCAGGCGGTCGGGCAGGTGGGGCAGGGTCAGGTCACAGGGCTCCAGATAGCCATAGGCAGCGGGCATGGCCGGTAGTGTAGAGGGGTTTTTTGCCGGTGAATACTGAATTTTGTTCAGCGGCAGGCGGCGATGTGGCGGGCCGGGGGAAAATCCCGATAATCCAAGGGGCAATCCGCCGGACCGCCCCGCCCGTTGCCACTTGTCAGGCCGGGGTTTACGAAATATGATTTAAGGTTCATCCCACCATCAAGGAGGCCTCGACCATGGCCAAGATGTTTTACACCCTCGAAGAGACCGCGGCCCGCCTTGGCGTCAACGAAGAGAAGGTCAAGGCCTTGGCTGCCGACGGCAAGCTGCAACAGTTCCGTGACCGCGACAAGCTGATGTTCAAGCGCGACCAGGTCGATGCCATGGCCGGCCTCGGCGGCTCGACGTCCGGCGGCTCCTCCATCGGGCTGGCTGACTCGGGCATCGATAACGTGGACATCCTCGGCGACACCGACAACGTCAATCCCTCCCAGGCCACCGACGCCTCCGGCACTTCCGTCAAAGGCACCGGCATCAACGTCTTCGATGCCGGCGAAGTGGACCAGGCCGACCCGCTGGCCCAGACGCAGATGACCCAGCGCAAGGCGGACGATGAAGCGCTCAACCTCGAAAGCGTCGGCTCCGGCTCCGGCCTGCTCGACCTGACCCGTGAGAGCGACGACACCAGCCTGGGCGTGGCCCTCGATGAAATCTATCCCGGCGGAAGCGCCGCCGGCACCGGCGCCGGCAGCGCGGCCGGCACCGCCATGGAATCGGCTGTCGGTTCCTCCGGCGTGTTCGAGTCCGCCCTGGGCATGGAAAGCGCCGTCTCGCAGGCCACCGGTTCTTCCAGCGGCCTGGACAACCTGGCGACCGATGCGACCACACCCGGTTTCGAGCCCACCGGCGCCATGATGGCCGTCGGCAGCTACGAAGCCGAAGCCTACGACCCGGCCGGCAGCGGTTTCGGGGCCGGCATGCTGCTGGGCGCCCTGATCGCCCTGGTCCTGGGCCTGATCATCACCTTCGCCCAGATCTTCGACGTCGAAAGCGGCGTGACACGCATGCTGGCCGGCGGTGAGCAGCCCAATCCCACCATGATGTGGGCTTATCTCGGCGGTCTGATCGTCGTCAGCTTCGTGCTCGGCGGCATCGGCTTCGCCGTCGGTCGCGCCGCGGCCAAGTGATGGCATTGATGCGATTTTAGATTTGCGATTTTAGATTTGCGATCGGATAGAATCACGCGGTTCATGCCGTACTTCCCCTCAATCGTCAATCTAAAATCTAAATTCTAAAATTGAACTCTCTCTCATGCTCAGCTCCTACGCCCTCAAGGAATGGCTCACCATCGCTGCCGTTGGCTTGATGCTGACGGTGGTGGCGGTCGTCGTCGGCTGGTGGCTGACGGCCATCGTGATCGCCCTGGCGACCGTCGCCCTGGTGGCGTTCTTCCGCGATCCGTTTCGACATGTGCCCTCGCAGCGCGGCGTCATGGTCGCACCGGCTGACGGACGCATCAGCTCCATCCACGAGGTCGAACACTTTGAGCCGTTCGGCGGGCCGGCCCTCTGCATCCGCATCTTCCTGTCGGTGCTCGATGTCCACATCAACCGCGCCCCCTGCCACAGCCGCGTCGCAGCCATCACCCACAAGCCCGGCAAACACCTCAACGCACTCAACCCGCAGTCCGCTCTGGATAACGAATCCAACATGGTGCTGCTGGTCCACCCGGTCAAGGATCACCCTGTGGCGGCTGTCAACCAGGTGGCCGGCCTGTTCGCCCGCACCATCTACTGTGCCGCCCGCGTCGGTCACACCCTGCAGCGCGGGCAGAAGTTCGGCATCATCAAGCTCGGCTCCACCACCGAACTCTACATCCCCACCGCCTTCAAACCCCGCCCCGCCGTCGAGCGCGGCCAGAAAGTCTATGCCGGCCTGACCGTCATCGCCCACATCACCACCCAGGACAGCGCCGAAACCGCCGCCAAACCGACCGCTGCCGCTGCCACCGCAACGACAACCGCCACCGCCCCTGCCCCCGTCGCTTGACCGCAGCCGCCGATCCGTTGCGATACAATGTCCGCCGCCCGTAAGGCGCCGTGGCGACCGCCGGCATCGACACGCGGCAGTGAACCTGACACGCCCGGCTCAAACTTGACGAGGTGCTGTATGAACCAGGAACAAACCCCGCCCGAGCAGCCCACCGAGCAACCCGCTCCCGAGCAGCAGCAACCCGCTGCCTGTCCCATGTGTTCCGGCGGAAGCAACACGTTCAAGATCCTGATCATCGTGGTCTGCCTGGTCGCGGCTGGCATCATCACCTACAACAACTTCAAGCCTGAGCCCACGTACCTGCCGCCGCCCGATGATCTACCCACACGCCGGCAGATGCGCGATGACGCGATGGAGCAAGCGCCGGCCGTGCAGGCTGCCGAGAAGACCGCTGAGCAGGTCAAGCAGACCGCCGAGGAAGCCGGCCAGGCCGTCGAAGCCGCGGCCGACAAAGCTGCTGAAAAGG
Source organism: uncultured Phycisphaeraceae bacterium (assembly GCA_964471555.1). Taxonomy (GTDB): domain Bacteria; phylum Planctomycetota; class Phycisphaerae; order Phycisphaerales; family Phycisphaeraceae; genus JADLFV01. The sequence goes on from CAYYGM010000087.1 coordinate 17,621, forward strand.
TCGAAGAAGCCACCGCCCCGAGCAACCCGTAAGCGGACCGATTTACTTTTTTGGATTGAGCAGCCGAGGTTGCTGTTGAGGCCGTTGGAGTGAGGGTTGTTGATTGCCCTTCGTGACATTTGAACAGCCGCGGCTGAGGCCGGTTTACCGGCCGTGCCGATGAAAAACCAACGTGCTT
>CAYYGM010000088.1:0-17391 GCA_964471555.1 uncultured Phycisphaeraceae bacterium
CATTGGCCTCGTACACCGACAGTTCCTGATCGGCGAAGGCATAGCGCTTCTGCTGCGGCGGCGGATAGGTGACCTCGGCTCCGCTGAGCGTAGTGGGAATCAGCTTGTCATCAGATGCGGGATTGGCGTTGAGGTGATAGCCGACGGCGATGGACAGATCGATGTGGAACCGGCCGGCCTGGCTGTCGATGGGGCTGACCTTGGCGCTGACGATGGGCACGGGTGGCAAGGCCAAAGCCCGCATGAGGGCGTGCTGCATGTGAGCCATGCCCTGGCCGTAGCGGGCCAGTTCGCCGCCGTAGCTGCGCAGGTCGGCGAAGGCACGGGGATGCCGGCCGAGATCCAGCAGGTTGTGCACCATCTGGCTGGCGCCGCTGGGAATCGCGCCGTCGTAAATGCCGCGCGTGCGCAGGATCATGTCCTGTTGCTCGTCGAGTGTGTCGTAATAGCCTTCGCCTTCACCCGATTGGCCCTTGGCCACAAAACGTTCGATGGCGATGTCGGTGAACTTCTCGGCAGCGTCACGGAAGCGAGTTTGGCCGGTCGCCTGGTGCAGGAGAATCAAGCCGCGGACGAAGAAGGCGTAGTCTTCGAGGAACGCGGGCACCTTGGCTTTGCCCTGTCGGTGCAGGCGGTAAAGTGAACCGTCGGGCGCAACCATGTGCTGCATGATGAAGTCGGCCGCCCGGGTTGCAGCCTGGATGAAGCGGGGTTCGTTCAACACTGCACCGGCTCGGGCCAGGCCGGCGATCATGATGCCGTTCCAACTCACCAACACCTTGTCATCGGTGGCCGGTTGTTCGCGCAGGTCGCGCTGTTGTTTGAGCAGGGCGTTGATCTTCTGCCGCTTGTTCGCAGCGTCGGGGCTCAGTTCCTCCAACGGCGAGGGAAGGTAGAGCACGTTGCTTGGTTCGGCATCGCGATGATGCGGATCACGAAAGTTGGGCCCGCCGTCGAGGCCGTAGAGCTTCAGGGCGAACTGGCGCAGATCGGGATCGTCGATCGTCTCCTCGACCTGCCGGCGTGTCCAGAGATAGCTGCCGCCCTCGAAGGTGTTGACCTCCGCATCCTGGGCACAGTAGAAGCCGCCCGAGGAAGCGTCCGTCATCTCGCGCAGCACGTAATCGCCCGTCTCGCGCAGCACGCGCTCGTACACCGGGGCATGCGCTTTGCCCAGATCATCGGCCAGGGCGTCGGCATACAACTCCAGCAGTTGGCCGTTGTCGTAGAGCATCTTTTCAAAGTGCGGCACGAGCCACACTTCGTCGGTGCTGTAGCGATGGAAGCCGCCGCCGACCTGGTCGTAGATGCCGCCGTGAGCCATGCGATGCAGCGTGTGGTGCACCGCCGCCCGCCGCTCGGGTTCCTGGCAGGCCAGCAGGAATGCCTGGTGATTAGGCGTGGGGAATTTAGGCGCAGCACCGAAGCCGCCGTGCTCGCGGTCGTAGGACTGCATCAACTGCGCGGCCGCCTTCTGCACGCAACCGGCATCCAGTTGTCCCGCCGCCCGGTGGACCTCAAGGTAGCTGCGCACGTGGCGCATCAACTCATCGGCCTGGTTCAGCACCACCTCGCGCTGCGTCATCCATGCCCGGTGCATCGATTCGAGCACCTGCCCGAAGCCCGGCATCCGCCCCACCGCTTCCGGCGGGAAATAGGTGCCGCAGAAGAACGGCTTCAAACCCTTCGAGCCCGGTCCCTCGGCGTCCGGCGGCGTCAGGAACACGCTCATCGGCCAGCCGCCCTTGTGCGTCATCACCTGCGTGGCGGTCATGTACAGGTCGTCAACGTCCGGCCGCTCTTCGCGATCGACTTTGATGTTGACAAAGTGCTCGTTCATGTAGTTGGCGATGTCCAGGTCGTTGAACACCAGCCGCTGCATCACGTGGCACCAGTAGCAGGTCGAGTAGCCGATGCTCAAAAAGAGCGGCAACTGCTGTCGCCGCGCCCGCTCGAAGGCCAGATCACCCCAAGGCAGCCAATGCACCGGATCGTGCCCATGCTGCTGCAGATAGGGCGATGTCTCGTGCACCAGCACGTTGGTGTACGCCCATGAGCCGTCGGGATTTTTGTGGCCGGCTTGACCCATGACAAATGTACCGCCATCTTACACTCACCCTGGCCCCGCGGTAAACCCCCATGACGCTCCGCCTGCTGCAGTGCAGTGACTTCCACCTCGACGCTCGGCCGCACGATGATCCGCGGCGCGTGGAAGCGATTCGCCGATATGTGCAGCAACTGAACCCCGATCTGATTGTGTTCACCGGCGACCTGGTTGATCTGGGGCCGCAGGATGCTGACAGCCTGCGCCGCGGGCGCGATCTGCTGGCGAGCTTCGGTTGTCCTTGTTTCGCACTACCCGGCAACCATGACGTCGGCAACAAGCTCAGCATCGGCCGCCATGTCGTCACCGAGGCAGCCGTCGGACAGTGGATCGACATCCTCGGTTACGACCGCTTCGTCCATGATGCCGGCGGCTGGCGCATCCTGGGCGTCGACAGCCAGATCACCGGCAGCGGCTGGAAGTGCGAACAGGATCAACTCGACTGGTTACAGTCCGTGCTGGACACCGAGCAGCCTGTCGCCGTGTTCTCGCACATGCCGCCCTACCTCTACCGCTGCAATGAAAACCCCGCCGGGCGCGAAGCCTACTGGCAGATCGACCCCGAGCCGCGACAGCAGATTCTTCAGTTGCTCGACCGTCCCAACGTTCGCTTCATGGCGTCCGGCCACGTCCACTGGCATGCGACCTTCACCGATGATTCACTGCCCCGCCTGTGGTGCCCCGCCTGTTACAGCGTCGTCCACGAGCCGCACTATCCGCCCGGCGGCAACGTCACCGGCATGGTCATGCACACGCTGGATGGCGACTGGACATACGAGTTGATCGCGGATGCGGCGTTGTCACGTCCGCGGGGTTAAACCTTGACCACTTCACCACTGCCGACAAACAGCAGCAGACAGGTGATGGCGGCCTCGTCCAGCCCGCGCAGTTTCGCCAACGCCCGGCGATAGGCCTCAAGCTGCGGGCGGTAGCGCTCGGTGTCCGCCTGCGTGTCGGTCTTGTAGTCGATGATGATGGCCCGGCCGCCGGGATGAAACGTGACGCGATCGAACGTGCCCCTGAGCAGGCGATCACCTTCGCGCACGGCGAAGGCCCTTTCCCGCCAAAGCTCTGTGGCATCAGTACGGCGCAGGGCCCGGCTGATCGCGGGATGCTTGAGGTAGTTTGCCAGTTCCGCCTTGACCTCATCGTCGCCATCATCATCGACGAAGCTGAGCTTGGCGAATTGTTCGTGAACCTGCGTGCCGTGCTCCATGCCGCCGTGCGCTTCGAGGCGCAGCAGGTCGGACGCAGCAACCTGGCCGCCGTGGTGCAGGGCGGAAGGACTGACGCGGGTCAGCGAACGGCCGGCGGCGGCGGACCTGGGCAGTTCCAGGCGAATCGGTGGCGTTGTCCTCACAGGCTGTGATGGCGCAGTACGATCGCGTGTCATCCATTGCGCATCGCCGCGTTCGTACAACACCTGACCACCCGCCGGCGGCTCAGCCAGATTCGCCAGCGCCCGCAACAGAATCCGGGCATGCGACAGCTTTGCCAGGCGCGGTCGCATCGGCTGGACCATCACGTACAAACCCTGCTTCGCTCTGGTCATCGCCACGTACAACGTGCACAGTTCCTCGTTGAGTTCCTCCGCCTCGGCGCGGCGGGCGGCCTGCTCGACCTGCGGCATCAGGGGCAGCAACTCCTTGCGGGGATTGGCAAAGACCGCACGCACCGGCGAGGTGGCGCTGGCGCGATCGACCAGCAACTCGCGGCGAAGCTGCATCTGACCATCCAGGTCCGCCAGCACCACCGCATCAAAGCCAAGCCCCTTGGCTCCGTGCACCGTCATCAGCCTCACGCGGGCTGCACTGGCGAAGTCCACCCGGCTGGACTGCACGAAGCGCACAAAGTCGCTGCAGCGAAGCGTGGCGGTGGGCTCGAATTGCTCAGCCAGTTGCGCCAACTGTTCCAGACGCTGCAGGTGACTTTCATCGCAGCATGTCGCCACCCGCCGCGTCCAGTCAGCCAGCACGGCTGGATAACCTTCATCAATCAATCGCCTGCGGATCGCCTGCCCGACGTGTCGCACGGTGGCGGGATTGTCATCGCTCAATCCCAGCACGTCAGCCAGCGGCGAGTGCAGCACGTGGAAGGTCGCTGCGTGGTGCCCGGGATGATCCGCCAGCAGCAAGGCGCTGAGCATCACCGCCACCGCGGGATCGCCGGCAATGTCGTAGCCGCCTTCGCCGCTGGCCGGGACGTTGAGCCTGGCCAGTTCATGTAGCAGCAGCGGAATCTGCTTGTTGCGCAGCACCAGGACGCCGATGCTGCGCGACGGATCAGCACGGTGAATCTCCGCAATGCGCCGGGCCACGTTTTGCCAGTGATGGGCGGCCGCATCTGCTGCGTCGGTGCTGTCGGTGTCGTCGTCGTCCGGTTCGCTGGCGGCGGTGGTCTCGAAGCACACGTAGCCGGGCAGATTCTTCCTGGCAGCTTCGTGGTGGTCGTAACGCTCGTCCCAGGCCTGCGTCACGGCGGTGAAATCCGCCAGCGTGGGATTGTGCGACAGATCGCTGAACACCGTGTTGACCGCGTCCAGGATCACCTGTGACGAGCGATAGCTTTTCGCCAGCGTGGTCACCGGGATCGTGCCGCCGGCCAGTTCCCGTTCGATGTGGGTGAACAGCTCCGCGCAGCCGCCGCGCCAGCCGTAGATCGCCTGCTTGGCGTCGCCCACGCAGTAGAAGCTGCGCTCGGCGGTCGAGTCGGCGGTCAGTTCCTGCGCGATCGGCTCGAGAATGGTCCACTGATCGTGGCTGGTGTCCTGAAACTCATCCAGCAACATGTGGCGCACGCGGCCGTCGAGGCGATAGTAAATCTCCAGCAGCACGTCATCGCCCAGGCGCGGCAGATCATGGGCCAGTTTATAAGTCACGTCACTGAACAGCATCAGGTTGCGACGGCGGCGCTGCAGGGCATCCTGCTCGTCGAAGCGATGCAGCAGGTCGTGGTACGCCGCGGTGCGCTGGGCCAGGCTTTCGAGCAATTCGTGCGTCGCCTGCTGAACGATCGGCTGCAATGCTTGAGCGAAGTCCGGCGGGAACGGCTTTTTGTAGTAATCTTCGCCGTTGCGCAGGCGCGTGATCAGCGTGTCCAAGGCCACTGCTTCCCAGTCGCGGGCCTCGATCTTGTCGCGCAACCTGATCCAGGCATTGACCCAGCGCTTATCCGGCAGCGCCCATTCGGTTTCCGCAAGACGGCCAATCCCGCGGCGCAGTTCATCGGCGTCCACGCCCGGCGGCACCTGCAATGCGAACCACACGCTCGCATCGGGGGCCGCCTGGTACGTTGCGTGAAATTCACTGACGATCCTGTCGATCGTCGCCGTCACCGAGCGCTTGGCGTCGTGATCCAGCCGCCGCAGCAAGTCCATCAACGTGGGCAGATCGTGCGCACCGAGCATGGCTTCGATGGCGGTCAGGCGCAACTGCTCTGCTGCGGCGCTGCGCTGGTCGATCAGCATCGGCTCCAGCGGCAGTTGCAACTCCAGGGCAAAGTTGTGGGCCACACGATGGAAGAAGCTGTCGAGTGTGCCGATGGCCAATCGGTGCAGGGCATCCGCCAATTGGCGCAGCATGCGCAGGCAATCGGTTTGCGAGAGCTTCATCTGCAAAGACTTGGAAAGTTCTCCGCGGTCCTTCTCGTGTTTGGCAGCCAGCGCCAATCTGCCCAGCACGCGGCCCAGAATTTCGCCGGCTGCCTTGCGGGTGAAGGTTGACGCCATCACCGTGGCAGGATCAACACCCTCGGCCAGCAGGCGCAGATAGCGCCCGGTCAACTGGTGCGTCTTGCCCGAACCGGCCGAGGCGCGGCAGATTTCGTGCATCGTCGCGTTCATGATTGACCCGCCCTTTCGCTGGCAAGAATCAAACCGGCGCGATCGAATGCGCCGTCAGCGCAGATGCCTGCGAAGTCATCCGGATACGACGGTGGTTCGTTCGGCGGCCAGAACCTGCCGGCCCGCACGCTGCGGATCACGTCATCGCGCACCTGCTGGGCTTCGGCCAACTCGGCTTCATCCCACTCGGCCGGCTTCAGGTCCACGTCGCTGACTTTCTTGGGCAGGTTGATATAGCCGAGCGTGATGGAGCCGGTGATGCCCTGGGCGGCGGCCAAGTCCAGGTACAGCGGAAGCTGCAAGTCCTGCCACTGGCTGCGCTTGCGATGCGTCTGCTGCGGGGTTCGTCCGGTGTCGGAGGTTTTGTAATCGAGGATGCGATAGCCCAGCGTGTCGTGGATGTCGATGCGATCGATGCGGCCGGTGATGGTGAACGGCTCGTGGTCAACGACGATCTCGGCTTTCATATCCTGCTCGATGTGAGCCGGATCGATGCGCCAACCTTCGCTGCGCCACTGAGCCTGACGCAAGGCCAGGGCATTCAGGCGTTGTCGCAATTGTTCAATCTGCAACTGCACCAGCACGCTCGGCTCGCTGCCGTAACGGCGTCGCGTCAGGGCATCGAGTCGATCGCTCAGGAATCGCGCGATGTCTTGCGCCTGTGCGCAGTCGCGCAGATCGCTCAGTGCGAAATCCTGCATCAGTTCGTGGGCCAGGCTGCCGAAGGCCAGGGCGTTCATCTCCACGATGTGATCGTCGCTGCCGCGCAATTTGAGCACGTGCTTGAGGTAGAAGCGATAGGGGCAGGCCAGGTAATCGCGGAAGGCGGTGACGGGCAGTTCGTTGATGCGCGGCGCATCTTCCGGCAAAGGAATCAACAGGTGGCCGGTTCCGGGGGCAAGCAAGGGTGCGACGGGTGCAGCGTCTTGATCGCCGGGGTCGGTGTAGAACGATGCGATGCGCTCGACGAGCTGGGCATCATCGCAGGCCAGCAGCAAGCGGCTGGGCGCCATCGGCTCACCCTCGGCGCTGCTGCGCCCGGCGATCAAGGTCACCTTGCGACTGTGCAGCATCGAGCTGAGCAGATACAGATCGCGGGCCAGGCGCTGCTCGCTGTCGGGCAAACCCAAAGCCCGGCGAATCGAATCGGGCAGAAACGGATCGCCGCCCGCCTGTGAAAGCTCGTTGAGTCCCACCAGCACCAGGTGCGGGGCATCATCCAGAGGCAACTCCAGCAGACCCGCCAACTCAATCGCACCCGCATCGGCTGCCTCCGGCACACCACGACTTCCCAGCGACTGCAGCAGCAGATTGACCGCCACCGTGAAGCTGACCTGCGGCCAAAGGTCGTCGTTGTCAGCCATGTCGGACCATTGCCGAAGCGCATCGCCCAGCATTTCCAGGGCGTTAACCAGGCTGTGATCCTCGGGGGCATAACGATGCAACGGTCGTTGGCTGTACACCGCTTGCAGTGCGGCGGCGATCGGCTGTGACCACTGCGGCAGCTTGCGTTGCTCCTGCGGCGGCGGCGCCAGCGGTGCGATGTGATCCCACAACCGCTTGAGCCTGGCTTGCCTGTCACCCTCAGCTAACCACTGGCCGAACAACTGGCTCTGCAGGTGGCGAGCGGTGTATTCATCGAGCAGGGTGAGCCAGTCTTCGGTCCCGGCAAGGGGTGCGATGTAGTCGGTGATGTCGGGATGGCGCAACAGCGCCGCAAAAGCGTCGAAGCGATGCGATGAGGCAAACTCGCCCAGCGCCCGCAGCAACATGGCGGGACGACTGCGCCCCAGGGGACGCCCGGCCGCATCGCGCACCTGAGCACCGGCATGTTCAATGCCTCGCCTCACCACGTCTGCCAGACTGGTATCGATCAAACCCACGGTGACCTGGTCCGCTGCGACGGACCAATCGTGCAAGGTCTGGACCACCAGCCGCGCTTGATCGCTCGGCCGATCCGCAAAGTGCAGTTGATCGGATTCAATTGGAGGATGATGCTTGCGCCAGTGGGCATGGATGAAGCGGCCGAGTTCGTCGAAGCCTGCGCTTTGCTCGGACGGTGCGTGGATCAGGGCGATGACCGGGCTGGTCAGCGCAGCGAGCATGCGGGCTGACTGCTGATTGAGGTCCGGCGTGCAGACGAGCACCACGGGGCGATCCACGGCACAGGTATTTGATTCGATGGCATGCAGGCGGGCCTGCTGCTGATCGCAGAGCTCGCGCTGTTGCAGATCCGCCAGGTACGCCTGTTCGCCGGCCACGATCGCCGCCAGGCGCGGCAGGGCACGGTCATCGAGCTTCAATTGCCGCGTGCGTTCGATCACCTTCTCCAGCGTGGTGCCGGCCGCGGCCAGGTCTTGGCGCAGGGTGTCCAACTGTTGCGCCAGCGTCCACCAGGCGGACAAGTCGTCCTTATCCGGCAGTTGCGGCATCAGCGGCCGAAGCTGATCAGCATCCAGATGACGAAAGGCTGACAGCCAGGCGAGCAGCGCGGTCCACTCATCAGCGATTGGCCGGGGCGGCTGGTACAGGCATTCGGGCAGACGGCCGAGGGTCACGATGTCCGGCAGACAGGGCAGGGCCCCGCCCGCCTGCTCAACCAGCAGTTCCAGCAGCCGGCGGCCGGCGTTGGCGGAAGGCACGGCCAGGATCGGCTGATCCAATTGCTCCGCAAAGCGCTGCCGCAGCCATGACGCGGCCCGCGGCAATGCAGGTGCATCCCAACCTAGGAAAATGCGCTCGGCAGCCATGGGTGTAGTTGTATCACAACCTCACGCGAGGTGGCGCTGCTGCGCGAGGTGGCAGACAAGGGGACAAGGCGACAAGGAGACAAGGGGATTGCGCGCAGAGCGCCTGCGACAACGATCTCCTTGTCCCCTTGTCTGCTTGTCTTCATGCCTCCTTGTCTCCGCCCTCCCTGCCGCTATGCTTAGGGCATGAGCAAACAAGACATTGACGCACGGATCGCCCAGTGGGAGCAGATGGCCCAGCAGGCCCCTGACGACATGGCTTATTTCAGCCTGGGTACGGCCTACAAGGATGCGGAGCGCTACCTGGAGGCTGAGCAGGCGCTGGCTGAAGCGTTGAAGCTCAACGACCAGATGTCACGAGCCTACCAGTTGCGCGGCCAGGTGCTGATCAAGCTGGACCGGATCGACGAGGCGGCCGCGGTGCTGGAAAAAGGTTACCTCATTGCCGCCAGCCGGGGCGATGTGATGCCGCAGCGGGCGATGGGTTCGCTGCTGGAGCAGTTGGGCCGGACGCCGCCGCAGGTGGAATCGGCTGAAGAGGCGCAGGTGGGCGATGTTGACGAAGAAGGCATGATTCTGGACCGCCGCAGCGGACAGATGCAGCCGCGCCTGGATGGTCCGCCCATGCGTGGCCCGATGGGAGCTTTCATCTACGACCACTTCGGGCAGGTGACATGGAACACGTGGATCCGCCAGGGCACCAAGGTGATCAACGAACTGCGGCTGGACTTTTCCAACCCCGATCATCAGGACATCTATGACCAGCAGATGCTCGAGTGGTTAGGCGTGACACCTCAGGAGGTAGCTGGTTACACGCCCAAGGCTGATCGGTAACAAGGTCGGCGACTGACGAACTGATATGTCAGCGCATCGTTGAGACTTTGGGCAATCTGCAGTAACCGTTCAGTGTCTCCGCATTCATCGCAAATCCAAGCAAAAATGCGCGAATCACATTTTTGCTGTGAACCAAGTAGTTACAATGTCGCCGGCAGCCCCGCACAATCTGGGGGCCTGTTCGGGAGCAATGCATGTCGAGCCAGCGATTGAGAGATCACGCATATCAGTACATCCGCAAAGGTCTGACGGAAGGTCGCCTGCATGCCGGGCAACGCTTGAGTGTGGGATCATTAGCCAAGGACATCGGCATCAGTCGCACGCCGGTGGCCGAGGCGCTGCTGCGTTTGACGATGGAGAACATTGTCGAGCAAGTGCCGCGCGTGGGCACCATCGTGCGAAGGCCGGGCCTGGAGGAAATGGCCGACCTGTACGAACTGCGCGAACTGCTCGAAGCGCACACCGCGGCCCGCGCTGCGGAGCGGATCGAAGAGGGTGATCTGAAGTTGCTGGAACAGTTGGTGCGCGAGATGGGACGGTTGTGCCACCACCTGCGCGACAGCAGCGCATCGATGATGGATGGCGACTCGGCCCAGCGATTCATGGCCCTGGACCTTTGCTTCCACAAGTTGATCGCCCGTGCGGCCGGCAACCTCACCATCAGCCGCATCATCGAGGACACGCGGATGTTCGTGCGCATCATGTCACAGCGACGCCGCCAGGAGAATACGTTGACCTCGATGATTCGCATCTACCGAACGCACGGCCGCATCTTCACCGCCATCAAGCGCGGCGACACCGCGACCGCCAGTCTGCACATGAGACTGCACATCCAGCGCGGCCGTGACGGCGTGCTGGCTTATCTGGCCGAGAACAGCCGCGAATCCTATTCCTCACGCGATCTGATCCACTGCGGACTCGAAGAGTTGTCCACGGACCTGGAAGAATTGCTCGGTTCAGAGCAAGCTGATTCCTCGCCGCCGCAGCGAGTGGGTGAGTGATCGGCAGCGCGGGCCGACGGTGCGCCGACACGTCATTTCTTTGCCGTATCGATCACCCGCCATGCAGCCGGCAGGACGTGGATGTCCAGCGGCGGCGTCAGCGGCAGGGGATCGCCGTCCAGTTGCAGCGGCGCCTGGCCGCTGAGGCGCAGTCTGGCAGCACGGCCGTGGATCACGTCGCTACGCTCAAGGTGGCGACGGCGCAGCATGGCAAACATGTAGCTGGCATACATCGCCCGGCCCGGCTGTTGCAGCACCAGGTAGTCCAGCAGCCCATCATCGCAGCGCGTGTCGAAGGCTAATGGAATCTTCGCGCCGTACAGGGCAAAGTTGAACACGTACACGTGCGCTCCATGGAACGTGCGACCGTCAGCTTCCAGGGTCAGCCCCGGATAGCAATAGTCGCGCAGCGCCCCCAGGGTGCGCGGAACATAACTGATTCGCCCCACGCGTTTGAGGTGTTCTTTGCTTCGCCGCCAGCGATCGAGGCGATGAACGACTTCCGCATCGAAACCGGCTGTCATGCACAGCAGCATCAGACGATCGCCCGTCTGAGCCAGGTCGATCGTGCGGCTGCGTCCTCGCTTCACGGCCGCCACCAGGGCATTATGATCGATGGCGAAGCCCAGTTCGTGTGCCACCAGGTTTTCACTACCCAGCGGCAGAACCGCCAGCGTTGCCTTGGGCAAGTTACCTGCCTTGTGCAACTCGTTGACCACCGCGCCCAGCGAACCGTCGCCGCCGGCCGAGATCACGCATTGCACATGGCGGTCCAGCAGCGGATCGCTCAGCACCCGCTGCCGCTCGCTCAGATCCCAGATAGCCTGGGCGTCCAGTCCCGCGGCGGACAGTTTCAGCGTCAGTTCATCGACCGCTCGTCGATTGGCGCCGCTGCCGCTGTAAGGATTGGCCAGGATGACAACGCGTGGTGGCATGGGGTTAGGGAGTAGGCAGTAGGCAATAGGGAGTAGGGTTTGTAGCAGAAGACGCCAACGAAATCCAAATCCTACTGCCTACTGCCTACTCACTACTGCCTGTCAATCAATCGTCGCAGTTGTTCGACGGTCTGGCGCAGACGCTCAGCGTCGTCCTTTCCGCCGCCGCCGCGGTAGTCTTCGATGATCAGGGGGATCGGTCGCTCCAGTTGCGAAAGCACGTTCATCCAGGCCGGGATGCCGATGGGGTTATCCACCAGGGCGCAGAACTCGCGGCCGCCGCGCAGGAAGCCGTGCTCGTCGCGCTCGCCGCCGGTGTGCCTGGCTCCGCCCACGTGCAGGTGATCGATCCAGTCGGCCACGGCACTGACCGCCAGGTTGGGCGACACATAACCTTCGATGCCGGCGTTGGGCAGATCGAGGATCAGGCCCAACTCGGACGGATCGAACGACTGGACGATCAGCCGCGACAACCCCGGCGAGGTGGCGGCGGAGTCGGCGTGCATCTCAATCACCGGCTTGACACCCATCGGCTTGGCCACGGCGACCACACGTTTAAAGTGCTCGATGGTGCGAGCCAGGTATTCGCCATAGTCGAATAGACCCTGTGGATAGTGCGGCGGAGCGACGCGCACCCGGGTGCAGCCGGCGGCCGCCGCACCGGCCAGGTGCAGTTGCATGGCCTGCGGATCGTCATCGGCTGTGGCGTTGGGCACCGTGCCGAACGGTTGCAGGCCCGCCTGTCGCAAACGCTGGCTGAGTTGGGCCCCTTCCTTCAGCAGTCGGGCCGGGGTCAGGTCGAACTTGTGGTTGCCCCAGTTGCTGTAGGGCTTGTCACGCTGATCGTCAGCGATGATGCGCGGGCGATAGACGTAATGCGTCACGCCCAGCTCGCTGCAAAGCGCGATCTGCTGATCGAAATCCAGGGACGAAAGCATGACCGCGGTTACACCCAGCGGCCAACGCGTGGTCTTGTCTTGCTTATTCATGACTCGGCCGGTCCGACGTGCGTGTAGCGATCCAGGTTGCACACGACGATCTCGCCGTCATCCTTCTTCAGGACCAACCGATCCAGCCAGAGCTTGTCATCCTTGGCGTGGGCGTACCACGAGCCGGTCTTGCGCTGCTCGAAGCGCACGATCGTGCCGGTGACGGTGCTGGTCCAAACTTCGTCGCGCTGCGGGATCTGCTGCGTCACCGTCACCCGCGCGCCCGGTTGAAACTGGTCAATCGTCTGGTTCATGAGACGATCAGCATACCAAATCACGGCCCGGAGGCGGATGGCTCGACGAGGGCGAACACCACCAGCGGCTCCTTGCGCGGGTTGTACGTCACCTCACCCATCAATCGATAGGCAGCCCCCGGCCAGTCCGGCTGCGTCTGGCGCAACACCGCCAGCTTGTCCGGATAGCAGATCAGCACCCCCGCCCCCGCCCCTGGAAGTGTTTGGGGCGAGGCATGCTTTAGATCACCTATCGCCGCGATTTCCTCCTGCGTCGCCACCGGCACCTGCGCTCCGTGATAAAAGCTGAAGGCATATTCCAGCTTGCCCACGGTCCACCAGGTCGCACCGGCGGGCACGTCCATCGCCTGGATGTGACGCACGGCACTACGGATGCTGTGTTCGTGCAGCAATCCATCCTCCAACTCCTCGATGTAACTGGTCGCCCCGATCAGGACCGCAAACATAACGGTCAGCCCCATGCCCCGCCGCGTCGGCCGCTTCTTCCAGACCCACCACAGCCACGCCGCTGCCCCCGGCGCCAGCATCAGCGGCAACAACATCAGCACCCCGCGCAACCCGAAAAACCAGCCTGCTGCCCCCAGCGCCCCCAGCCACGCCAGGGCCAGACAGATCGTCACCGTGCCCACCACCTCCGGCGGCTTGTATTCGCTGTCGCCCTGGTCGTTCTCACCGCTGACCCAACGCTCCAGCATCACGGCCGTCAGCAGCGCCAGCGGCGGCGCACAGGGCAGGATGTACGTTGCAAGTTTCCCTGACCCCAGCGAGAAAAACACAAATGGCACCACCACCGCCAACGCCCACAGCGCCACATCCGAACCGCTGCGCAGATTTCGCCACGCGGTCTTCCAACTCAGGTTCAACCCCGGCAGCTCCATCATCGCCGTGGCAGGAAACAGCCCCACCAGAAACACCGGGATGAAGTACCACATCGGCTGCGGATGATCGCCCTCGCCCACCACCCGGGCAAACGTTTCCTGATACCACTGGCCCCACACGCCCGGCCGCTGCACCACCACCATGGCCGCCCACACCCCCACCGGCGCCAGCGACACCGGCACCGTCCACCACAGCCGCAACCGCCCGATCACCCGCCACTGCCCGCTGCCGGCTAACCACACCAGCAACACGCCCAGCGGCACCAAAGCCAGCGGCCCCTTGGTCATCCACGCCCCCGTCATGGCCGCGCACAACAGCAGCGGCCAGCGCCACTGCTGCGGCCAACGCACCGCGAACAATCCGCTGGCCAATATGCCAAGCCAGAAGAAGCCCAACAGCGCATCGGTCAGCGGCAGTCGTGACACCACCAGCGCCAGCGGCATCAGCGCCAGCACCCCGGCTGCCATCGCCCCCACCCGCCAGCTTCGCCACTGCCAACCCACCGCCATGATCAGCACCAGCGTCAGTGTGCCGGCCAACGCCGACGGCAGCCTGACCGCGAATTCATCCTCCCCAAAACACTTCATGCTGGCCGCCTCCAGCCAGTAAACCAGCGGCGGCTTGGTCAGATGCGGCTTGCCCAACAGACGCGGCACCAGCCAGTCCCCCGTTTCCAGCATCTCCCGACTGGCTTCGGCGTAACGGGCGTCGGACCGCCCATAGAGCGGATGATCGCCCAGACTGCTGAAGATCGGCCCAGCACTGGCCACCAGCAGAACCAGCGCCAGCATCACCTGCCGCCTGTCGGTCGAAGTCGTGGAAAGATCGCTCGTCTCGTACTGAGTGACAACAGATTGTGGCGCGGTCGCTTGTCCCATCATGCCGCAATGATAGCCCGTATCAGCAAGGAGGGAGAAAGAACGTACGTGCTGTGTCCCTGCATTCAACGACGCAACATCAGCAGCGACGCAGCCAGCGCCGTGCCCAGATGGGCCGGCTCAGGAGAAAATGGCCCCGCCATTCCCAGCGCCTGATCATAGCTCATGTCACCGGCCGCCCCCTGGCCCCAGTGATCGCCGAGGATTTGAAGGTCCGCGAGATTGACTTGGCCATCGTAGTTGAAGTCGCCCATGGCCCATGTGGCCTCGCCGGATTGCCAATGATCGCCCAGGATTTGTAGATCAGCCAGGTTGACCTGCCCGTCACCGTTGGCGTCGCCCGGCGCGTTGAGCAACACGGGCGACAGCAGGTCGGTGTGCAGGCTGCGTGTGATCTGGAAGATGCCGGCCGGCCCCATGTAGTAGCCGACGTAGATGAAGATGTGCTCCACTTCATTTTCCAGATCGATCACCGAACCGGCCGGGTGCATGCCGTCGACGAACTGCGGAGCGTCGAGCATGTGTCGCTCGAAAAGCGTGCCCTCGTAACGCCAATCACTTGACCCGCTGGCAAAGGCAACCGGGTCGATGCTCCAGAGACTGAGGCTCTGCCGGCTGACATCGTTCGCGTTGTCCGCAGCCCGCCCGGTGCGATTGGTGACCACCGCTTCCAGACGGTGGGTGATCGGATTGAGGATCAGATCGACCGTGTCCTGCGACCAGTAGCCGAAGGCTGCCGCCTTGTTGGGCTTGTAACCCTGCTCGGCCAACGGCTCGGCCAACTCCTGCGAGGCGTCACTGGTGGGAATGTTGGTGAACTGCGTGGTCAGGGCCAGGCGATTGGTGGCCACCGCCTGGCTGTAGTGGTACGTCTGCGTCGCGGCGTCGTAATTCCCCGGGTCGTGCGAACGGGCGACGATGGCCATCTGGCCGTTGTCGATCATCGCCATGGCTGGTTCAACGTTCTTGGAAGGCGTGGTGGTCGGGGAACGGTAAAGCTGCCAAGACAGACCGCCGTTGCCGGAGGTCCAGAACCACGTCTCGTCGAAGAACGAGCCGTCCGATTTCCAGGCATGAGCCGCAGCCACCAGGCCGAACTGGGGATTCTCAACGATGCTGGGCCCCATGTTAGCGCCGCCGACGCCGTCCGGTAGCGCGCTGCCGAAGGCGTTGGGATGATGGGTCCAGGTCGCGCCGCCGTCGGAGCTGGTCATGGATCCCATGTCACCGATGTAAAGGTAATGTCCATCGCCAAAATGATGCAAGGCGTGCATGCCCATGATGCGCGTAGGGCTGGGCGTGGAGTAGAACTGTCGCAGGTCCACCTGCTGCGACCAGGTCTTGCCGCCGTCGCTGCTGCGGACCATAACGTGTTCGCTGGTGTATTGATCGCTGTGGTGATCGCTGGGCACGCTGGCTGAGTGATACGGAGTGCGGGCGAAGATCATGACGATGTTCTGCCCGTCGCCGGCAGCGATCGGATGGCGCAGATCCCAGTTGTCGCCATAGAGGTCCGAGCCGTAGGGAATGACCGCCGGGTCCATCGTCATCAGGCCGCTCTGTCGCAGTTGGTCCAGCTTCGCGGTTTCGGCCGAATCAATGCCCAGCAGGAAATCGATCAGTTCATCCCGGCTGGACCAGCTTTCGATTTGAGCCGTGGCAATGCACGGAATCGACGCCGCCAGCGGCACGGCGATCAGAACGCAGACAACCCACCGTGAAAAAACAGTCTTCATAAAACAGTCCTCCGCCTGCACGTCGGGTGATCAGTACTGCATGACCGGCAACGTCAGATAGGAGGAATAAAGCCTGATTTCATACAACCGTTCACTTCCGATCATGTTGCTTTCAACGTGGCCGTCAATGAAACCGGAGTTCAACGTCAGCCTCGTCGGCTTGGGCAGTGCGAGTGATCCCCGGTAGCGCGGATGGGACGTGGAAAGGAATTCCGCACACGATTCGTTGGGGTGAGAGGTGTCCCATGTCGCTGCGTTGTGATCTTCCAGGAACAAGTCCGAAATCACCAGTCCGTCGCCGTCGTCCTCCAGCGAATGCACCGGTTCAAAGCGCACAGCCGTCGAGAAGGCTTCGTAGTTCCACAGGTAGAAATACCCCGCAGCCAGGAATCGCTGTCGGCTGGCTTTCGGCAGTGAATTAAAAGCCGACCATTCGTGGGTCAGTGTCTGGACGAACTGCGGCACATCAGGACTCAGTGGACATTGCAGCACCAGGGCCTCGCTGAGGTACGGCCGCAGTTGCGGGATGATGCTGCCGCCGTTGGCGCCGTCGCTTTCAGCGTGATAGTTGATGTACAGAGGCCACGACCATGTTCCGCTGTCCGTTTTGCAGATGGCTGCCGGCATCTGTCCGTTTTCGTCGGTGCCATAGGATGCCAGCGCCACCACGACCTGGCGCTGATTTGACGCACACAACGAAAGCTTGGCCGTCTCCCGGGCTTTGCGCAAAGCAGGCAGGAGAATGGAGATCAACAGGGCGATGATGGAAATAACGACCAACAGTTCAATCAGGGTGAACCCCTTACGGTTTGTCATAGGAAAGCCTTTTCATTCCAAGGTGTTCTCGGATGCGTTGTGTAGGCATCAAGCCGCGCCGGCTGCGGTCAGGCGGCCGCGCGGGAAAGGAGACGAAGTTGCTCAAGCCAGGGGACGACGACACAGCGCCCAGGGCAGAATCAGTCCTGTCAACAGCAGGCCCATGGAGGCCGGCTCAGGAATCGCTGCCTGCGCCAGCGCCTGATCGAAAGACAGATCAGGGCTGACGCCGTAGCCCCAGTTGTCGCCGAGGATCTGAAGGTCAGCCAGGTTGACGTTGCCGTCACCGGTGAAGTCTGCTTGCGCCCACGTGGCGGTCGTGGACTGCCAGTTGTCACCGAGGATCTGCAGGTCGGCCAGGTTGACCATGCCGT
>CAYYGM010000089.1:0-8794 GCA_964471555.1 uncultured Phycisphaeraceae bacterium
CGCAGGGCTGTAGCGAATGGTGAACTTCTTGGCCCCGCCGGGCATGTCAACGATGCTGGTGTTGGGGTTGAAGCTGGCGTAGTAGGGGTTGGCGACACGGACGATGGCCGCCTTCTCCGCGTCGCCGGCATCGACATCCACCCGCAGCACGTTGACGATGTTGCCGTTGCGATCGACCACGGCATTGCCCTCCAGCCAGCCGTTGAACCCGCTGTCGGGCAGCCAACTGGTGCTGCTGGGCACGTAATTGGTGATCGACCAGTTGGAAGCATCGAGCAGATTGCTGTCGACCGGAGCGCTCATCATGCGAGCGCGATACTGATAGGGCCAGCCGCCGCCGGCTCCGTTGTCCTCGATGGTTCGCCAGATGCGACCATCGGCAATGACCACGGGCATGGTGGCGGTGTGGTAGCCGTAGGAACCAGCCTGCTGCAGCAGGCCGCTGGTGGCGCTGTCGGGCGTGGTCCAGGTGATGCCGCCGTCGGTGGACTTGCGGATGACGACATTGCCGTGGCCCTTGGAGGTGCCGAAGATGTACAGGTCATTGTTGTGAACGAACAGGCTGGACCAGTATTGGCCGACCAGGTGGCTGGCCAGGGACCAGGTCTGGCCGTGATCGGTGGAGCGATAGACCTCACTGACACCGAGGCCGCCCTCGCTGCCGTTAGGCCCGAAGAAATCATGCGAGGCGACATAGGAACCGTCGGGCAGAATGGCGATGGAAGGCGAGCCGATGTACTTGCCGCTGGATGCTGCGTGATGGGTGATGACCACGCCGGGCACTTCAACACCGTTAAACATGGTGGTCTGCGCCTGGAGGGTCGAGGGATGACAGACGATAGCAGCAGCGGGCAAAACAACGGCCGACCACAGAAAAAACCAACGAGCCATTCCTCATTCCCTGTTTCACACAACAAGGCAAATCAGTTCCGTTTGCGCCGCAACGCAGCCAACGCAGCCGCCGGCGCCAGCATCAGCAGCATCCCCGGCTCGGGCACCACACCCACCACGCGATGGAAAGTGAGGAAGTTGGCGTCGTGATACGTGTGCGCTCCACCCAGGCCGTCGGGATAGGCGGTGCGCGAAGCGATGACGATGTCCGAGCCGTCGAACTGCCAGTCCATGTACTGGAAGCCGATGTAAGCCACGCTGGACAGATCCTGCACGATGATCTGCTCGACGGTCCAACTGTCGAGATTGTCCGAAGACATCAACGCCATGATGTTGCGGATGGCCCCGGGTGTGCGATTGGAAACATAGTTGTCGTCGTTGACGATGCTGGCGACGGTCCAGTACTTGTCGGTGGTTTCGTTGTAGCGGACGGTGAACTTCTTGGCTCCGCCGGGGAACTCGACCAGGTCGGTGCTGGGGTTGAATGTGATGGTGTTGGCGTTCTGCACGCGGACCATGGCGGCGTACTCGGGGCTGTAGCCGGTGGGCAGATCAACGCGCACCATGTCGATGATGTTGCCGCTGCGATCGACCACCATGCCGCCCTCGCGCCAGGCGGTGAAGCTGTTGCCGGAAAGCCAACTGGTCTGGCGGACAATGGTGTTGCTGAAGGTCCAGTTGGAGGCGTCCAGCAGGTCAGCCCCCAGGGGTATGCTCATCACGCCGACGCTGATGGCGTTGGAGTTGGAGGGATTGCGCGTCTCGAACCCGCGCCACAGCCGGCCGTCGGCCTCAACCAGTTGCATCGACGAGGTGTGATAGCCGAGGGTGGATGTCGCGGTCTGCAGCAGGCCGGTGCTGCTGCTGTTGGGTGTGGTCCAGGTGAAGCCACCGTCGGTGGAGCGGCGAATGACCAGGTTGCCGTTGCCTTTGCTGGTGCCGCAGATGTAGAGGTCGCCATCGTGCACGAACAGGCCGGACCAGTATTGCCCGACGAGGTGACTGGCCAGGGACCAGGTCTGGCCGTGATCGATGGAGCGATAGACCTCGCTGACACCGAGGCCGCCCTCGCTGCCGTTGGGCCCGAAGAAATCATGGGAGGCGACGTAGGAACCGTCAGGCAGAATGGCAATGGAAGGCGAGCCGATGTACTTGCCGCTGGAAGCAGGCGAGTGCGTGATGACTACACCGGGGACGTTGACGCCGTTGAAGAGCGTGGTTTGAGCATTGGCTGACGAAACGATCATGCACGTGATCGCCAACAAGCTGATCACATCACCGCGCTGCGGACTGCGTTGCATGGGATTTCTCCTGCCGGAAGAAGCTGCAGTCACCGATGGTTCCGCCATCCGGCAGCCGCACACCCTGTTAGTCGCCTCCGTGCGTTGTCAGTATGGAACCACAAAGACACCACACCCTGTCGCTGAACAGATCACTCAGCGATACACACAAAAATATAACCCAATCCACTGTGAAATGCTATGGAAATTCCGGGTTTTGGCCGCGATATCCGGGTGGAACTACGTCTTTCGTAAATTGCCTGTCTTGCCAGTTTGATGAATCACGCGTTTGAAGGCGACGTACCCGGATCTGACCGGGTGGCTGCCCCTCTGCCCTGTCGGGTATTCCTTGCCGTTCCAACTCAGGCCCGGGGGGTGCGCTGAGCCCGATAGCGGCGGGGCGTCTGGCCGTGCTCCGCTTTGAACTGGCGATGAAAATGCGGCAGATCGCTGAAACTGAGCCTCGCGGCAATGCTCTTGATCGGCTCGTCCGTGTCCCGCAGCAGCCGGGCCGCCTCTCGCAAGCGCATCTGCTGACGGTAGCGCCCCGGCGACACGCCGACACGCTGGCGAAAGATCGTGCGAAAGTGACTGACCGACAGGTTCAGGCTCCTGGCCATCTCCGCCAATGACCACGGCTGCTGCGGATGCAGGCGCACCTGCTCCAACAGTTTTCCCAACTCACTCTGCGGCGGACCGGCCGACGCCGCCGGCAGATGATGCAGTTCCAAATGCCCCAACTGCAGCACCAGTTGCGCCGCCCGCAGATCATCAACCAGCGGACTGCCCGGCAGCAGCGACAGTTGCACCGCGTGATCGAGCATCTCCTCGAACCACTCAAGGTCGCCCGGGGCATGCTGTTCGCACCCGCGACTTTTGCCGCGCAGTCGGCGCAGCGGTGCCGGCAATCGCGCCGCCTTGCTGCCCGGGGTCAACTCGAAGTGCTGCACCGAGGCCCGGGCCACGCGCGATTCAGCCTTGCCCTCGAACGGCGTCTGCGGATAGATCAACACCCCTTGCCCGCGCTGCAACGTCAGCGGCGCTCCATCCATCACCCGCAGGCTCACCCGCCCGCCGTGCACCCAGAACAGATCGAACCACGCCCAGCAGGCCGGCCCCACCGGGACCCGGTCGTCGAACTGCCCGTAGGCGCTCATCCCCAGTTTCAGTCCGGTCATGGTCTCATCGCTTTGGCCAACGAATCAGCACTTTATTCAATTTACATCAATTCTTATCTGCATATTATCGTAAAAATATGAAACTGGAAAGTCATAAAGAACAATTTACGGAGACCGCCCATGACCACCGCCCTTGCCCTCTCCTGCACGCGACAGGATGCTGCCGCCCACTTCCAGCGCGACGGCTTTGCCGTCATCAGCAGTCTGTTTGGCGTCCAGGAGATCCAGGCCCTGCGCCAGGAATTGGATCGCTACATCAGCCGCGAGCTGCCGCGCCTGCCTGCCGATGCTGCGTTCTACGAAGACAAGGCGGATCCCGGCACGCTGTTTCGTCTGGAGAAGCTGTCGTGGTACAACCCGGTGATGCGCGACCTGCTGTGGGGTGACAAGCTGATGTCGCTGGCCGGCGATGTGCTGGGCGATGAACCGGTGCCGCAGAACATGATGCTGTTCGCCAAGCCCGCCCGTGTGGGCAGCCCCACGCCTCCGCACCAGGACAGCTACTACTGGATGATCGATCCGATCGATGCCGGCACCACGTTCTGGCTGCCGCTGGAAGCGGTCGATGAAGCCAACGGCTGCGTGCGCTACGTGCCCGGCTCGCACAAACTGGGCATGCGCCCGCACGGCCCCAGCAAACAGTTCGGCTTCTCGCTGGGCCTGCTCGACTTCGGCGACGACGACCTGCGGCAGGAAGTGGCCGCCCCCGTGCAGGTCGGCGACATGATCGCCCACAGCGGCCTGTGCATCCACCGCGCCGACGCCAACCGCAGCCAGCGCGGCCGCTGGGCCCTGGGCATGGTCTACTACGGCAAGCGGGCCAGGTACGACGAAGAACGCAAGAAGGCCTATGCCGCGAAATTGAAAGCCGAATGGGAAGCAGCCAATAAGCTGTGAATCGGCGTTTAGCCCGAGCCGCCAGGCCGTGCCCTCTGCGTGGCCGCGCAGGCTAAACAGACGAATCGCCACCAACACATGGAACAGATTGTTGAGGGGCTGACCTATGGATTCTTATGAACGGGTGATGGCGGCGTTGGATCATCGCATGCCGGATCGGCCGCCGCTGAATTACTACGGGACGCCGGAGACGGATCGCAAGCTGCTCGAGCACCTGAAGCTGGACTCGCGCGAGGCGTTGCTGCGTCACCTGGGCGCGGACATGCGTTACGTGGGGGCCAAGTATGTCGGGCCGTCGCATTTCTGCGGGGCGATGGGCTACAACACCGGCAGCGGCACCGACATGTGGGGCGTGGGCTGGAAGCCGGTGTCCAACAATTACTGCACCTACTACGAGGTCGTGCATCATCCGTTGGCCGAGGCTCAGAGTGTGCGCGACATCGAAGCCCACCCTTGGCCGCAGCAGGACTGGCTCAGCGTTGATCACATCAAGCAGCAGATCGCCCAGGCCAACGAGGATCAGCGTTACGCCATCGTCTTTTCTGCCGGTCCGTTTCTCGAAACCGCCTGGGCCATGCGCGGCTTCGAGCGATTTCTGATGGACCTGCTCGATGCGCCCGAGATCGCCGACCTGCTGCTGCGCAAGGTGGTGGACTATCACCTGGAGCTGTTTCACCGTGCCCTGGAAGCGGCCGACGGCGGCATCGACATCGTGTGGACCGCCAGTGACATCGGCATGCAGACCGGCATGATGTTTTCGCCGCAGGTCTGGCGCGATCGCATCAAGCCGCACCATCGCCGACTGGTGGAGCCGTTCAAGCAGATGGGCCTGCGCACGCGCTACCACACGGATGGCAACATCGTCCCGGTCATCGAAGACCTGATTGAGATCGGCATCGACCTGCTGGACCCGATTCAGCCGGGCACCGCGGACATGGAGCCGGAGAACCTGCGCGACCGGTTCGGCGAACGCATCAGCTTCTACGGCGGCGTGGACACGCAACACCTGATGCCCTTCGGCACCGTCGAGCAGATCGAGCGACAAGTGGTTCGCCTGATCGAAGTGCTCGGGGCCCAAGGCGGCTACATCGCGGCCGCCTCCAACGCGGTGCAGCCGGACGTGCCGGTGGAGAACATTCTGGCGTTGTACCGCACCGCCCGCGAGTATCGGTATCCGCTGCACGTTTAGTTGTCTGTTTAGCCGCGGAGCTTGCTCCGTGTTGGCGAGCAAACTCGCGCATTAAACGGACTGTTGCTTCAGCTTCGCGGCGGGATCGGCGACAGCGGAACCTTGATCTGCGGCGCTTCCAGCGAGTAGGGCGAGCGATTGGCCACAGGCGCGACGTACTTGACGCCGTTGGCCAGCACGCGGCGGACGTTGTCGTCGTAGTAGATCGGATACGTTTCGTGGCCGGGCCGGAAGTAGAAGACTTTGCCTCGTCCACGCGTCCACACGCAACCGCTGCGGAACACCTCGCCGCCCTCGAACCAACTGATGAAGACCAACTCATCGGGCGTGGGAACGTCGAACAGTTCGCCGTACATCTCGGTGTGTTCGAGCTCGAAGTAATCTTTTTCCAGGCCGGCCGCGATGGGGTGGCCGGGGTTGACGCACCAGAGGCGTTCCCGTTCGCCGACCTCGCGCCACTTGAGGCCGCAGCCGGTGCCCATGAGCTTCTTGAAGATCTTGGAGTAGTGGCCGCTGTGCAGCACGACCAGGCCCATGCCCTCCAGCACACGCTTCTGCACGCGATCGACGATGGCGTCATCGACCAGCTTGTGAGCGGTGTGGCCCCACCAGGTGAGCACATCGGTTTCAGCCAGCACCTGCTCGGTCAGGCCGTGCTCCGGCTCTTGCAACGTGGCGGTGCGCACCATGGCGCGGGAGCCGAGTTTTTCTTCGATGGCCTGCTTCATCACCACGTGCATGCCGTCGGGATACATCCTGGCAACTTCAGGCTTGTTCTTTTCGTGAACGTATTCGTGCCAGACAGTGACGCGAATGGGGGAATGGGAGCAACTCATGGGAAAAACTTTCTCGGTTCAGGCCGGGAATGGGAATGTAAATTCCGGGGGTAGGTACCGCCCTCGGTTCGGTATCCCAGTGTACCCGAATCAGCGTGTTGGGGGTGACACCAGCAGCCGATCTTACAGCAGCAGCAGGAACATGCTGAACATGATCAGCCAGACGACGTCGAGAAAGTGCCAGTAATAAGCGAGGCTGCGCGGCGGGCCGTCGTGCCGGGCGTCGTAAGCGTTGCGGCGGGCTTTGGAATGTATCACAAAAAGCGGGATCAGCCCGCCGATCACGTGCAGGGCATGCAGCAGGATCAGGGCGAAAGCGAAACCGAATAAGTAATTACTCTGCCTGCTGAACTCGTGGTGGCGGCCCAGCAACATGATCATGGCCGGGGCCTGCACCACGACGAAACCGAGGGCCAGCGCCAGCGTGGCAGCCAGACCCTTGCGGAACTTGTCCAGTTGATCGCGTTTCAGGGCGCTGACCGCGGCGTGGATCGCGGCGCTGGAGGCCAGGATCAGCGCGGTGCTGAGCATCAGCAGCATGGGCGGATGCAACTGGCCGCGCGGCACGGGGACCATTTCCGAGCCGACCGGCGGATTCGCCAGGCGCAGGCGAATGAGCGTGTAGCCGATCATCGACGCGGCAAAGAGCATGCCCAGTGCGGCCAGGAACAGCCCCATGCCGAAGGTGTATCCGCGAGGTGGAAGTTCCTGTTGCCGATCGTCGAGCATGGTCAGACTCCTGACGGCCGGTGAACCGGCCTCCGCCGCGCTGTTATTCAGGGACATTGCCGACGGCGGGGGGCGGTGTGAGATTGGGCTGATACTGCTTGGTGTCGATGAGCGTGAAGCCGATCATCAGGGCCACGAACAGCAGGGCCATGCTGAAGATGAGGGCGTTGAAGGGCGAATCGTAGCGCAGGTGCATGAAGTAGAGCACCACCAGCGTGCCCTTGACCGCGGCGATCAGCAGGGCGGCCAGGATGCTGAGGTTGCCGAGATTGGCATACGAGACCGCCACCGTGGCCACGGTCAGGATGAGCAGCGCAACCAGGATGCCCATCAGTTGCCAGAGGGGACTGACGTGGGCGTGAACGACGTTGGAATCGGCGCTAGTGGCAGTGGTATCGCTCATGGTCAACTCAATTCAAGGCAACAGCGGATGAAGATGGATAACCGATCTTTAGCCACGGATGAACACGGATGGGCACGGATAAAAGAGTCCTGGTTTTTCTGATCCGTGTCCATCCGTGTTCATCCGTGGCTAATCATTTTTCTCTCATCCGCGTTTATCCACGTTCATTCGCGGTTTGATTTCCTATCGAATCAGGTAAAGCAACGGGAACAGGAAGATCCAGATCAGATCGACCAGGTGCCAGTAGAGGCCTCCGATCTCCATAGGGTCGAAGAACTGTTTGCTGTAGGCCCCGGGCGTGACCACGTCGGCGTTGGCCTTGGCGTGGCGCATGAAGCCGACGACGGCCGCGATCAGCAGCAGCACGATGCCCAGCACCAGCGGCCAGCGCAGGCCCAGATGCCCGCCCAGAAACAGGGCGTACACCGCCACGATCAACATGCCGTAGGACGGTGTCCAGGCCCGGGTCAGCGAGTCGGCCGCCTTGTGCATCAGGACCCAGATGATGCCCATGCCCACCAGCACGTGCAGGCCGTGCAGCCCGGTCATCAGGTAGTAGATGTCGAAGAACAGGTGCACGCGGCGGCGATCGTTGGACGACATTTGCTCGAACTGCGGATACGGATGCCTGGCTTGGCCGATCTGCCGCGGCTCAGCGATGACCAGCGGCGCGACGCCGGTGGGGCCGATGGAGGCCAGTTGAATCGTGGAGTGGTCCACGCCTGCCGGCACGGGTGACGCGGGAGCTTGCGCTGCGCCATGCTCGTCAGTCGTCACAGCCTCCTCGGTCGCTTCGGCTTGGGCCTCGGCTTCAGGGGTTTCGTGCGATGCGCCCTCTGGCGGCGCCACTTCATGCGAGGCTGAGCCGTGCGACGAGATGTAGTGCTCGGCAGAGGTCAGCGTGGTGTCCTGATGGGTGAAGCCCGCTTCGTAGTAGAAAGCGTTGACCGGGCCGATCCACAGGTGATGGGCGTACTTGCCGCTGTACTCGACGGTCTTGATCATCATGAAGCCGGCCCCGCCGAGCAGCGTGATGCCCAGCAGGGCCACGATCAACCGCCGCTGACTGAGCTGGGCCGCCCGCACCGCCCAGGCCATGGTGAAGCTGCTGATCAGCAGGACAGCCGTGTTGATCGCGCCCAGGCGGGTGTCGAGGGCCTGGTGAGCGAACATGTAAACGTCGGGGTTGTTGGCCCGGTACATGGCATAGGCCGCGAACAGGCCGCCGAACATGAGCACTTCGGTGGCCAGGAACAGCCACATGCCCAGCTTGTTCGACTCGAACTGCTGGGTCATCGAGTCGAAGTGGTGGGCGAGGTGCGGGTTGTGGTTGGTGTCGTGTTCGTTCATGCGAGTCCACAAGGTTTAAATTCGAATGACGAAATTCGAAT
>CAYYGM010000089.1:8804-17203 GCA_964471555.1 uncultured Phycisphaeraceae bacterium
GAAACGCCGGGGGATTCGTCATTCGTCATTGGGACATTGTTTCGTCATTCGAATTTCGTCATTCGTCATTTTTCTCCATGATGTAACCGCCGATCTGCTCATTCCAGTGCCAGTGCGAGTAATCGTAAGGATCGCCGACGACCGGCTCGGTCTCGAAGTTGGCGGTCGGAGGCGGACTGGGCGCCTGCCACTCCAGCGAGTTGCCGCCCCAGGGATTGATCGGGGCCGGGCGGCCGCGACGCAGGCTGTGAATCCAGTTGAAAAGTACGGCAAACAGTCCGACGGTCAGAATGTACGAGCCGATGGTCGAGATGAAGTGGTGAATGTGGAACTGCGGCGGATAGTCCGCGTAGCGGCGCGGCATGCCCTGGGCGCCGGCGATGAACTGGATGAAGAAGGTCATGTTGAACCCGATGAAGATCAGCAGACAGGCAAAGCGTGCCCAGCGCTCGGAGTACATCTTGCCGAACATCTTCGGCCACCAGTAGTACATCCCGCCCAGGAACGCGGTCAACGTCGAGCCCACCATCACGTAGTGGAAGTGGGCGACGATGAAGTAGGTGTCGTGGATGTGCAGGTCAACGCTGAGCGTGGCGCAGAACACGCCGGTCAACCCGCCGATGGTAAACAGCCAGATGAAGCTCAGGGCATAGAGCATCGGCGTGTCCAGGCGGATCGAGCCGCGGTACATCGTGGCCAGCCAGTTGAAGATCTTGATGCCCGAGGGCACGGCGATGGAGAACGTGATGAAGCTGAAGATGGCGCTGAGCATCGGGCTCTGGCCGCTGACGAACATGTGGTGACCCCAGACCAGGAAGCCCAGGATGGCGATGGAGATGGAACTGGCCGCGATAAACCCGTAGCCGAAGATGTGCTTGCGGCTGAACGTGCCGATCAACTCGCTGACGATGGCGAAGCCCGGCAGAATCATGATGTACACCGCCGGGTGCGAGTAGAACCAGAAAAAGTGCTGATACAGGATCGGATCGCCGCCCTTGGCTGGGTCGAAGATGCCCACGCCGAAGACGCGCTCGGCCGTCAACAGCAGCAGCGTGATCGCCAGCACGGGTGTGGCCAGGATCTGGATGATCGACGTGGCGTACATGCCCCAGCAGAACAGCGGCAGTTTGGTCCAGCCCTGTCCCGGCCGGCGCAGCATGTGGATGGAGGCGATGAAGTTCAGGCCCGTGAGGATGGAGCTGAACCCCAGGACGAACGCGCCCATGGTGGCGCTGATGACGGAGCTGGAAGTCCAGGTGGAGTAGGGCGTGTAGAAGGTCCAGCCGGTGTCGAGTCCGACGTTGGCCAACTGGCCGAAGCTGGCTGGATCGAGCCCGAAGATTTTGCAGAACAGGTGCACGAACAATCCGCCGCCCAGCGTCCAGAGGAAGAACACCCCACCGGCCATGTAGCAGTACCAGCTCATCAGGTTCAGGCGCGGGAAGGCCACGTCCTTGGCCCCCAGATGCAGCGGCAGCACGAAGTTGCCCAGGATGGCGGGGATGGCGGGGATGATGAACATGAACACCATGACCGCCCCGTGCAGGGTGAACATCTGGTTGTACTGGCTCCACACCGCGTCATCGCCGCCGACCCCGGAGTTGATGCCGCCGACGGCAGGCAGGGTGGCCCCGGGCGCGATCAACTCGGTGCGCAGCAGGATGGCGAAGATGCCGCCGAGGAAAAAGGCGCCCAGCACGCCGATCATGTAGAGAATGGCGATGCGCTTGTGATCCAGCGTGAACAGCCAGGAAAGGATGCCCTTTTTCTGGTTGAGATAGTTACGGCCCGACTCTCCCTTCCGGGGATGGCCGAAGGCGTCGGTGTTGATCGGGGTGGCGATGGAGGTCATTTTTGGTGCTTGGTTGTTGGTTGTTGGTCGCTGGCTCTTGGTATGTTTCGGGTTGTTGGTTGATGGTTGTTGGTTCTTGGTTTTCTTGTTGCTTGTCCGTTGTGAAAACCAACAACCAACAACCAACAACTACTCCTTGTTTCCCACATAGTGCTTGCTGATCGACTTGAGGTACGCAATCAGCGCGTCCAGTTCCTTTTCGCTGACGTCCAACACGGTCATCTGGTCCTGGAACCCGGCCACGATCTGCGCCGAAGGATTCTTGACCGAGTGCATGATGTAGTTTTCGTCAGCCATGACCTGGGTGCCGTCGCTCAGCGTCACCGTGCTGCCGAAGACATCGTTGAGCGGCGGACCGGTGCCCGCCTTGCCCTCCACCGAGTGGCAGGTGGCGCAGCCCTTGATGGCGAACACCTTCTTGCCCGCTTCGGCCGGGGGATCGTTGTCCAGGAAGTTGGCCGCCTTGGTCAGGAAGGCGTAGTACTCATCCTCGCTGACCACGTGCACCATCGAGCGCATCTGCGAGTGCCGCTGGCCGCAGTACTCGGCACAGTAGATCGGGTATTCACCGATGCTGGTGGCCTTGAACCACGTCTCGTTGTAGCGACCCGGCACCGCGTCCTTCTTGATGCGGAAGGCCGGCACGTAGAAACTGTGGATCACGTCCGTCAGCGGCGTCTTGAGCACGATGCGGATCGGCTGATTCACCGGCACGATCAGCCCGTCTTCCATCGAGGACTGGGCCCCGTTGGGATAAGTGAACTGCCAGTTCCAGCGGCTGGCGGTCACCACGATCTCCGTCGAGTAATCCTCCGGCTGGGTCATGTCCAGCATGCCGCGGAAGCCCCAGACGAAGATGAACATCACGATGCCCAGCGGAATGACCGACCAGACGATCTCCAGCGTGTTGTTGTGGTGCGAGCCGTGCGGCTTGTCATCCTGGTTCTTGCGGCGATACTTCCAGACGAAGTAGAACATGCACCCGCCGATGCCTGCAAACAGCACCACCGACAGGATCAACTCAAAGTAGAAAAGCGGATCCACCCACTGCGTAAAGGTCGAGCCTTTCTGCGGCAGCCAGTTCCACCATTGGGTTTCAGCAAGCAATGTCATCATCATGTCGATCCCGCCAGTTCTCCCTTCCGCGCGTGGCGGCGATGCAGGAATTCACGCAGCAGCAGCAGGCCGATGCCCGCCGCGATCAGCAGCACCGTCAGCACCCCGGCCAGGCGCATGATGCCCATGACCGTGGCGGTGTACTTGCCGTCGCTGGGGCTGTAATGGAAACAGGTGAGCACGAAGAAATCCAGCGGCGAACCCACGGTGCCGTTGCTGGCCTCGACCAGCGACAGGCGCACGGTGGACACGCGATCACGGAAGTCCGTGCCGTAGATGTAGCGCGTGATCTTGCCCTCCGGCGACAGGACGATCAGGGCGGTGGGGTGGGCGTACTGCTTCTGGTCCTCGAGCCACTTGTACTTGAAGCCGGTCGCTTCGGTCAGGGCGTCGATCTCCGGCTGCTCACCGGTGAGAAACTCCCAGGCCGGGCCGACCGCCTGCTTGCTCTTGTCGCTCATGGTGTTGAGCAGGTTGGCTTTCTTGAGCCGGGCCAGAGCGGGCGTCTCCGCGGGATCGAAGCCCACCGTCACAATGCGATAATCACTTCCGGGGGTCAGGTCCATCTCGTCGGCCAGCTTGGCGATGCCGTTGAGCAGCAGGTCGCACAGGCGCGGGCAGCGATAGTAGTTGAGCGTGAGGATGACCGGCTGCGAACCGTCGATGAAGTCGCTGAGCTTGACCGGCTCGCCGTTGGCGTCGCGGAAGGGCAGGTCCAGCGGGATGGTGTCGCCGGCATGCTCATCGATGTAAACGTCGCGCACCTCTTTGGGCATCTCCTCCAGGCGCTTCTCCAATTCCGCCTTGCGCTGCGGCGACATCTGCGACTGCTCGGCCATGGCCGGGGCAACCAGACACGCGATCAGGATGACGGGAACGCTGAACCTCATGGCTTGCCGTACTTTTCAATCACCTTTTTCATGCCCGCTTCGATGGGCACGTGGGCCAGGTTTTTGTCCTTTTGGACCCAGCCCACGGTGGTGAGGTTACTCATCTGCTGTTCTTTCAAGTCAATCAGCGGCTGATAGAGGGGCTGGATCAACTTGGTCTGCTGCTCACGCTGCACCCCGGCTTCATAATAGGCCTGCACGCCCACCACGGTCACGTAGGTGGCGATGGAGCCGACCACCACGATCAGAACCAGGGCCGCGACGTTGATCCCCTGCGAAAATGTGCCGCTTTTTCCACTCATACCCGCGGGTTCCTGGTATTTGCGTTTAGCGTGCGAGCTTGCTCGCACAACGCCGAGCAAGCTCGGCAGCTAAACAACAGGTTGCCCAATAACATTTCTTGCACCGCTAGTAGTTCCTGAAGTTCAACGAGTCTTTCAATCGCGGATCGCCGTACGCCACCACGCTCACCCCGGCCGCATAGCGGGCCGCCCCGGAAAGCAGCACCGCCACCGCTCCGATCATGCACAGAATCTCCGGCACCGGCAGCGGAAACGTCTCGTGCTGATACGGCGGCACGACCAGCCAGAATACATCCGCCCCGTGCATGAAAAGCATCCACGCCGCCCCGATCGCCAGCGCCAGGCGATGTCGCTTGACGTGCCGGCTCAGCAGGAAAACAAACGGCAGCAGGAAGTGCCCAAACAGCATGAACAGGGCAAAAAAGCTGAACCCGTTGATGTGCACCGTGCTCAGGCCGCGGATGATCGTCCACGGCTGCTCGGTGGGAATCGCCCCGTACCAGATCAGCATGTACTGGCTGTAAGCGATGTACGCCCAGAACACCACGAAAGCGAACAGCAGCTTGCCCAGGTCGTGGTAGTGCTCGGTGTTGACGCTGCTGATCACGCCCGCGCTCTGCAGGAACATCAGCACCAGGATGATCGTCGAAAGCGCACCCACCATGCAGCCGGCAAAGTAGTAAACGCCGAACATGGTCGAGAACCACGTGGGGTCCAGGCTCATCAGTCCGATGAAGGACGCCAGCGAGAGCGTGACGGCCACCAGGATCGTGCTCAGCGGCGCAAACCTTTCACGCTGATTGGTCAGATGCGGATCACCGCTGCGGTCCTGTGCAGCCGAGGTGCGCAGGTACCACACACCCAGGATCGACCAGCAGGCAAAACTGGCTACCCACAGCAGCGTGAACACCCCGGCGTTGAGGAACGGCCGCTTGATGTGGATCATGTGATCCATCATGGACGCCGTCGCAGCATCGGGATCGCCGTAATCAGAATCTTGAATTTCGAATTTCGAATCTCGTATCTCCGCCTCATGGACGGGCGCTGCTTCCCCATGCTCACCCGCCTCAACCCTCGCATGTTCCGCCCCATTTTCACCATGCTCCACCGACCCCGCCCACGGATAAGGCCAACCCGTCCCGCTGAAGACGTAAATCAACAGCGGAATCAGCAGCACACTCAGCACGCTCAGCGCCGCCGCGTGGCACTCGATCACCCGTCGCACCACGACCACCCAGCCCGCCCGGAACAGGTGCGTCGTCAGCACCAGCAGCAGACTGCCCAGCCCGATGCTCAACGCGAACGCAAAACCGGCCAGATAGCTGAAGGCGAAGCGATGCAGTCCCGTGCCTTCACCGGGCATGACCATGGCCGCGACAAAGCCCGCAACCAGTCCCGCCACGCCCACTACCAGCAACAGCATTGACCAGCGGCGGGCGCGCTCGCCCAGCGGCTGCATCTCGTGCTCGGGCAAATGTGGGGTGGCGTGCTGCGACATCGTCAGCGGTTCTCCAACATTCGTTTCTGGTCATCGCTCAACTGATCCGCCGGCACTGCCTGCGACGCCTGCAAAGCGCGGACGTAGGCGACGATCGCCCAGCGGTCGGCGATGGGAATCTGTTCACCCAGCGGCGGCATGTTGCCCCGGCCGTGGGTCAGCGTGTTGAACAGGAGGCCTTCGGGATAAAGCTCGCTGCCGAACTTCATTTTGCCCGTCTGCGGATCGATGGTGCTCAGGTCAGCCACCGCGGTCCACTGCGTCTTGGGCAGCGCCGCGTTGAGGGCCGAGGCTGCCATCAGTTCCATCGCCCGCTGGTTGACCATGCCCTTGCCGCGCCCGTCGAGGCCGTGGCAGTGCGAGCACATGATGTCGAACTGCCGCTGCCCGCGCTTCAGCAACGCTTCATCGACCTTCACGCGCTCGGGGAAACCCTGGAAGTATTTGGCTGCGGGCTTGCCATCAGCATCGGTGCTCAGCGTGTAGCCCTGCGTGTAGTGCGGATCGTCGAGGATTTCGTCGTAGGGCACGGTGTCGGGAATGACCGGGCGCATTGACCGGCCGTCGGCAAACAGCGGCGAAGGCTGCTGGGCCTTGTACTTGGGCTGCTTGTCCATGTCCTGGATCAGGTGGATGGGCAGCGCCGCGCTGCGGGTGAAGCGGGCCCGTGCGATCAGCGCCAGCGGTATCCACGACGCGGTCACGAACACCACCGCCGCCGCCACCATCCAGAAGGGCGGCCTCGGCAGGCGCAGTTCGCGGAACGTGTCTTTGATCGAGTTGATCAGCATGGCCTATTCATCCACCGTCTGCACATCCGCAGCGCCCTGGGCGCTCAGCAGCGCGGTTGCTTGCTTTTCATCAAACTTCGGGTCGATCGCTTCAATGGCGATCACGATGCGATCCTGCGTCACACGCTTGAATCCATTCTGTCGGAACAGCGGGCGATAGAGCATGGGCAGGCGGTTCAGCAGCAACATGCCGAACACCGCGCCGAAAGCGGAAAACAGAATCGTCAGCTCGAACAGAATCGGAATGAACGCCGGCAGACTCAGCAGCGGTTTGCCGGAGATCAGCAGCGGATAGCCGGGAATGGGGCCCCACGGTGAGGGAATGGCGAATTCCGGGGGCGGGGGCGCCATGGTGTAGATCGTCAGGCCCAGTCCGGTCAGGCAGCCGGTGATGCCGCAGATCAGCACGATCCAGGGCAGGATGGTGGGGCGGATGCCCATGGCATTGTCGATGCCGTGGATGGGGAACGGCGAATAGACATCGAAGCGCGTGTAACCAGCCTCGCGCACGGCCCGGGCGGCGCGCACGGCGGCAGTGACGTCGTCGAACGTGCCGGTCACACCGAAGATTTTTGCATCGTCGGCCATGTTCAGCGTCTCTCCACCCAATGCGGGTCCGGCCGATAGTCAGCCGCGTCCTCGCCCGGCAGTGCTTCGCCGTGCTCACCGCTGTGAGCATGAGCCTGCGGCATGACCGTCTTGACTTCCGCCATGGCGATCACCGGCAGGAACTTGCAGAACAACAGGAAGAACGTGAAAAACAGTCCAAACGACCCGGCCAGCATGCCCAGGTCCACCCACGTCGGTTTGTAGATCGCCCAGCTCGAGGGCAGGAAGTCGCGGTGCAGACTGGTCACCACGATCACGAATCGCTCGAACCACATGCCCACGTTCACGCACATGGCTGCGAACATCACACCTAACCAGTGATGGCGAATCCTGCGGAACCACAGCACCTGCGGCCCGATCAGGTTGCAGAAGATCATCGTCCAGAAGGCCCAGGCATAAGGCCCCGTCGCGCGATTCAGGAACACGAAGCGCTCGAACTGCTCGCCGCTGTACCAGGCCATGAAAAACTCGGTGCAGTAGGCGTAGAACACGATCATGCCCGTGCCCAGCATGACGCGGCAGGCGTTGTCGATGTGCCGCTCGGTGATGATCTGCTCCAGCCCGAACAGCTTGCGGGCCGGGACCGCCAGCGTGATCACCATGGCGAACCCGCCGTAGATAGCGCCGGCCACGAAGTAGGGCGGGAAGATCGTCGAGTGCCAGCCGGGAAGCTGCGCCACCGCGAAGTCGAAGCTCACCACCGAGTGCACCGACAACACCAGCGGCGTCGCCAATGCAGCCAGGATCAGGTAAGCCCGTTCAAAGCGATGCCAGTGCCGCGATGATCCGCACCAGCCCAGCGACAGGATGCCGTAGCCGATCTGCGCCACGCGGTTGGTCGCCCGGTCGCGCAGTGTTGCCAGGTCCGGCACCATGCCCACGTACCAGAACAGCAGCGACACCGTGGCATACGTGCCCACCGCGAACACGTCCCACAACAGCGGCGAGCGGAACTGCGGCCAGGCGTCCATCTGGTTGGGAATCGGGAACAGCCAGTACGCCAGCCACGGCCGCCCCACGTGAATGCCCGGGAACATGCCGGCGCACATGACCGCGAAAATCGTCATGGCTTCAGCGAAACGATTGATGCCCGTGCGCCAGTTCTGACGGAACAGGTAAAGGATCGCGCTGATCAGTGTGCCGGCGTGGCCGATGCCGACCCAGAACACGAAGTTGATGATGGGGAAGCCCCACGAGACTGGCTGGTTGTTGCCCCACACGCCCACGCCGGTCAGCACCAGGTAGGCGATCAGCACCTGCAACAGTCCGAACAGGTTCAGGGCGATGAAGAACGCCACCCACCACCACAGGTCCGGCCACTTCTCCGCCAGGCTCGCCACC
>CAYYGM010000090.1:0-17195 GCA_964471555.1 uncultured Phycisphaeraceae bacterium
CCGCTGTCGCAGGTTTTGTAGTAATCCAGCAGTTGCCGACACGCGCCCGGCAGATCGCCCGATTGGTATGCCTGCCTGACCTTTTCCAGTCCGGGCCGATCCAGATCGAAGGCCTGGAAAAGCTGACCCGTCCACTGCGGCCAGGCTTGGCAAAGCTGCTCGACACTTTCGAGTTTTTTCCAGTCGATGTTGGGATCGTCCGCGCGGGCAAGGCAGACAGTGCAGCACATGGCCATCGCGGCCAACAGTAAAACGGTGCGTAAGCTCATGGAATCCCAACGTTGAAGAGAAGACTCAAACGTTCATGCGTCAATACATCACACGGTGATCACGGTCAAGAAAATCATTGAACAGATCATCGGCCTGACTGGGTGCGGAACTGGGCCGCACGGAAAGGGGCGAGTTGATGGCCAAACCTAAATCGCTGAGATACGTGGTGAAATCCGTGCGGCTGACGACCTGGGCCGAGCCGTCACCATAGCCGACGTTCATCATCCTGACATGCGTCGTATTCAACGAGTAGTCCATGCCCGCAGCGGGCTGAAGCTTATCCAAGGCCACCACCTTGCCCGCCAGGTCTCCAATGAGGGGGAACTGCACGCCGGGCTGATCGGAGTACGTCCAGTTCACCGTGCCCCACGGCCGCTGCGAGTAGGTTGAGCGGGAACGGGCCCGGGTCAGGCCGGTGGTAGCCGGCGGCCAGTTCCAGGAAGCGAACATGTCGCTGCCAAGAAAATCGCTTGCTCCCGGGCAAATGTGAAAACGCCAATCGTTGGCGTAATGACCGCGATAGGTGTAGCCGAACTGGATGTACGAGTTTGGCTTGTCGCCGAAAGAAAAAAAGTAGTTGCCATCCTGGCTGGACAGCCAGCCGATCGGAACCAGGTCCTGGTAATCGTTGGCGTAGACAGCGTAAATCTGCATGATCTGACGTACGTTGGAGCCGCAGGTTACCACGCGGGCGGCGTCGCGGCTCTTGCGCAGAGCGGGCAACAGGATCGAGATCAGCAAGGCGATGATGCTGATGACCACAAGCAGTTCAATCAATGTAAAGGCATTGCGTCTTGGCATGTTGATGACTCCAACCCCTTGGATGCGAGATCGACACTGTCGATCAAACGCGCGGGGCGCGGTCAGGCGACCCGTGCGAAAAGTGGTTGCATTCAACGATCCACGCGACGACGCAGGGCCAGCGGCAACGCCAAGGCCAGCAGGCTCAGGCTGGCCGGCTCGGGAATGCTCACCAGGGCCAGGGCCTGATCAAAACTCAGGTCCGTGGCGGTGCCGTAGCCCCAGTTGTCGCCGACGATCTGCAGGTCGGCCAGGTTGACCGTGCCGTCGAAGGTGAAGTCGGCGCTGGACCAACTGACGCCGCTGGCCTGCCAGTTGTCACCGAGGATCTGCAGGTCAGCCAGGTTCACCATGCCGTCGTTGTTGGCATCGCCGGGCTGGATCACGTCATACTCCAGGCGCAGCGTGGCGCCGGGATTGGTGCTGTCCTGCCGTTCGCCGAAGTATTCGTTGGTGCCGTAGGCGCTGGTGTAGGTGAAGACGGCGGTCTGATCGCCCTGGAGGATGAGATTCAGATTGTTGAGCAGATCCGCGTCGGTCCAGGCCACGCCGCCGTGATAGGTGTCCGTCCCCTCGTACAGAGCGGTGCGATTGACGGACCAGACCATCGTGGGGGTGGTGTTGATCATGCTCAGGACGCCCTGCCACTTCACGAGGCTGAAATCAACCATGGCGGCGTTGAGGGCCTGGGTGCCGCCGTTCTGCTCGAAGCCGGTGGTCGCGCCGTAGGACGCCGCAGCGGTGGTCCAGTCCAGCGTGGTTTCATTCCAATCGTCAGCCACATCCACCAGTGAGGTAAACACGTGATAGTTCCTGCTGGTGCGCAGTTCGTACACGCCGACCTGAGCCGAGGTGATCACCGCGCCGGCGGGGAGTGCGGACATATCGAACGCCGTGTAGGTCAAAGCGCCGTTGAAGCAATCCAAGTTATAAATGGTGCCGGACAGCAGCTTGTAATCGATCACCTCCGTGACATTGTCACGAGAAACCGTATTGTCCTTGTAGGTTTCGATGTCCACACTGACGGCCACGGCCTGTGCGGCAAACACGCTCGCCACGGCCAAAACACCCAGCAGAGCTTTACCCGATTGCATCTTCATATCGACCTCCTCTGTGACAAGAAAAGTGAAAAAGAACCGCCCCCTGCCATCTTTGGGCAGGTACAGGTCGGGAACAGCACATCGTCGTTGGGTTGCGATTCGTGTGAAAAACCGCCATGACTCAAATGCCAGGGATCACCAGCCGGCAGAATCAGCGTCAATCGTGGACCACTGATCATGGACGAGATTCCCATTCCGTGACACGTCAAAGACCACTGCGAGTCAAACGCGCCGGCCGCGATCAGGCGACCTGCGCGGAAGGAGGTTGCATTAACGATCGACGCGCCGGCGCAGCGCCCACGGAAGTGCCAAAGCCAACAGGCTCAAGCTCGCCGGCTCGGGAATGTTCACCAGGGCCAGGGCCTGATCAAAACTCAGGTCCGGGCTGGTGCCGTAGCCCCAGTTGTCGCCGACGATCTGCAGGTCGGCCAGGTTGACCGTGCCGTCGAAGGTGAAGTCCGCATTGACCCAGGAGACTTTCTCCGCCTGCCAGTTGTCGCCGAGGATCTGAAGGTCCGCCAGATTGACCATGCCGTCGTTGTTGGCATCGCCGGGGTGGATCACGTCATACTCCAGACGCAGCGTGGGCCCGGGGCCGTCGGTACTGCGCCGCTCGGCGAAATACTGGTTCTTGCCATAGACGCAGGAGAAGGCAAACACCGGGATCTGGTCGCCGTTGCTGAAAATCAGGTTGAGGTTGTTGAGCAGTTCGGCATCCTCCCAGCCCACGCCGTCGTGGTAGGTATCGGTGCCGGCATACAGATTGTCAGCCGGGCGGCTGGTGGACCAGACCATGTCTGCGGGCACGGCATTCATGGCCAGCCGACCCTGCCACAAATTCCGGCTGACATCGACCATGGCCGTGGCGGCGTTCTGGGTGGCGCCGTTCTGCTC
The DNA here is from genome assembly GCA_964471555.1 of uncultured Phycisphaeraceae bacterium. Lineage (GTDB taxonomy): Bacteria > Planctomycetota > Phycisphaerae > Phycisphaerales > Phycisphaeraceae > JADLFV01. The sequence continues at coordinate 3,066 of CAYYGM010000090.1, forward strand.
AGTGGCGGTGGTGCAGAAGTAAGATGCCGCCGCAGTGTTCCAGTCCAGGGTGGTTTCATCCCAATCGTCCGCCACATCCACCAGCGAAACAAAAGCCGGGAAACCACTGTTGCTGGTGCGCTGATCGTACACGCCGACCTGGGCGCCGGTGATCACCGCCCCGGTGGGCAGCGAAGACAGGTCAAAGGCGGCGTAGGTCAACGCCCCGTTGTTGCAGTCGAGGTTGAGCACACCGCCCAGGGTACCGCTGTAATCGAGCACGGCCGTGGTATTGTCGCGGTAAACCGTGTTGTCCTTGAAGGTTTCGATGTCCGTGGAGGTGGCGGCCGCCTGCGTGGCCATCCAGCCTACCGTAACCAATCCAACTGCCACAGTCTTTTGGAGTTTCATCATCATGCTTTACCTCCTGTAGAAAACGGTGTAAGCGAATGGTCATGGAGCCATCGGTCAATAGCCCATCTTGTGATCACGGTCGAGCAGGTAGTTGTACAGGTCGTCATGTTGGGTCTGTACGCCGGGTGCACTCTCGGTCCGCTCGCTAAGGGGGGTACTCAAGGTCAGGCCCACGCTGGCCAGATAACTGGAGTACTCATCGCGGCTGAACATGCGGGCCGATCCGTCACCGTAAGCGTGGTTGAGGCCGCTGACGTGCGAGAAGTTCAACGAAAGCCCCACGCTGCCGGTGTTGTTGGCGCCAGGCTGCAAGCGATCGGAAGCCAGCACTTTGCCGGCAAGTTCGCCCATGCGGGGGAAAACAACCGGGCTGTTCCAGTTCTCCCACTCGACGTTGCCCCACGGCCGCTGCGAGTAGTTGGAGCGGGAGTAATTGTCTGTCTGGTGTCCCGGGGCCCAGTTGGCGGAACGGAACATGTCCTCCATCTTGCCGTTGGACGCTGAGGGACAGACGTGATAGTGCCAGTCACTGGTGTACCCGCCGCGATAGATGCAGCCGAACTGAATGTAGTTACCACCGCCCGGACCACTATAGAACAAATAGTTGAACGACTGCTGATTGCGCCAGCCGATGGGAACCTGATCTTTGTAGTCGATGGCGTAGGCGGCATAGACCTGGGCGATCTGCCGCACGTTGGCCGAGCAGGCCACCATGCGGGTCGTGTCCCGGCTCTTGCGCAAGGCCGGCAGCAGGATCGATATCAGCAAGGCGATGATGCTGATGACCACCAGCAATTCGATCAGGGTAAAGGCTCGTGTCTGATTGCTCTGACGTTGCATGCTGCTGGACTGCTTCCTGCGTTGGACCGCAAACATAGCTGGCTTCCTGTGCCGGGTGATGCGAGTTCGGCCACGTTGGCTCTGCAAACCGCAGCGGCGCGGTCAAGCGCCGTTGCGGGAAAACGAGGATCAGTCACGTTTGCGCGACAACACCAGAATCGTGCCCAGGGCCAGCAGGCCCAGGCTGGCCGGTTCGGGAACGACGTATTCCAGACGCAGCGTGGCGCCGGGGCCGTCCGTACTGCGCCGTTCAGCGAAGTACTGGTTCTTGCCGTACGCAGTGGAGAACGCGAACACCGCCACCTGATCGCCGTTGAGCACGTCGTTCAGGGCGCTGACCAACTCGGCATCGGTCCAGGCCACGCCACCGTGGTAGGTGTCCGTACCGGTGTAGAGATTGGCGGCCGAACGGCTGGTGGACCAGACCTGGCCGGCCGGGTTGGCGTTCATGGAAATGTTGCCGTACCAAAGCACATCACTGACAGCGATCATGGACGTGTTGGCCGTCTGGGTTCCGCCGACCTGCTCGATGCCGGTGGTGGCGCCGTAAGAGGCAGCCGCGGTGGTCCAGTCAAGCGTGGTCTCGTCCCAGTCATCTGCCACGTCAGCCAGGGCGACGTAGATCGTGTAGTTGTTGCTGGTGCGTTGATCGAACACGCCGACCTGAGCGCCGGTGATCACCGCCCCGCTGGGCAACGCGCTGAGGTCGAAGGCGGCGTAGGTCAGCTCACCGTTGTTGCAGTCCACGCTGAGGACGCCACCCAGGGTTCCGCTGTAATCGAGCACGCCCGAGACGTTGTCGCGGTATACCGAATTGTCCTTGAACGTTTCGATGTCCATGGTCGCAGCCATGGATTGGGCTGCCACGCAGCCAACCGCCACCATGCCAACCAGAAATGTTCTTGCGTGTTTCATCATTGATCTTCCTCCAAAAATGGGTTGTTGAGAAATCCCGGGAAACTTACTTCACGCGTGCACGAACGTTATTGCAGAACTTGATCACACAACTGCGACCCGACAACGCGATCTTCATCTCATTTAGACCTCGATTCTGAAATGGAGCTGATCTATCGCCATATTGTGCACTTCCAAATTGTCAGCCAAGTCGGTTTGCGCGGTTTGGATCATCGAGAGCATGTCACACATTTGCTTGGACGATCTCATCTTTCCCCGTCACACGGACTTTGATTCAATTCACAGTTGAAATTCCGTTATCAACCGCACCTCGTCGCCTGATTCGATGAACGCACGACTGTCAAACCAAAAAATCACACCAGATGCACAAACGATGATGCAACAAGTGTAACTCCACATTTCGGGCCTGTCAAGGTGTTTTTGCATATATCACACAGACCCGCCGCCTTATGTACGTTGACACCCATTGGGGATGATTCAGGGCATGAAAAACGGGTCAGTTTCGCAGAAATGACACGACCCCCTTGCGGGGGCCGTGCCGGTGAACGGTTTGTCGAACGTGTGCGTCCCTGCGGGCGCTGTCAGACCGCCCGGGGATGCGCTTCGTTGTAGGCCGTACGCAGCCGCATGCTCGACAGGTGGGTGTAAATCTGGGTGGTCGAGAGCGACTGGTGGCCGAGCAGTTCCTGCACGCTGCGCAGGTCGGCTCCGTTGTCCAGCAGGTGGGTGGCGAAGCTGTGGCGCAGGGTGTGCGGGCTGATGGTCGGATCGAGGCCGGCACCCTTGAGGTACTTATCCAGCTTGCGGCGCACCGAGCGCGAGCTGAGCCGGCCGCCGTTCTTGTTGACGAACAGCGGGATGGCAGTCTCGGTCATCGAGCGATCGCGCAGGGCGCGGAAACGGGGATCCGGCTCAAGCAACGTCAGGTAGTGACGAATGGCCGCCAGGGCGTGCGAGCCCAGCGGCACGATGCGTTCCTTTTTTCCCTTGCCGCGAATGTGCAGGGTCTGTCCGCCGAAGTCCAGGTCATTGCGGTTCAGGTCCACCAGTTCCGACACGCGCACGCCGGTGGAGTAAAGCGTTTCGAGGATGGCGCGATCGCGAGCGCCGAGGGTGTCGCGGTTGTCCGGTGCCGCCAGAAGCTTTTCAACCTGCTCAACGCTGATGGCCTTGGGCAGACGCTTGGTCTGCTTGGGCGTGCGGATCAGCAGCATGGGGTTGGTCTGCATGTGGCCGCGCTTCTGCATCCAGCGATAGAAGGATCGCAGGGTGGCGATCTTGCGGGCGGTGGTGGCCGGCGAATAGCCGAACCCATCGAGATGCGTCAGGAAGCTGCGGATGCCGACGGTGTCGATCGCGGAGAGCTGCTGATCGACACTGCTGCCGTTGTTGCTCTGCCCGGCCAGGTGCTCGCAGTACTGGCGCAGGTCGGCACCATAGCAGCGAGCCGTGTAAGGGCTGAAGTGCCGTTCGTGACGCAGGTAATCAACGAACTGCTGGACGAGAGAGTGATTGGGGTCGGACATGGCGGACTTCCTTCAGGCGTATAGGGTGGATGAATCCATTGACAGATCAGCGCAGCGAATCGCGCGGCGCAAGGCGTCGAGGTTCGGTCGTTCGCAGGATGACGGGTTGAGGCTCATGCGTCGTCGGTCCACGTCGGGCCGACCTGCGCCGGCCATCTCTAGGGCTCGCCCGCGGCGGTCATGGAGTTGCCGGCCAGGCGATCACGTTCGCCGACCAGCAGTCGCTGCACCGCCAGGTGGGCGACGAATTCACTGAACAGGTCCATGCTGCTGCGATAAAGCGCGTTGCTGATCGCGTCGTTGTCTGACTCGCCGCGGCCGGCGGCATACGCCTCCAAAAGACTGCGCATGCCCGGGTCGGCGGCGTCGTAATACGCGCTGACGGCTGAGTCCGGCCCCTGCGTTCGCTGCGGAATCACGGGGCGCGTCTGCTGATCGACGGCCGCGCGTGTCAGAGCACGTTCATCGATCACCTTCGGCATCGGCCGCAAGGGATCGAGGTACAACTCCACCGCCAGGCCGATCTTGGGCGGGTCGTACGGCTCGTATGCCGCGAGGGTGCCCACAATCAGTCCGTCAACCCCAAGCGTCTGCATCAGCCGCCGCACATCCTCCGGTGAGGATACGGCCGACATCTGCAAAGCCTCCATGGCGGCGATCACGCGGTTGACCGGCAGAGCGTCGATGCGTGCGACGGTCTCCAACTGCCGGGACAGGTGATCAGCCATGCGATAGCCGTCGGCGTAGCTGCTGCCGGACTCGTTGCGGATCGGGGCAACCGCCCACAACTGGCGCTCGGCATACGGCGAATCCAGCGGCGGCTGCGGTTGACGGCGGACCATCAACTCGGAGCAACCACAGGCGCCGGTCAGCAAAGCGACGGCGATCAGGGTCAGCATGACCTGTTTACTTGTCATGGCGTCCTGCCTGGTTATGCATCGACTCCGTCGATGCGAGTTACGGTTCGATGTTTAGCCTCCGCGGCTACGCGGAGGCCCCGCGTCGCCGCGGGTGCTAAACACGACTACGGCGTCGGCACCATGACCGAGGCCGGGTTGCTGTTCCGCGACGGCTGTATGTCTCTGGCGGCGAAGGTCGGTCGCACGGCCCAGATGTTTTCCACACCGTTGGCCGCACGATCGGAAACGAACAGGATCGACCCGTCCGCCGACCAGGCCGGCTGAATGTTGGTGAACTTGCCGCTGGTCAGCTTCATGCGCCCGGTGCCGTCGGACGAAGTCACCCACAGGTCCGCCCGCGTGGCGCTGGCCGATGCATCAGCTTGCGGATCAATGACCGTGCAGAAGACCACCTGGTTGCCGTCGGGCGACCAGTCGGGGGTGATGACCGCGGCATTGGCGCTGACGGCAATTTCGGTGGGCGGCGTCGGTTCGCCGTTGACCAGGTTCATGGTCCAGACGCTGAACCAGCGTGTGCCGCGCTGACGGGCCCGCTGGAAGAGAATGGTGTCGCCGGTTGGGGACCAGTTGGGGAACAAACCTAAACCGATGACCTGGCGGGTCGAGGGATTGTTGACATCAATGACCACCATCTCCCACTGGCCGGACATTGAGCCGAGGCTGCAATAGACCAGCTTGGTGCCGTCGGGCGAGAAGGACGGGTGCAGGTCGATGGTCGGATCGGTGGTGAGCTGCCGCGGATGACCGCCGGTGGCGGGCATGACGTAGATGTCGTAGGAGCCGCTGCGATTGGAAGCGAAAGCGATCCACTTGCCGTCGGGCGACCAGTTGGGCATGATCTCGTCGGCCGGGTCGTCGGTCAGTTGCGTGACCGCAGTGCCGTCGATGCGCTTGAGATACAGGTCAGCCGTGTCGCGGTGCCGGGTGGAGGAATAAACGATCATCTTGCCGGCCGGATCGGGATCGGGATCGAAGTCCGCCCCTTCCACGGTGAAGGTCATCTGGCGCAGATCGTCGGTGCCGTCGAGCGGGCTGGAGCGGCCAGCGAAGTTGACCTCATCGACATGTCCGAACAAGCCCAGGGCGCCGACGCGCTGACGGGGCGGGTCGGCTGCTGGATTCACACCCACGGGCACCATCTGGTTACTTGCGGGGGCGGGGGCCATTCCAGGGGCGGACGTGCTGAAGTTCGCCTCACCGCTGCTTTCCATTGGGGCGGGTCCGCTGCTTGCGGACGAGATCACCGGACGTCCGGTCGGATCGACCCGTGCCTGATCCTGACCAATCTGGCCCAACTGCTCAGTGTGCGGAGCCTCGAATTCGATGGGGCTGTCAGGAGTCGCCGAACGCTGTTCGCCCGGGTTGAGCTTCTCAGCCTGCTCCTGCTTAAACTGGCGATAGGCATCAACTTGCTGCTGTTCCTGCCACTTGATGCCCAGGCTGCCGTTGTAGAGTTGCTGGCACCCGCCGGTGGTCAGCAGCACGGTCAGCAGGAGTGTGGTCTTTTGTAGATAGGACTGGCTCATGATGCCCTCGCGGCAAGCAGTCAGGGACAAACGTCGGCTTCCCGGTTATCGGATTAGTTACCGCCTGTTCCTTGATTCTGAGCCGCCAACGCCTTTATCGGACGATTCCGGGGTGCCGCTTGAGGGATGGGGATGGCAGATGGCAGATGGAAAATGGCAGATGGAAGGGGCGGGCACGCTTTTCCATGCCTTGATCCATTTGCCATACGCCATTTGCCATCCACCATCTTTACAATGCCGCCATGGACCAAGGGCAGGCCTATCGCAGCGAGATGTTGATCGACGGCCGGGCCTATCACCTGCCCGCGCGGCGGGCTGGACGCATCTTCTCGCTCATCCTGACGTTGATCGGGGCCGGAGTGCTGGCGTTCGGGCTGTACCAGGGGTCGAACCTGTTCAAAGACGGCAGCACCATCGGCAAAGTGTTGAGCTTGCCGGTCATGCTGTTTCCGCTGCTGGTATCGCTGGCGCTGTTCGGTGTGGCGATGATCCTGCTGACCGGCCGCAACAGCATCGAGATCACCCGCGATCAGGTTCGCAGCATCGATCGCCTCGGCCCCTTGCACTGGACACGCCGCCGCAACCGGGCGGACATTCTCCAACTCGACGTCAACACCATGACCACCTCCACCAACGGCGGCCCCAAGCGCCCGGTGGAGAGCTTCGCTCTGCTGGCGGGCAAAGTTGACGAAGACCCTTCGCTGACCCGCAAACAGAACATGCGCCGCAACCTGATCATGGCCTGGGGCTACCCCCGGAAGCTACTGCTTGAGTTGGCCAACGAACTGTCGCACGAACTGGTGCTCACCGGCGGCAGCAGACTGCTCGATGATGTGGACGCCCTGCCGGTGACCGAGTCGGCCGGGTCGTTTGATGAACAGGAGCAGGCTGTTGATCGCCCGGTGTCGCGGCCGGAGGATGCCGTCACCTTGCTCGAACGCAATGACGTCGGCCTGACGCTAACCGTGCCGCCGCTGGGCATGCGCAAGGGCTCGAAGGGACTGTTCTTCTTCAGCCTGTTCTGGAACGGCTTCATGGCGGTGTTCACGCCGCTGATGCTCACCGGGTTGATCAAAGGCGATGTGGAAAGCGACCTGCCGGATTGGGCAATCCTCCCAGCCCTGATCGCGTTCCTGGCCCTGTTCTGGGCCATCGGCATCGGCATGTTTCTGGCTGCGTTTAATGCCGGAAAAAGGCGGGCGATTCTTGACGTGGTGGGCGACACGCTGGTGGTCACGCGACAGTCGATTTTCGGCACCAAACAGCAGGAATGGCGAGCCGAGGACCTCAAAGACATCTGCATGGGTTCCTCAGGCATGGAAGTCAACGACGTGCCCATCATGGAGCTGCAGATCCATCCCCACGGCGGCAAAAAAAGTGGCATGCTGCGGCAACTGCCCAACGAAGAGCTGACCTGGATCGCCTGGGAATTGCGGACGGCATTGGGGATCAGCAAAGCAAATTAAGCCACGGATGAACACGGATACGCACGGATGAAAACGCATTGGATTCCTGTCTCATCTGTGATTATCCGTGTTCATCCGTGGCCAAACTCATTTCGATGCGCTCAAGCAATGCAGCGAAATCATCATCACTGATTGCCGCAGTCGCCCCGCTTTCGTCGATCGCGTCCGCTTCGTCCAGATCGACCCAACTCCTGCACCCCGCATAGCGCGGCTGGTTGGCGATCATCCTGCTCTGCGGCAATCGAAACGCCCGCAAGGCCAGCAGGTAAATAGGGCGATCCGGCTTGTAGTTGAAGCGCATGTCGATCTGCTCGCGCGTCCAGCAATGCAGATCATCAAGCTGATCGAACGCTTCACGCGATTGCACCTGCCAGATGCGGGCTGCCTCCGCGTAACCTCTGATCTGCAACTCGCCCGGCTCCTGTCCGAATGTCTTAACCCGCCCCTGGTACGGCGACTTCAACTTCCCGGGATCCTGATGCTCCCAGGCGGGAAACAGAGCAAAGCGATCCACCTCCAGCTTGAACCGCCCCGGCCCGCCCTCCTCGTGAATCCCGCCCTTGCGCAACACAATGGCGAGACTGCCTTCAACCAGCAGGTCACAAACCACCGCCCATTCCTTGAGTGCGATCTTCAGCATGATTCAGCAACCACCGATTTCGCAGATGACACAGATTTCAAGACATTGTATAGGCGAACTCATAGGGATTGCACTTCGGCCGTGCGTCTTTCTCCCGGACCACAGCCGGGCAGACTGATCCAGGCACCACCCGTGTCGCCCCCACCACCACCGCTGCCGCCGACAGCGCCGTAACCCTTTCCTGGCTATTATTAGTTTTCTAAAAAACTAATAATAGCCTCGGGTGGAGGTGACGGCCGGCTGGGGGTTAATTCAACGTGGGGAGTCAGTCATACGGTTTGCGAAAAAACTTGGGTGTGTCTGCTTTAGCCGGCGTGTGTACCGGCCGGCATGCCGACTGAAGTCGGTACGCCCGGAAGCATGAGTTTTTTGTGGGATTGATATCAGAGCCAGGTTGCACGTGCACGACAACGTCCGTTGGAAGGTTTAGCGGCGCGAACCAGCAGGCTATCCTGGTCCTGGTCATCTTGGGCCGGCAAATGAACGTGGCTGGCGATATGAAAGCCGGCCTCGGCAATCTCTTGCAGGATGTCGTCCGGCCGCCCGAAGTAGCGCACCGCCAGGTTGCCGTTGACGATCTGGCATCGGCTTCGCGGATCGAACCGGCCAGGAACCTTCCGGGGGTCGCCGCACATGGTGTGGACTACGAACGTGCCGCCGGGTTTGAGCAACTGCATGACATTGCAGAAGAACATCCGACGATCATCCGGGCCGATGATGCAATGCAAGCAGTGGCCGTCGACTATCCAGTCAGCCGGCGGGATTGGCAAAGTGAGTGGCCGGGTCAGGTCCGCAAGGAAGAACTGGGCTTGCAGATTCTGCTCGTCGGCTTTGCGTTGTGCCCATTGGATGGCGAAGGGCGCCACGTCAATCCCGATGACACGCCAGCCTTTGGACGCCCATGTCAGTGCAAGATTGCCCGCACCGCAGCCCAGTTCAAGCAGCACTGCCCCGGCATGCGGTGGCGTGGACAGTCCTGCGTATGTTTCAAAGTCCCGGATGCCGTCCTGAGTAACCGAGGATGGATCCCACCCCGGCAGTCCCGCGGCCTGTTTACGGCGGTAGGCCACATCATGGCCCGCGTAGTCGATGCGATAATCCGCAGGCAACGGAGGTACGGGCGGCGGCATATCGTCACTCCAACCCTTTGGGCCGATGCAGCGCCGCGGCAGAAACATCTTCGGCCGGGCTCACATCTGTTCGACGGTGCCGATGCCCAGAAGTTGCAGGCCCTGTTTGAGTGTGCGGGCAACCAGACGACACAACGCCAGGCGACTGTCGCGGGTCGCTTCGTCGTCGGCCTTGAGCACCGGGCAGCGCTCGTAGAACTGGTGATAGCCGCCGGCCAGTTCGTACAGGTACGTACACAGCCGGTGCGGCTCCAGGCTCTCGGCCACCGCATTGACAATCCCCGGAAACTGAAGCAGCTTCAACATCAGCGATCGCTCTGCCTCGTCCGTGATCTTCAACCCGATACCCGAATCCCGATACCCGACACCCGATTCCGTCTTGCGGAAGATCGACTGGATGCGCACGTAGGCGTTGATCAGGTAAGGCGCGGTGTTGCCTTCCAGGGCCAGCATGCGGTCGTAGTCGAAGACGTAGTCCTTGATGCGATCGTTGGAAAGGTCGGCGTATTTGACCGAGCCGATGCCGATGACCTGGGCAATGTCGCGCTTCTGCTGATCGGTCAGGTCACGATCCGCCAGCACGCGGGCGGCCCGCTGCAACGCTTCATCGAGCACATCGGAGAGCTTGACCGTTTCGCCGCTGCGGGTTTTGAAGGGTTTGCGGTCCTGGCCGAGGATGGTGCCGAAGGGCACGTGGTCGAAGCGGACGCCGTCGCTCCAGGCCAATTGCCGCAGCACCTGAAAGATCATGGCAAAGTGCTGACTCTGGCGCGAGTCGGTGACGTAGATCACGCGCTGGGCGTGCAGTTCCTGAATGCGATAGCGAGCGGCAGCCAGGTCGGTGGTGGCGTAGAGATAGCCGCCGTCGGATTTGCGCACGATCATGGGCATCGGTTCGCCGTCCTTGCCCTTGAAGCCGTCGGGATAGACCACCTGCGCGCCATCGGATTCCTTGAGCAGGCCCGCCTGGTCCAGCGCTTCGACCACGCCCGGAAGATAAGCGTTGTAAGAACTTTCACCGCGGATGTCGTCATCGGTCAGCAGGATGCCGAGGCGATGATAGGCGATGTTGAAGTGGTGAGCGGACTCAGCCACCAGTTGCTTCCAGCGCTCGACGGTCTGGGCGTCACCTGATTGCAACGCCACCACGCGGCGGCGGGCGCGTTCAGCGAAGTCCGTATCGCTATCGAATCGCTTCTTGGCCTGCTGATAAAACGCATTGAGATCCGCGATGTCGAGTTGCGTGCCTTGGGCGGTCTCGGCGAGAAACTCCAGCAGCATGCCGAACTGCGTGCCCCAGTCGCCCAGGTGGTTCTGGCGAATGACGGTGTGGCCGAGGTAATCGAGAGTGCGGGCCAGGGCGTCGCCGATGATGGTCGAGCGCAGGTGGCCGATGTGCATCTCCTTGGCCACGTTGGGACCGGAGTAGTCGATGACGATGCGCTGCGGCGGATCGGCGGGGGCGACCGACAAGCGATCGTCGGCCAGCATGTCGGACGCGGCTGAAGTGAGCGCGGTATCGGTCAGTCGCAGATTGATAAAGCCCGGACCAGCGATGGCAGCCTCGGCGATCAGGGTCGGAGCATCAATGGCGGCAACGATTTTTTCCGCTAAATCACGGGGTTTCTGGCCCATTGCCTTGGACAGGCCCATGGCGGCGTTGGCCTGATAGTCGCCGAACTTGGGGTTGGTCGCCGGGGCGAGCAGAGGATCGGCGTCGCGGCCCAAAGCGCGGCGGATTGCCTGACGCAGGGCGGCATTGAGTTGGATTTGCAGTGACATCAAACGCTCCGGGGGCTGAGGCACAGGGTACGCTCCAGTAAACTGGAGCGGCCTACGCGCGCAAGGATAACGGATGTGAAATCAAAAATCGAAAATCGAAGATTGGGAATCCCGCTTACGCTTCCTGCTCCAGCTCGGCGGAGCGGTGCTGAAGCTGGGCCTTGAGGCGGGCGAGGATGGATGAGTGCATCTGGCTGACGCGCGACTCGGAAAGATCGAGCGTGGTGCCGATCTCCTTCATGGTCATCTCTTCAAAGTAGTAAAGGATGACGATCAATTGCTCAGCCCGGCTCAGGCCGTGCGTGATCAGATCCTTGAGGTCGCGCTTCTGCACGGCAATCAGGGGGCTGGTCTGCCGCGAGTCCTCGAGCACGTCGATCTCGCGCACGTCCTTGTTGGAATCGGTTTCGAACCACTTGCGCGAGAGGGAGACGACGCCGACCGCCCCGGCATCTTTCTTGATCTTGGCAAACTCGTCCTGATTGACATCGAGCTTGCGGGCCAGTTCATCATCGGTCGGGGCCCGGCCGGTCTCCATCTGGATGGACTTGCGGGCGCGTTCGAGCTGACTGGTGCGATGGCGCACCAGGCGCGGCACCCAGTCCATGGAGCGCAACTCGTCAAGGATCGCGCCGCGGATGCGCGGGGCACAGTAGGTTTCGAACTTGACGCCGCGGCTCATGTCAAAAGCGTCGATGGCGTCCATGAGGCCGAAGATGCCGGCACTCATCAGGTCTTCGACATCGACCTCATCAGGCAACTTGGCATGCAGGCGCTCGGCGCTGAACTTCACCAGGGGCAGATAGTTTTCCATCAGACGATTGCGCAGATCCTGGTCGTTGGTCTTCTGGTACTCGACCCAGATCTCCTGGATGCTGCGTTTGTCGTCGCTGATGGTTTTGGCTGCTGTCCGTTTCGCCATCTTCATCAACTCCTTGACTGACCTCAAAGCCGGATGCGTTCAGCGCCGGCTGACCATCGCGCCTCATGCCGCGGCACGGGTCGAGGACCGAGAGGCGGACTCCTGCGACGCGTCCTCTTCGGAGGACTCATCGGGAATAGGGTGTTGTTTCTGGTAACGCGCGATGTGGTCGTCGACGGTCCACTGAGCGACCGCGCCCACACCGCGTCCGATCAGGTAACAGATCAGCATGATCACCGCCGCCCGCCACAACACGGTGAACACGTCGTTGCCGACGTAAACACCCAACACGGCTGCGGCCGCAAATGCGACGAGCGCGAAGCTGGTGGCGATCACACGGGAAGGGATGTGAAGCACTCCTTTGCCTGGCGGACCCCGCCGCCCCTTAAACACGCCAAACTGCGTTGCTCCAATCCGTTAGAGCAACGGCATTCTAATCAAAAGTGATAACCGTTGTGAAGCGGTTACCGCGTATGCAGTCAAAAAAAATGCAAAAAAATTGCTTGACGCAGTGTGCAACGTTCAGCGCGCTAACCAACTCGCCATGCGCCGAAACAATCCTTCACTGCGGACCGGCGTTGCGTGACGATCCATTCGATGCGCCAATCGACTTAAACCCGAGCGGGCCGCAGACGCAGACGCATCCAAAGCAAATGGCTGACGACGACGAATGGACATCTGCACGCGCGGATCAAGCTGAAGATGACCTGCATAGCGCAATGACATCTGAAGAAACTTGCGACACACCGCAGAAAGACGACTGAAGACCTGCCGCGCTTCGACTTCATCTCGAACCATGTTCACGAGAAGCGAGACCGATGCGTTTGGTTTCTGGCGATACAAAGTCTTGATCACAGCATAGGCATCGGTCACTGCCGTGGGTTCCGGCGTGGTCACCACAAGCACTTCATCAGCGGCGACGAGGAACCCCAACACATTGGGGCTGACGCCGGCGCCGGTGTCGATCAGGATGACATCGGCCCGTGATTCGAGTTGATGAAGCTGCGCCAGCAGACGTGAACGTTCAAACTCACTGAGCGCCGCCATCTGAGCCAGGCCCGAAGCGCCGGGCACGAGGCGGAAGCCGCCGGGCGCGTCGATCAACACATCTTCGAGCCGCTTGCGACCCGCCACGACATGCGCCAGTGTGCTGGCCGGTGAAAGGTTGCACAGCACGTCGGCGTTGGCGGTGCCCAGGTCGGCATCGAGCAACAGAACGCGACGGTGCATGGAGGACAGTTGAACCGCGAGGTTGACGCTGAGGGTGGTCTTGCCCACGCCGCCCTTGCCGCTGGTCACCGCGATGGTGCGGGCGGTGGCACTTGTTGCAGGGCCACGGACCGTGCGGCCCGAGGGGCTGGCAGCTTCCATCATCAAAGGGCTGCCGGGGGGTAACTCCGGGCGTGTCCTCCGTTCCACCTGTTCGCGCAACGCCTGCGCCTGATCAGTGATCATGTTCCTGGACCCTCACCTCCAAGCACCAACTGGGCCAGTCGCTGACCATCGCCCGGCTCGATCTGGTGCGGCACTTCCTGACCCGTGGTGACGTAACTCAACTGTTTGTTGACCTTTCTCAACACATTGACCAGCACGCCGAAGGTCACTGCCTCGTCCAGCTTGGTGAAGATCACCCGATCCGTACGAATGGTGCTGAAGCGTTCGACCACCTCCAACAGAACCTTCTGCGTGCAGGTGGAAGATAATACCAGATGAACCTCGTCCGGGGCAGCTTTTTCTAAAATTTGAGAAAGCTCGTCCAGGCGCTGGTCGTTGCGCTGGGATCGGCCCGCGGTGTCGATCAGCACCACGTCGCAGTCGCTCATGGTGGCAACGGCGTCGGAAAGCTCCGCCCCGTTGGTGACGATCCGCAGGGGCACGCCGATGATCTCGGCATAGGTGCGAAGCTGCTCCACGGCCGCAATGCGGTAAGTATCCAGCGTCACCAGGCCCACGCGGCGGTTCTCGCGCAGCTTGAAGTTGGCGGCCAGCTTGGCGATGGTCGTGGTCTTGCCCACCCCGGTCGGCCCCACCAGGGCGATGGTGCGCGGACGACCTTGATTAACGTTCATC
>CAYYGM010000091.1:0-17059 GCA_964471555.1 uncultured Phycisphaeraceae bacterium
GGCCGCCTGGACGACCGGCTCGTCCGGGTCGGAGATGTAGGTATCGCCGAGCTGGCGCAGTCGGCCGTCAGCCCTGCTGGACAGTTCCAGGATGCCGGAGACGTTGCTCATGGGAAAAACTGAGGCCACTTGCCGGGGAAAAACCCGGTGGAAGTCGGCAGGGAGCACAACGCGGTCTTTCTGACGATGCACAGCCTGAACTGTGCTCAGCAACGGATCGCCAAAGGCCGCGATGCCTATCACGAAGCGGGGGCGGATCGGCCAGTTCCGGTCACACCCTCTGGAAGATGGCACTCTTTTACCCTAATCGGCTGCTTCTGGCAAGGCCATGACCCGCTCGGGAGTCGGAAAAAAAGGGGATAGGCATTTCTTGCCAGGTGAGAATCGGTTATCATTACCTGCATGATCTCCTACCCCCTGCTTGCCGGTTATTGCGTGCTGATTGTGCTGGCTTCCCTGATGGGCGGGTTGGTGCCGCTGGTGCTGAAGATGACCCACCGCCGCATGCAGTTGGCGATCAGCCTGGTGGGTGGGTTCATGATGGGCGTCGCCCTGCTGCACCTGATGCCGCACGCCCTGGAAAGTGCCGGCATCCTGCACGGGTCGCACTGGCTGCTGGCGGGCATGCTGGTGATGTTCCTGCTGGAGCGGTTCTTCCATTTCCACAGCCACGAAGTCTCGGAGGATGAAACGGATCCCCAGGCCGGCCACGATGAGAGCTGCGCCGAGAATGAGCATGGACATGTTCACGTACACGAGCATCGCATGTCCTGGAGCGGCGCGGCCGTGGGCCTGGTGCTGCACAGCATGATCGCTGGAGCAGCGATGGCCGCTTCGATGGCAGCCGAGCACGAAGCACGCTGGGCGGGCGTGGCGGTGTTTCTGATCATCGTGCTGCACAAGCCGCTGGACTCGATGACGCTGCTGACGCTGATGACCGTCAGCGGCTGGAGCCGGGCCTCGCGGCAGTTGGTCAACTTCCTGTTCGCATTGGCGGTGCCTGCGGGCGCGTTGCTGTTTGCGCTGGGGCTGGCCGGTGCAGATATGGAGCACGATCCGATCATCGGCAGTGCCGTGGCATTCGCTGCGGGGGTGTTCCTCTGCATCGCCCTGAGCGACCTGTTGCCCGAGTTGCAGTTCCATGCTCACGACAAGATCAAGCTCAGCGCCGCTCTGTTGATCGGCGTCGCCCTGGCCTGGGCGGTCAGCTCATTCGAAGTGCATAGCCATCACGATCATGATCACGAACTCGAGCACCATCACGGCGACGAGACCCACATGATCGACGAGGTCTGACACGCCCACCACCACGTTTTTGCGCCCGCCCCCGAGATGGTTTTCTCCGTCTGATCTCTTATTAGTTTTCTAGAAAACTAATAACAGCCGGTGAGGGAACACTGGTCGGGGGGCGGCAGTTGGTCGGGGGTCTGTTGTCGGCCGGGGATCCGGTGACGTGTGTCGGACGCGGTGGCGGGCGGCTTGGATGATGATGCCAGACTTGGCCGGCCCGGCTGTGGGAGCTTGGAGCATCTGGCGTCATGGTTCTTCCTGGCTGCGATGCAAACGTGCAGGCCTGCGGTGTGTTGCACCGCAGCCAGGCCAAGACACAAAAGATGACTGACATCAGTTGTTCTAGAGAAAGACGCAAGGTCAAAATGCAATCCGGCTGACGCCTCACATCCGCCCCCCCCCCCACACACACGCATCGGCCCAACCAGCCCCACAGTCACCGCCCTCCGCCTTACACCTCTGCACCCCGCCTTCCGCTCTCCCCCCATCAGACATCCCCGCCTTTCCCCGCTACAATCCCCCGCCTATGTCGCGTAAGTCGCCTGACATCTCGACCGTCGCGTTCGTCAGTCTCGGCTGTCCCAAGAACCTGGTGGACAGCGAGAAGATGCTCGGCCTGCTGGCGGAGGATGGTTGCGTACCCGTACCTTATGACGTGATTGAATCTTCCGGGGGCGGGGCCGATGCCATTGTCATCAACACCTGCGGCTTCCTCGAAGAGTCCAAGGAAGAATCGCTGGGCGAAATTGAGCGGGCCATCGAGTTGAAACAGCAGGGCCTGGTCAAGCGGGTCATCGTGGCCGGTTGCCTGGTGCAGCGGCATCGGGCCAAGCTGCTGGACTGGTGCCCGGGCATTGACGCACTGATCGGCGTGTTCGATCGCGACCGCATCGTGCAGGCGGTGCGACCCGTTAAAGCCGCAAAAAGCCCGCGTGCTGAAGCACGCTCGCCCAAGGTTGAACTGCCGGTCTATTCCTCCATTGCCGCCAACGCCACGCTGGCCCGGCAGGATCGCGACATCGAGACGCAAGGGTATTTTGAGGACGACTCAGCACGCCTGCGCCTCACGCCCCGCCATTACACGTACCTGCGCATCAGCGAAGGCTGCAACCAGAACTGCGCCTTCTGCACCATTCCATCCATCCGTGGCAAGATGCGCAGCAAACCCCCGGAAGCAATTGTGCGGGAACTCCAGGAACTGCTGGCCGACGGGGCCTTCGAGATCAACCTGATCGGCCAGGACACCACCAGC
The DNA here is from genome assembly GCA_964471555.1 of uncultured Phycisphaeraceae bacterium. Taxonomy (GTDB): domain Bacteria; phylum Planctomycetota; class Phycisphaerae; order Phycisphaerales; family Phycisphaeraceae; genus JADLFV01. Next base: position 2,543 of record CAYYGM010000091.1, read on the forward strand.
TACGGCTCTGACATCGGCTACAAACCCGGCCTTGTCGGGTTACTGGAAAGCCTCGATCGCACCGTGACCACGAATTCCGGGGGCGGGTGGCTGAGGTTGATGTACGCTTACCCCTCGTGCTTCACCGACGAAATGATCGATGCCATCGCACGACTTCCCAGGATTCTGAAGTACATCGACATGCCGCTGCAGCACATCAACGATCGCGTGCTGGACTCGATGCGCCGCCGCACCTCGCGCAAGCAGATTGAATCGCTGCTGGCCAAACTGCGTCAGCAAATTCCGGGGGTCGCCATCCGCACCACTTTCATCAGTGGCTATCCCGGCGAAACCGACGCTGAACACAACGAACTGGTGGAATTTGTGCGCGATTTCAATTTCGAGGCGATGGGTGTGTTCGCCTACTCACCCGAGCCCGGCACGCCCGCGGGCAGCCTGCATGAAAACGGTGAAGCTGTACCCGATGATGTGGTCGAGCAGCGCATCGATGAACTGATGCTCACGCAACAGCAGCTTGTTTTTGCACGCAACGAACAACTCGTGCAGGACAATTTCGAGTGCGACGTGCTGATCGATCAAGTGGGTGACAAACAGGCGATCGGACGCACCAGCCGCCAGGCCCCGGAGATCGACGGCCTCACCCACGTGATCAGCAGCCGGTCCCTTTCACCCGGCGAACTGCTGCGCTGTCGCATCGTCGGCAGCAACGGCTACGACCTGATCGCCCGCCCCATCGAGGAGGCCGACGGCCGCGTCAGCCTGACGGTTGTCCGATAATCAAACGTCCCTCCACAAGTTACACCCACCCCCGGAAGTGTTTGCACACATATACTTCCATTGGTTCTAGCTTGTGATACAGTAAGAACATCGAACGCAGTTCAAATTCAGGGAGACGGTCGATGTCCGCCCACCGGCCGACGGACAGAAAGCGGTTATTGGAACAGGCGTACGGGTTATCCGACTCGCCGGGTTCCGCTGCGCGACCCAAGCGGGTCGAGCCTCGCATTTACCGCCCTTCTCCCACGCCACCGACACCGCAGGCAGCCAAGACCACCCTGCGTGAAAAAAGTGAGGCTGTGCGCCTGCGTCTGGTGGGCACGGAGCCGGACGTGCAACCGGCCATGTCCCGCCCGCGCCAGCCGATCATGCAGGCGACCGACCCGCGCTGGGTGTTGGCGGTGCGCACCAGCGAGTCGATGCAGGGGGTGATTCTGCCGCCGGAAGCCCGGCAGCGCCTGATGCGGCTGGGTCACGTGATGGGGTTGTCGCCGTTCGATTGCAGCCTGGTGATCGCCATCGTGCAGGACCAGGCCCGCCGCGGCTATGCACCGGCCGATTGCCCGGCTGCCGGCGTCAATCAGTTGAGCCTGATCCCCCCGCCGCCGCTGACCGCCTCCTTCATCGCCGCCCTCAAGCGCATCAATCTCTGGCAACTGCTGACCATTCTCGGTGCAGCCGTCGCCGCGGAGTTGATCGTGCTGCGATTGATTTTTTGATGGTTGATGGTTGTTGGACCGCTTGCTGAAAACCAACAACCAAAAACCAAGAACCAACAACCCCTACACCACCTGTTGCCAGACGAAGCGCACGATGGTGCTCAGCACCAGCAATCCCCCCAGCCCCACCAGCGACCAGCCGCCGATCAGGTTCACGTTCCAGCGCCCCGCATCCGTCGCCACCGGCAGCAGATGAAACGTAAAAAGCTGGCCTTCGTGCTCCAGGGCGCTGACGTCCACGCGATCCACGATCGGATCAGCCAGCATCGAACTGTGCATCACGCGCACTTCGTGGATCGAGGAGAGCGGCACACTGGTCGGCAACTGGAAGGTCAGCCCGTTACCGATGGGCGTGTTGTAGCGAATCTGCGTGGTCTGCTCACCCTGATCGGTTTCGATCAGCAGGTAATAGTCCGGCTTGCTCAGCGTGCGCTTGAGCCGTTCGATCGCCGAGTCCGTGGCCCCGCCGGGGTTGTTGAGCGTGGCCGACTCGCTGATGCGGATGCTCTCGATCACCGGCTCAGGCAGATTGGTTTCGACCAGCAGCAGCCACACGCCCCCCGCGATCGCCAGCAGCACACCCAGCAGCGTCCACCAGCCGATGCGGAATTTTCTGGCCAAAGGCGTCGCTTGCTCATTCATGCTTACATCACTTTACCCAATGCAACTGGGAAAAAGAAGGTTGGCCACGAAGGAACGAAGGACACGAAGTAAGGCAGGCACGCGGATAAACGCAGACAGGACGCAGATGAACGCGGATGTAATCCAATGCCTGGGTTTATATCCGCGTTTATCTGCGTTCATCCGCGGTTTCATTTGTTTTCTTCGTGTCCTTCGTGCCTTCGTGGCTCATAGTGTTTTCAGTTCTTCACTTCCGGGGGGAAATCTTACGCACAATCCCGCAGCCATGGACAGCAGCACGCCGCCGCAAAACATGTATGTGCCGATCTCCGCCCGCACGGTCACCACGTCGCCGAGCTTGACCACCACGATCATAATCGCCACCACCAGCACGTCGAGCAGCGAGTATTTGCCGGTGACCACCGCGAAGGTGTGCAGCCGGTCACGCTGGGCCTGCGAGAGATTGATCATGGCACTCGTCGAAATCAGCAGCAACGTGACCTTGCAGATTGGAAACACCACGCTGAATAGCAGGATCAACCCCGCCAACAGCGGATAACCCTCGCGCTTCAGGTGCACAATGCCTGCGAACATGGAATAGACATTCTCCTGCCCCATTGCCCGCATGGACATGAAGGGCATGGCGAACGACACCACCAGCACGAGCAAGGCGACCAGGGCCAGGATGGCCGCCACACTGTTGTTGCGCAACTGCTTCCACAACGGCTTCGGCGATGCGCCGCAACTTGGGCAAGCAGGCAACAGCGCAGGAACAACCCGATACGCCGTCCCGCAACGCCGGCATGTGATCAGGCGGTCGTCCATGCCGTCCATCGTACCCCCGTCCGCGACTGCATGGTTAATCGAGCGATGCTACGCCACGGCGACTTCGGGTTCAGGCTCGCGCTTGGCTTTGGCGGCGTCGACGTTGATGCCGAGTTGGACGAGGGGGCCGTGGGGTTTGCCTTCGGCTTCCTTGAGGCGCGTCGCGGCGGCGGGGTTGGCGTAGGTGTTGAAGATGATGGCTTTGATCGTCTCCAGCATGCCGCCGAAGCGGTAGAACGTGTCGTGCACGGCAGAGGGCTCGTAGCCGCAGTGGACCATGCACTGCTGGCAGGCGGGGTTGCCCGAGGCGCGGCCGAAGTTTTCCCACTTGGTTTCTTCCATCAGTTCGCGGAAGGATTCGACGTAGCCGTCCTGGATCAGGTAGCAAGGCTTCTGCCAGCCGAAGAGGTTGTAGGTCGGGTTGCCCCAGGGCGTGCATTCGTAGTCGCGCTTGCCCATGAGGAATTCGAGGAACAGCGGCGACTGGTTGAAGCGCCAGCGTTTCTTGCGGTTGGAAAGCAGCGTTTCGAAAGCCTCGTTGGTGTTGCGGCGTTCGCGCATGAAAGATTTCTGGTCGGCAGCCTTGGGATAGGCGTAGCCGGGGCTGACCATCATGCCTTCGACGCCGACGTCCATCATCTCGTCGAAAAAAGCCCGCACGCTGTTGGGGTCGAAGCCTTCGAAGAGCGTGGTGTTGGTGGTGACACGGAAGCCGCGCTGCACAGCCAGCTTGATGCCGGCCAGCGCTTCCTGGAAGGTGCCTTCGCGGCAGACGGCGAAATCGTGGTGCTCTTCCTGGCCGTCCATGTGTACGCTGAAGGTCAGATATTTGCTGGGGGTGAACAGGCCCTGCTCGAGCTTCTGTTTGAGCAGGCGAGCGTTGGTGCAGAGGTAGATGTATTTCTTGCGCTTGACCAGTTCAGCGACGAGTTTGTCGATCTGCGTGTGCAGCAACGGCTCGCCCCCCGGAATGCTGACCATCGGAGCCCCGCATTCGTCCACGGCCTTTAGGCACTGCTCGACGCTCAGTTCCTGCTTGAGCACGTGGGCGGGGTATTGGATCTTGCCGCACCCGGCACAGGCGAGGTTGCAGCGGAACAGCGGCTCGAGCATGAGCACCAGCGGATAGCGCTTGTTGCCGCGCAGGCGCTGGCCGAGCACGTAGGAGGCGACGGTCCACATTTGAGCGATAGGTACTGCCATGGTCAGTCTTTTAACAGAAAGTTGGAGTCGTTGTAAAGAAAAGACCCGCGGGAAAAGTTGAATGACGAAATCCGAATGACGAAACAATGTCTCAATGACGAATGACAAAGGCACGAAACCTTCGCCATTTGAACATTTGAACGTTCGTCATTATTTCGAGTTTCGAGTTTCTTCATTCGAATTTCCCCCTTCCGGGGGTGCGGGGAAGCCGGGGATGGGGAGCTGGTTGCGGTAGGCTTCGACCTTGGCAGCGAGGGAATCGCGGATCTTGGCCAGTTCATCGCCCTCGCTGACGGGCAGGTTGGCCAGAACGCGCTGGGCCTGACGCCAGGAGCGGTTGGCGTTGTCGGCATCGCTGGAGCGGTAGAGAGCGTCGCCGAGGTGGTCGAGCACCACGACCCGGGTGGAGAGCGCTTCACCGAGTTCGCCGCCGCGGCCGAGGTCTGCCTGAGTCTGCTGCTCGGCCTGGCGCAGCCAGTTCACCGCTTCGTCGTACTTGCCGAGCTTGTAGTACGCCCAGCCCAGCGAATCCATGTAGGCGGCATTCTCAGGCTCAGCTTCGACCGCCTTGTGGATCATGTCCAGGGCCTGCTCGAGATGTTCGTTTTTCTCCAGCCAGAGGTAGCCCAGGTCGTTGTTGGTCGCAGGGTGATCGGGGAATTTCTCGTGCGTCTGGATGAGGGCAGCGAGGTAGCCATCCTGGTCGCCGCGCATGGCGTGCGAGATGGCCCAGCGATAGCGCAGGTCCGCTTCGTGCTGGGGATACTTCTCGATGGCCTGCTTGTAGTCGTCGTCGATCCGGTCCGCCTGCTGCAGCACCAGGCGAGCCCGGGTCAGCAGCATGATCAGCGGCAGCGGATTGTCCGTGCTGCCGTCGCGCAGGGCGCTGTCGAGCATGGCCAGGGCCTGCGGGGCGCGGTCGGTGGTCAGGTAGAGCGCTGCGGTGCCCAGCAGTTTGTTGTCGCCTTCGGGCAACAGGTCCAGCAGGCGCTCCCGCACAGCCGCGGCCCGCTGTTGATCGCCGACGGTGCTGTAGAAGGAAATGGCCAGGCGCAACAACGCACCATTGCGGTCGTTCTCCGCCACGCGCTTGTCCAACAGTTGCACTGCCTGGTCGGTCTGCTTGGCGGCCACCATCACTTCCAGCAGTTTCTTGAACACGGGCAGATCGCGGTGATCCTCATCGGACAAACTGCTCAGCAGCGCGATGGCCTGCCCATATTCGCGGCCGGCCGCGTGAAGCTCCGCCCGCTTGAGCCTGCCGATGCGGCTGTCGGGAATTTCGGTCAGCAGTTGCCGCAACAGCAATCGGTACTGCACGCCGACATCGCCGAGCAGCGGCTGGCCGGACTGGTTGCGCGCGTCGTAAAGCTGGAAGAGGGCTTCGTAGAGCGATTCATTCTGCGGCTGCTGCTTCAGGGCGTCCTGGAGTGTGCTCTCGGCTGCCTTGGCGTCGCCCTGCTGCAGTTGCAGACGGGCTTTCTGAAGGATGAGCGTGGTGTCGGCGTTGTCGGATGCGACCAGTGTGTCGAGCAATTTCAGGGCATCGTCGGTGCGGCCGGTCTCGGTCAGGACGCGCACGCGCAGGCCGACGACGCTGGGATCGTCCGATGCGCCGATGGGCTCGAGCAGTTTGGCGGCATCGTCGTACTGCTCTTGCATCACCTTCAAACGAACCAATTGCAGGCGGGCCACCAGGGCGTCGGGCTGCTGGTCGAGAGCCTGCTGGAAGGTGCTCTGCGCCTCATCAATTTGGCCGAGGTCCGCCAGAGCCAAACCCTCGATGACCTGCACCATCGGCTGCGTGCGCCGCTGCGGCGAAAGACGATCCACGGCTGCGTTCATGGCCTCGGTGTCGTTGACCCTGCGAAACAGCATCAGAGCATAGGTTTCCGCCTGGTCCGGATGGTCGGCCATCAGGTCGGCTGTGCCTTCGATGGCGGCAGGCAGCGCCTGTTCGTCGGCGGTGTCCGCGAGCCAGAAGGTCAGCAGGCGATCGAAGACCTTGTACTCGTCGCCGTGATCCTTGAGGCGAGCGAGCAACTCGTGCTGGGCGCGTGGGGAATCGTAGAGATCAGCCTGTGCGATGAGGATGGCGGAAGCGTCCGCTTCGTTATCCTGCACTGTGATGCGGGTCAAAGCGTCGGCCAGGTACTTACGATCGACGCCCTGATCGGCCAGGTACTTGACCAGGTCCAGCGACTGCTCACCGCCGTGGCTGTGATGGACGTCCGCCAGGACGCTATCCACAGCCGCCTGCGCTTCGTTGAGGCGCAGTTGTGCGTAAACCAGGCGCGGCGACAGATCGAACAGAAACACTTTATCGCCGGTCATGGCGGCAGCGGTCTGGTAAGCCTGCATCGCCTCGCTGGGTTGATCGAGCTGCAGGTGCAGATCACCGATGGTCTGCCAGGTCAGCGGATCCTGCTGGCGCAGCACCAGCATCTCGCGCACGACACCCTGCGGACCGCGAAGGGTGGTCTGGCCCTCGAGGAAGGCGTGGAACTGCTCGACGGCCGGCTGCAGATAGCCCATGCGGGCCAGGGCCATGCCGAGGTAGTAGCAGGCCAATCCCGGCGTCGCCGTGTCACTCCCCCCCCCGGAAGTGGTTTCCATATCGCCGGAGTTCTGTGTGTCACAGTTGATCGCCTCGTGCATCAGTGCTGCGCCGCGCTGCCAGTCGGATTGTTCGAGGGCGAAGCGGCCGAGCACGTACAAGCTGGCGGCATGATGCGGATCGTGGCGCACCGCGTCGGAGAAATACTGGGCGGCCTTGGCTTGTTCGTTGGCGGCTGCGTACATGCCACCCAGCAGGCGCATGGCGGCAGCACTGTCGGGCGCGAGCTTGAGCACTTTTTCCAACTCGGCCACAGCCTGCGTGCGATCGCCTGCCAGCAAAGCTTCGCGGCCGTGGAGGTACGCCTGCTGCGCTGCCAGGGGAGGCTCTTGGTCAGATGTCGGCGCGGGATTGGCCAATTCCGTGGGTGCCGGCAGTTCAGCCAACACCTGCTCGGTGGGCGTGCGCGCTTTAGTCAGGGCGTCGCCGGTCAGGGGCGTCAGCAGGGAAGGTTCAATACCAGGCGGGATCTGGATCGGCGAACGCAGCGTGGTCTGCGGCAGCCTGGGGTTCCTGCTGCGCTGCACGGAACTGCAACTGACGACGGTCAGCATCATCACTGCCGCCAGCCAGCACACCATGAACCGAGCAGTCATCTGTCGCATGAGAAACCTCTGATTCCGCCGCGACCCCCGGAACATACGGCGGTTCGCTCCATACGCTACGTCGCAGCCGGGTCAGGGGATCACCAACCGCAACGGGTAAGTGAAGATGGCGGTTCCACCGGCTCGGTGCAGAGCGGGGATCAGATCGCGGGCCACCTTTTCTTCGACAATCACTTCCACCGCCACCCAGTCCGCGTCGGCCAGGTCGTTGACCGTGGGCGACTTGGCGGCCGGGAGCACAGCCAGCACCTCCTTGAGCCGCTTGCGCGGGGCGTTGAGCTTGAGGCCGACCTTGGCCTTGGCTTCAATCGCGCCCAGCAGCAACGTGGCTAAGCCCTCGATCTTAGCGCGTTTGGCAGGGTCGGTCCACGATTGCTTGTTGGCGATCAGGCGTGTGGTGCTGGTCACCAGCGTATCGATGACGCGCAGCTTGTTGGCAGCCAGGGATGAGCCGGTCTCGGTCACGTCCACGATGGCGTCAACCAAGCGGGCCTTGACTTCGGTGGCGCCCCAACTGAATTCAACCTTGACGTCGATGCCCTTGTCAGCGAAATAGCGGCGGGTGGAGTTGGGCAGCTCGGTGGCGATGATTTTGCCGGCCAGATCCTGCGGCTTGTGATAGTCCGACTCCTCCGGCACCGCCAGCACCCAACGAGCCGGGCGGCTGGTGGCTTTGGAGTAGGTCAACTCGCAGACCTCGTGCACGTCGGAATCGTTTTCGATGATCCAGTCGTAGCCGGTGATGCCCATGTCGAGCACACCGTCCTCGACATAACGGCTCATCTCCTGGGCGCGGAACATGACGCAGGAGATCTGCGGGTCGTCGATCATCGGCACGTAGGATCGGCTGGAAATATCGATGTGGTAGCCTGCCCGCTGAAACAGATCCACGGTGGCGTCCTGGAGACTGCCCTTGGGGATGCCGATGCGCAGCAGGGGGGAAGTTGAATCGCTCATGATGATGTCGACCTCGTCAAACGGTAATCAAGGCGCTTGGTGCTGGGCGAAAGCACAGGGTTGGCGGTTGGTTTAACGCTGTGCGTTGTTGCAGCCGTCGCGAAGCCGCAAGCGGCGGATGAATCACTTTTTCTTCTTGGGGCTGGCGCTGCGCGAGGCGCTTTTGCGAGCCGGGCTGGTGATGCGGCTGTTGTCGGACCAGGATTGCAGCAGCAGGTGCGTGTTCAGGGCGTCCTCGGCCTTGACGTGACGCAGGAGGAAGTTTTCGACCTCGGCCGGGTCGGCGTTCTCATCGCAGCAACCTTCACGAGCCAGCAAAGCCACCAGCTTGCGGTCCACCGGCATGGCGTGTCCGCCGTAGGTCAGCAGCATGACCTGGGCCACGACGTAAACGGGAATCCCGGGCAGGGATTCGAGGTAAGCCCGCTGCTCTTTCTTGCCCTTGGTTGCCAGGGATCGCGGCTGCCAATCGTGCTCGCGGCGGTAGATTTCGTTGAGCGTTTCGCGCATGCGGCCGACGCGCTGCTCAGCCAGCGGATAGTCCGAGCCGATCATCGCCACGATCTGGCCGGGGAAGCTGATGCGCAGCTCGTTGAGATCGACCACCTGGGCCATGATGGCCGCCAAGGCGCGTTCAGCCTTGCGCACGGTCGATTCCCATTGGAGGAAGCTGATGACCACCTGCGTGGTGGCATCCACGGGCGTCGGCTCGGTCACTTTGTGCCGCCGCTTGAGGTTGCGAATCAGGGCGGCGAAGGCTTTGGCTTGATCGGGATCGTGTTTCATGGTTCAAGTTTCGAGTTACGAGTTTTCAGTTTCAGGTTCCTTCGTATCGGAACCGCCTTCCGAACCGGTGCGCTCGGAGGCTTCGCGGATGGCGGCCAGCACGTCGGCCTGCTTCTTGAGCGATTCGTCGAGACGGAACTGCAGCCGGGGCATGATGCGCATGGCCACCCGCGGCTTGGTCTTGCGCTGAATGTGACCGGCCGCATCGGTCAGGGCGGCGATCACCCGGCTCTCGTACTCGTGCGGCAGCACGGAGACGAAGACCAGGGCCTGGCGCAGATCTTCGCTGACCTTGACCTTGGTGACCGAGATCATGCCGCCCAGGCGCGGATCGGACATCTCGCGCTGAAGCGTCTGCGACACTTCGCGTTGCAGCAGGGAGGCGACTTTTTCAGTACGGGCGGGCATGGGCGTGTATATTGTTGGTTGTTGGTTGTTGGTCTCAGGTTGTTGGTTGTTGGTTTTGAATCTTCAGTTGGCGATCTCTACCAACAACCCAAAACCATCAACCATAAACCCATTTGCTATTTCCCGGTCAAAATCTCCATCTGGTGGTCAGCCAGGTAGTAGCCGCGTCCGTGGCGGATCTGGTTGAGCAGGCCGTCGAGCATGCTCTGGGCATGGGTCACATCGTTGCTGGCCAGGGTGATGCCGAGGGTGGCGGTGCCGGGTGAGTCCAGCGTGGCGACCTCGGCCACGGAAACCTGGTGACTGCGATGCAGGCGATCCTTGAGGCTGCGCACCACGGCGCGTTTGTCCTTGAGGCTGGTGGCTCCGTCAATGGCCAGCTCGATCTGGAGGATGCCGATGACCATGATGTCAATGAGTGATTTGGTGATTTCTTGATCGGGTCAATGTTTGAAAATTCATCCAATCAGGCAATCAAGCAATCATCACTTGTCTCACCCCAGTTTCCGTTTCACCTCAACGACCTTGTAGCAGACGATGTGGTCGCCGGCCTTGATGTCATCGAAGCCGGTGATCTTGATGCCGCATTCCAGGCCGGAGCGGACCTCGCGCACGTCGTCCTTGAGCCGGCGCAGGCTGTCGATCGGGCGGTTGTCGGTGACCACCACCGAGTCGCGCACCACGCGGGCCTTGCCGTCCTTGCGCATCGTGCCCTCGACCACCAGGCAGCCGGCCACGGTGCCGACCTTGGAGACCTTGAACACTTCGCGCACCTCGGCTTCGCCGATCTGCTCTTCCTTCTTCTCCGGCTCCAGCATGCCTTCCAGCGCCTTCTTCACGTCGTCGGACACGTCGTAAATCACGCGATAGAGGCGGATGTCGATTTCGCGGGCATCGGCGATCTCGCGCACCGCCGGCGTGGCGATGACGTGGAACCCGATGATGATGGCGTCGGAAGCGTCGGCCAGCAGCACGTCCGATTCGGTCACGCCGCCCACCGCTGCGTGCAGCACGCGCACGGACACTTCCTCGTTGCCCAACTGCTCCAGGCTCTGCCGCAGCACATCCATCGAGCCCTGCACGTCGGCCTTGAGCACGATGCGCAGCTCGCGGGTGGCGCCGGCTGCCACCGCCTGGGCGAAGGTGTCCAGCGTGACCTTGGTCTTGCTGGCCAGTTGCTGATGGCGCTCGTGCTCGCGGAACTGGTTGGCGATGCGCTCGGCTTCCTGCAATGTGGCGGTGACGTAGAACTTGTCGCCGGCGTCGGGCACCTCATCGATGCCGGAGATTTCCAGCGGCGTGGCGGGGCCGGCATCGGTGATGCTGCGGCCACGATCGTCGGTCATGTCGCGCACGCGGCCGAAGGCCCGGCCGATGACGATGAAATCACCGACCTTGATCTGGCCTGCTTCGACCAGCACGCGGGCCACGGAGCCGCGACCGGACTGGATCTCCGCTTCGATCACCGTGCCGCTGGCCGGGCCGCCGTAGTCCGCCTTCAGTTCCAGCAGTTCGGCCTGGTAGTCGAGCACTTCGATCAGGTCGCTGATGCCGGTGGCCTTGGTGGCGGAGGTCTTGACGACTTCGGTGTCACCGCCCCACTCGGTGGGGTTGAGGCCCTGCTCGGCGAGCTGGCCGTAGATCTTGCGGATGTTTTCCTCGGTGGCCTGCGGAGTGTCGATCTTGTTCAGGGCCACGATGATCGGAACGCCGGCCGCCTTGGCATGGTTGATCGACTCGACGGTCTGCGGCATGACGCCGTCGTCGGCCGCCACCACCAGCACGACCAGGTCGGTCATGTTCGCGCCGCGGCTGCGCATCGAGGTGAACGCTTCGTGGCCGGGCGTGTCGAGGAAGACGACGGTCTTTTCCTTTTCGCCGGCACTGACGGTCACGCGGTAGGCGCCGACGTGCTGGGTGATGCCGCCGGCTTCGTGAGCCGCGACGTCCGCCTTGCGGATCTTGTCCAGCAGCGAGGTCTTGCCGTGATCGACGTGGCCCAGCACGGTGACCACCGGCGGACGGGAACGGACATCGACCTGCGGGCGATCCTTGAACTGCTCTTCGAGCACTTCGAGAGCGGTCTTCTGCTGCTTGACCTCCAGCTCGATGTCGTATTCGAGGGCGACCTCCATGGCGGCATCGGTGCCGATGGCGGAGTTGATGTTGGCCATGACGCCCTGCTTGAACAGGTACTTGAGAATGTCGGCGGTCTTGATGCCGGTGGCGGATGACAAGGCCTTGATGGTGATCGGCTCCTGGACCTCGACCTTGCCGCCGGTGACGACGGCTGCCTGAGCGGGACCGACGCCGCCTTCGCGCTTGCGCAGGTCGCGGCGGCGTTGCTTGATGAAGCCGGTGGCGCCGCGCAGGCGAGCGTCCAGTTCCTCCATGTCCGCCTGGGTGAACTTGGTCGGGCCGGTGGGCAGCGCGTCAGCCGAGCGGCCGCGACGGCTCGACAGCGAGCGGCGCTTGCCGGGCTTGGCGGGTGATTCGTCGCCGCCTTCAGCCGCACCGGCGCCACGACCGCGAGCCGGACCACGGGTGCGGGTGATGCCGGGCACGTCGCCTGGCGATTGTGAGCCGGAGTCGCCTGCCGGCCTGCGCGGGCGCGGCGGGCTGAGCGGTTCGGGCTTCTCGATGCGAACGACCTTGGGGCCTTTGAGCTTGACCTGGGCGGGTTTTTCAAGCTGCTTGCCGACGGGTTTGACGATGGTGGGCCGATCCGGCACGTTGGGCCGCCCGATGGGTCCAAGGGGCTTGACCGGCGGCGGCGGCGCAGGTGTCTCAACCTGTGCCGGGGGCGCAGCAGCAGCAGCGGCAGCCGGCGCAACGGGTTCAGCTCCCACCACAGCGGGCGGCGCTTCGGCCACCTCGGCGGCGGCCGGTTCAGCAGGCGCGGCAGGTGCGGCAACTTCGGGTGTGGGTGCGGCGGGCGCTTCCTCGACCGGTGGCGCGACGGGCTCAACTTTGGCTGCGGGCCTGGCGGCGGGTTTGGCTTCAGGCGGCGCTGCCTTGCGGCGAGGGCGAGCTTTGCGCACGGTTTTCAGATCGACCTTCTGGGCCGTCTCCACCGCGGTGCCGCCCGTGTCCTCGGCTTCGCCTTCGCTGAACCATTGGCGAATGGTTTCCGCCAGGCCGAGCTTGACGGTGGACATGTGATTGGTGATGCCGGGGACGTCCTCGGCCTCGCATTTGGCAACAATGACCTTGCTGGAGACGCCAAGCTCCTTGGCCAGATCATGAACTCGCAACGTTTTTGCCAAAACAAGGCTCCTTTGACAGTCGAATCAGTCCCGCGCCGCACTCAGGCTTGCGGCTCCTGTGACTTTTCACTGGCTTCTTCGGTCGATTGCTCAGGGCTTTCAGTATCCGTGGCAGAGACGGTCGATGAATCGGCCTCGGCCGCGTTTTCAGTTTGAGCTTCTGCCGAGGCATCGAGGTCGTCGAGGCCGGGCAGAATCTGACCGAGCACGGCCGCGGCCTGGGCTTCGCCGGGCATCTGGGCCAACTGGGCTTCTTCCTCGGCCTTGCGCTTGGCTTCCTCTTCCTTCTCGCGCTGCTGCTGCTCGGCCACTTCCTGGGCCCGGGCGGCAGAGGTCTGCTCGATGGTGGCGGCCAGGTCTTCGTCCACGCCCAGCGTTTCCATCAGGTACGGTGCGCCCACGTCCGAGACGTCGAACACGCTGATCACGCCCAGGGCGGCCAGGCGATCGACGTGCTCCTCGGCCACACCTTCGATGGCACGCAGGCACTGCTCCATGGTGTCGAGGCTCTTGGTGAACTCGGCCGGGGTGAGGATGTCGATGTCCCACTTGGTCAGCCGGGCGGCCAGACGCACGTTCTGGCCGCGCTTGCCGATGGCCAGCGACAGTTGATCCTCGTTGACCACCACGGTGGCGCGGCCAAGCTCGAAACAAAGGGAAATTTCCACTACCTCGGCAGGCTTGAGGGCGTTCTGAATAAGAATCTGCGAGGACTCGTTCCAGCGCACGATGTCGATCTTTTCGCCGCCCAGCTCATCGACGATGTTCTTGATGCGGCTGCCGCGCACGCCCACGCAGGCGCCAACGGCATCGACCTTGGAGTCGATGGAACTGACGGCGATCTTGGTGCGGTGGCCGGCCTCGCGGGCCATGGCCTTGATCTCGATGATGCGCTCGGCGACCTCGGGCACTTCCACCTCAAAGAGACGGCGGATGAAAAGCTCGTTGCGGCGGCTGAGCACGATCTTGACCTGGTTGCCCGCATCGCGCACGTCCAGGATCAGACAGCGCACGCGCTCGCCGGGTTGATGCTGCTCGCCGGGAATCTGTTCGCTGCGAGGCATAAAACCTTCAGCTCGACCCAGCCCGACAACCAAGGCCCCGCCCTCGTAGCGTTGGGCCATGCCGGTGGTCAGTTCGCCCACGCGATCGATGAACTCGTTGTAGATGCTGGAGCGTTCGTCCTCGCGGAAGCGCTGGATCATCACCTGCTTGGCGGTCTGAGCGGGGATGCGGCCGAGGGAGGCGAGGCTGATTTCCTCCTGCCCGCGCCAGACGCGGATGGCCCCGGTGAGCCGATCGAGTTCGCAACTGAATTCTTCGGTATCGATGGCGTTGAAGTGCTTGCGCGCAGCGGAGATCATGGCCTGTTCAATGTCCTTGAACAGATCCTCTTTATCGACATTGCGGTCGCGGGCGATCGAGTCGATCAGCCGCAGCATTTCAGAGTTGTTCATGATTCAGATTCCTATTCGGTTGTGTTATTCACTTGTCCGGCCACGAGGTTGAAGAAACAACGGTTCCTGTGAAAAACAAAAAACCACGCACGCAAAAAGCGCCCGTGGCCCGAGGCAATGCAACGGCGTCTTTGGGCCGGCTAAGCCATGACCGCGACCTCCGTTTCGAGGGTCGACCCATCGGGCCTATGGAAAGCGACAACAGGTTGGGACCGTGGGCCCCTCACTGTCGATCCGCTCCATGACCGGGCTGTTCGGCCAACTGACGCATTACAA
>CAYYGM010000092.1:0-17001 GCA_964471555.1 uncultured Phycisphaeraceae bacterium
GCGTCGAATCCGCTCAGCGTCAGCGGCACGACTTCCAGGGCGCTGAATACAGCGCCCAAGGCGAGCACGGCCGTGGGCGTGCCGCTGAAGTAGAGATGGTGGAACGTACCGATGATCCCACCAGCCAGGAAGATCGAAGTGGCGAACAACACCGAGGCTGTGGCTGACGACGTCCGTAGCAGTCCCATCCGCGTGAACAGAAATGCGATCACCACGGTCGCAAATACCTCGAAGAAGCCTTCCACCCACAGATGGACGACCCACCATCGCCAATACTCCGCCATCGCCAGATGGGTGTGGCGACCCCACATCAGCCCAGCGCCATAAAACAGCGCGATGGCCGCTGACGACAGCAGGAACAACCCGAGCATGTGCCTGTTTTCACCGGGTTTTTTGAACGCCGGCCAGATCGCCCGTGTCATCAATCCCAGCCACACGAATAACCCGACAAAGAGGAACAATTGCCAGAATCGGCCAAGATCGACGTACTCGTAGCCCTGATGTCCGAACCAGAAGTTCATCTCCAGTCCCATGTGCTGGCGGGTGGCGTACCACGTACCGAAGCAGGAACCGACGACGATGAGCAGTAGGCAGACGAACAGGAAGTTGACGCCTGCCCGCTGGAACCGCGGCTCGTGGCCGGACACAGCCGGCGCGATGAACAATCCGGTGGCCAGCCAGGCGGTGGCGATCCAGAAAATGCCCAGTTGCGTGTGCCAGGTGCGCGTCACAGCGTAGGGCAGGTATTCGGCCAGCGGGAAGCCGAAGAACCCTTCCCCTTCCACACCATAGTGTGCAGTGAGCACGCCGAGCCCGACCTGGGCCAGGATCAGGCCGACAACAACCCAGAAGTATTTGAGTGTCGCTTTCATCGATGGCGTCGGCCGCAACGCCAGCAACGGGTCCTGGTTGGGGATGCACGGCTCGTCCTGTTCGTCGCTCTTGAGTGTGGCGTGATACCACGCCAGCGCCCCGATACCCGCCAGCAGCAAGACGAAACTGACCAGCGACCACATTACGATCGAACCGGTCGGAGCGTTGGCGACCAGCGGTTCTGCTGGCCAGTTCTGTGTGTAGCTGACATCGCTGCCGGGCCGATTGGCGGTGGTGGCCCATGTGGACCAGAAGAAGAAGTCGCTCATCTGCTGGCGGCGGTGGGGGTCGGGGACCGTGTTGCGCGGGATGGCGTACGCCTCGCGCAGCTTCTGTGGCGAAAAGCCGCCATCAGCGTAGGCCCGCACGGACTCGGGGAAAGCATCCGCGTCGCCGAACAGCGTGCCGTAGTAGCTGGACAGCGCCTCGAACGCCGCGGCGCGATCGGCCGAGAGCACCAGGTCACCCGTGTCGGTGTCGTAGGTGTTGGCGTGCATCGTCTCAGCAAGTCGGGCTCGCAGTGCCGCCTGTTCGCCGGCCGAAAGTGCATCGTAGCGCCGACCATGCTCCGCCAAAGCCCAACGGTCCAGCAGGAACAGCGACTCACGGTGGAGCCAGTCGGCGTTCCAGTCAGGAGCAACGTAGGCTCCGTGGCCCCAGATGGTGCCGACCTCCTGCCCACCCATCGACTGCCAGACGTTCTGCCCATCTTGCAGGTCGTCGGCGGTGAACAGCACCCGGCCGTTCTCGCTCACCACGCGGGTGGGGATCGGCGGAGCTTGGCGGTAAATTCGTAAACCAAAATAACTTAAAACTGCGAACGATCCCAGGATTACCACTGCCAGCATGGCCCAAAGCTTGAAATACCGCATGATCGGCTCCTATAGTGGATATAAATCTCCAAATATCCACTTGACGACAAGCATACCTATCGTTAAATTGGATGTCAATATCCAATTGTCCAGAATTTGGGCCGATGATCAATAAAGAACGAAACACCCCCAGTGAGGCTGATCATGCTTTTTTCACAAACCGCTGAATACGCCCTCCGGGCTGCCGTCTGGTTGGCCGACCGGGACATGCAGCCGCAGACGACCCAGCAGATCGCCGAGGCCACCCACGTGCCGGCCGGCTACTTGTCCAAGGTGCTCCAGGCTATGGGGCGGGCCGATCTGGTCACCGGTCAACGTGGGATTGGTGGTGGCTTCCTCCTGGCCCGTGAAGCAGACAATATCAGCGTGTTGGATGTGGTTACCGCAGTGGACCCGATTCAACGGATTGTCACATGTCCACTGGGGCTCAAAGGGCACGGTAAGAACCTTTGCCCGCTGCATCGCAAGCTCGATGATGCATTGGCGTCGATTGAGAAGGCGTTCGCATCTACCACGCTGGCCGAGTTACTCAAGACCCCCAGCAAAAGCCGCCCCCTGTGCGACGTGAAGATCAAAGGCAAGACCACAGAGGTTACATCATAAGGAGTCAAATCATGCCGGACTTTGCGCATGCTCCAATCAAGCGTCATCAAGCGTTGCAACCGCTATCACGTGACCACTATCAGGGCCTGGTGCAGTCTCAGCATCTGATCAAAGCATCCAAGAGTGATGCAATATCGAGGCGAAAAGTCCTCGCAGAGTTTTTGGATGTCTGGGAGCGCGAGATCGAGCCGCATTTCCAGGACGAAGAAAGACTCCTGGGTGATCTTGTCGGTCAAGCCGAGCGTGATCAGCTATTGCAAGAACACCGTCGGCTGCGGGAATTGGTCGATGAGGCCCGCTCACGGCGCAAACAGGTCGATCCTGGTGCGGAATGGATGCTCGACTTGGGCCAGACACTCCATGCTCATATCCGTTGGGAGGAACGTGAGCTGTTCACGTCCATCGAAACAGGTGCAGCCGACCAGCTTGATGATTTGAAGCCTCAAGCTGATCGCATCGAGGCTGCGCGGCGGCGAGGCCGTCGTCAAAACACCAATCCGGGAGAGAACCATGAGTAGCTGGTCCTGTCCTTATTTCCGTGAGCGTACGGATCATTGCGAACGTCTGCACACCGAGTGTGTGCCCGGGCGCAAGGGCTGTGTTCTGCCACGGAATCTTCGATTTGCCGTACCGCCGGAACAGCGGATTGAACGGGTTGAAAAACCATCCACGTCACAGGCTCAAACCGGAAAGGATTGAGCGGTGGTCACCACAGATACACTCATTCCGGATTTGTTGAAGCGCCATCCGTACACCCGGTCGGTACTTGATCGATATGGCTTACGAGGCTGCGGCGGCCGATCAGGCCCGCAGGAGTCGCTACATTTTTTTGCGCGACTTCACGGTGTTGAAGAACAACATCTGCTTTCGGAGATTGAGGCAGCGATCGCTGGCGACCATGCGCACCAAGTGGAAAAGGTGCAACTCGGTGTTGCAGACGCAATCTATCGTCGATTTTTCACCGCGGGCATTCTGGTGGTCCTGACCGTGGGAGCGGGTTGGGGGGTGTGGCTGCTATGGCAGATCGGGTTTGCATCTTCATTCACGGGCGTTTCGATTCAGAATGTCAACGCGCACGGCCACGCACAAATCTTTGGCTGGGTCGGCCTGTTCATCATGGGTTTTGCCTATCAGGCGATGCCGCGGTTCTGGCAAACGACGCTTGCTGCTCCGCGCCTGGCGGTCGCGGTTTTCGTTGCCATGTTGATCGGCATCACGTTGCGCACGGCAGGGATGATGATGCAAGGCCAGCCCTGGGCATTGAGTGTTGCCATGAGTGGCGGCGCGTTTGAATTGATCGCTATCACGACTTTCGTTTCGCAACTGGTGATGACGTTTCGCAAAAGCAACGCCCCGATGGAGCCGTACGTCTGCTTCATCTTCGCAGCGACGGGCTTCTTCTTGTTGCAGGCCGGTTTCAGTGTCTGGCACACCTACACCACCATGAATGCAGCCACACGCGAGCAACTGCTGTGGTACGTCGGCACCTATCAGGCGGTGCTGCGCGACTTACAGATTCACGGTCTGGCGCTGTTGATGATCTTGGGGGTTTCGATGCGGCTGTTGCCGGCGATCTTTGGGTTGCCCGAGATCAGTCATAGGCGGGCAAAGACGGTGCTCGGGATGTTACTTGCAGCGATCATCTTTGAGACGACCTTCTTCATTGCCTACCGCTGGACAGGCAATCACATCCTCGCGGCAATGCTGCTGTTGCCTTGGCTGTTATTGGCGATCGGCTCGTTGCTGATTCCGTGGACATGGAAGCTGTGGCGGCCGATGCCCATGGCAGACCGGAGCGGCAAGTTCATCCGGGCGGCATACGGATGGCTGGCTATTTCGATGGTCTTGCTTCTATTTCTGCCGGTCTACCAGGTCGCCAGCGGTATTCCGTTCAGCCACGCTTACTACGGCAGCATCCGTCACGCGATTACGGTGGGTTTCATCTCCATGATGATCATGGGTGTGGCAGCCAAGGTCGTCCCGACGCTCAACGGCATCGATCCCCGGAAACTGAGCGCGCTGTGGGGTCCGTTCACACTGGTGAATCTTGGCTGCCTGCTCCGCGTGTCTTTGCAGACACTGACCGACTGGCATCCGTTGTTCTTCAACGTGGTCGGTATCAGCGGTGTGCTGGAGTTGACAGGGCTTGCGTGGTGGGGATTACATTTGATCGGCGTGATGCGTCGCGGCAAACGTGAAAGCCACGCAATTGAAAAAACGCCGGCTCCCAAGACGATTGAACCGCATCACGTCGTCGCCGACGTGCTCGACTGGTTTCCCACCACTGCGCCGGTGTTTGATCGGTTCGGCTTCACGCTGTTGCGCAATCCTTTGCTGCGACGTACGATCGCGCGGCAGACGACATTGGCCCAGGCGGCTGCGATGCGCCGCGTTCCACTGGCGGAATTGTTGGCGGCCCTGCGTGATGTGGTTGGTGTGCAGGACGTGATCGCATGCACCGGCTCCTGTCGATCCTGTGGACACGGATCGAACACATCTGAGCACCCTCAACCGATCTGGGGCGGCGCATGAATCGTGAAATCCTGGTGTCAACTGGTGCAGGTATTTTCGCCACGCTCTTGCTCGGGGCGATGATCGTTGCCGGCTCGCGCAATTTGGATCACTTCGACGCAGCACTGGTCGCCTACACATTCGCCACGCTGTTTGCGATGTTCGGTATCGCCTACCGGTACATGATGTGGCTCCAACGCCCACCTACATGGCTGTACTTCAAGCGTGGCTGGCAGATGTTCCTCCGGCCGGACCTGCTGCTGCGCAACCTGGTGGTCTGGGTGGTGCGTTTCGTCAGCGGGTTCGTGCTCAATCTGTTCATCTGGCGGCGCGGCATCAAGCGGGGCCTGGCGCACTGGCTGATCATGTGGGGTTGCGTCATCGCGGTGGCGATCACGTTCCCATTGGTGTTCGGCTGGGTGCATTTCGAGACACTGCCCGACAGCTTCGAGCATTACCGCGTCTACGTCTTCGGCTTCCCGGTGCGCACGATCCGCGTGGAAAGCTGGGAAGCGTTCCTTATGTTCCACGGCCTGGTCTGGGCGTCGTTTCTCGTGCTGCCGGGCGTGATGCTGGCGATGCGGCGACGGATGCGCGACCACGGGGCCGCGGCGGTGCAGCGGTTTGGTGAGGATATTCTGCCGCTGTTGATGCTGTTCGCGATCACAGTGACCGGGCTGCTGCTGTGGGTCAGCTACACATGGATGCACGGCTACGCCTACGAATTCCTCGCCATCCTGCACGCGATCACCGTCATCTTCACGCTGCTGTGGCTGCCGTTTGGCAAGTTCTTCCACATCTTCCAGCGGCCGGCCCAACTGGGTGTAGCGTTCTACAAAGACGCCGGCCGACGTGGCGAACAGGCGATGTGCAAGCGATGCGGTGAGGCGTACACCTCACTGATGCACGTCGAAGACCTGATGACGATCGAGCGACAACTCGGCTACCGCTACGACATGCCGGACAACGCACAGACTCCCGGTGCGGACCACTACCAGCGCTACTGCCCCAAGTGCCGGCGGGCGATGGTCGCGACGGCGCAGGGGCAGACTTACCGCGACATACCTGATTGGCAACAACCCACGACGACGGAAGGTGCCTGACATGGCCACCGTACCCACCGAAGAACAACAACTGATCGAACAGTTCGGTCCGCACCGCAGCTACGCCAAAGGCGTTCGCCTCGACGCCGGCGTCGATCCCGACAGACTCGTGAAAACGCACTGCTGCTTCTGCGGCCAACAGTGCGGTATCCAACTGAAGGTAAAGGACAACGAAGTCATTGGCTTCGAGCCGTGGGAAGAATTCCCCTTCAACCGCGGTATGCTCTGCCCCAAAGGGGTCAAGCGTTATCTCCAAGGCACGCACCCGGACCGTCTATTGAACACACTGGAGCGTACCGACGCCGGCTTCCGACCGGTCGGCTATACCGACGCCATCCGGCGATGCGCCGACGCGATTCAACGCATCCAGAAACAGCACGGCAACGATGCTTTCGCGGTGCTCACCGGCGCGAGTCTGACCACTGAAAAGGCATACCTGATCGGCAAGTTCGCCCGCATCGCTTTACGCACGGCGAATATTGACTACAACGGCCGACTGTGTATGGTCAGTGCCGCGGCGGGTAACAAGAAAGCCTTCGGGATCGACCGCGCGGCCAACCCGTGGTCGGATATCGTCGGGGCTGAGGTTGTCTGGATCAGCGGTGCCAACGTCGCGGAGTGCGCGCCGATCACCACCAACTACGTTTGGCAGGCCCGCGAGAACGGCGCGAAGATCATCGTCGTCGATCCCCGTATCACACCCATCGCCCGCACCTGCGACCTGTTCCTGCCCATCAAGCCCGGCCGGGACATCGCCCTGTTCAACGGCATCCTCCACCTGATGATTGAGCACGACTGGCTGGACCACGACTTCATCGAGTCTCACACGGTCGGCTTCGATGCACTCGCCGAGCACGTGCAGCAATGGACCCCCGGAAGAACAGCCGAAGTAACGGGTATTGCCGAGCGCTCGATCCGCCAGGCGGCCGAATGGTGGGGACAGGCGAAGACCAGCTTCCTGCTGCACGCGCGTGGGATCGAGCATCACAGCCACGGTGTGCAGAACGTGCTGGGCGCGATTAACATTGTTCTTGCGTCGGGACGCATCGGCCGCGAAAACTGCGGCTACGGCACCATCACCGGCCAGGCCAACGGTCAGGGCGGCCGCGAGCACGGCCAGAAATGTGATCAACTTCCCGGGGCTCGTGACATCGACAACCCCGAGCACCGTGCCCACGTCGCCAAAGTGTGGGACGTTTCGCCGGACGACCTGCCGGGCAAAGGTGTCGATGCCTACGAGATTTTCCGCAAGATCGACAAGGGAGAAATCCGCGGGCTACTGTCGATCTGCTTCAACCCGAAAGTGTCGCTGCCGGACAATGCGTTTATCACGCGGGCGCTGAACAAGCTCGACTTCTTCGTGGGCATCGACTTCTTCCTGAACGACACGATCCGTCACGCCGACATCGTGTTGCCCGGATCGCTACAGGAAGAAGACGAAGGCACGGTGACGCAGATCGAAGGCCGCGTCATCAAGATCAACAAAGCGGTGGACCCGCCCGGCGACGCGCGGCAGGATTGGCGGATCATCCAGGACATCGCCCGCGCCATCGGCCGGCCGCACGGCATGAATTTCACCGAGCCGCGCGAGATGTTCGAGGAGCTGCGCGCGGCGAGTAAGGGCGGCGTAGCTGACTACTCCGGCATTACATACGAGAAAATCGAAAAGCAGTTTGGCGTCTTCTGGCCCTGCTATAGCGAAGACCCGCAAGGCAACCCCATCGAGCACGCAGGCACCGTGCGCCTGTTCGAGCCCGGATCATGGAATGTGGTCGCCAAAGGGGCTGGGCCGTTTTACTTCCCCGACGGCAAGGCTCGCTTCAACGTCGCGCCCTACACGCCGCCCACCGAGGACATCGACGAGGAGTACCCGCTGATCCTCACCACCGGCCGGGTCGTCAGCCAGTTTCTGTCGGGCACGCAGACACGCCGCATCGGGCCGCTGGTCGATCAGTACCCCGAGCCGCGCATCGAGATACACCCGCAGCTCGCCGAGCGGTACGGCATCACCGACGGGGACTGGGTCACAGCAAGCAGCCGGCGCGGCAACACGACGCTGCGGGCGATGGTGGTCAAGACGATCCGCCCCGACACGATCTTTATTCCTTACCACTGGGCCGGCCGCAAGAGCGCCAATCAACTGACGATCTCTGCTCAAGACCCGATCTCAAAGAT
Source organism: uncultured Phycisphaeraceae bacterium (assembly GCA_964471555.1). Classification (GTDB taxonomy): domain Bacteria; phylum Planctomycetota; class Phycisphaerae; order Phycisphaerales; family Phycisphaeraceae; genus JADLFV01. The sequence goes on from CAYYGM010000092.1 coordinate 8,138, forward strand.
ACCCGAGTACAAGGTCTGCGCAGTGCGGATCGAGAAGGCGGCGGGACCGCCGGACTACGCTGACCAACTGGAACCGCAACAGTAACCGGAGTGCTGGCATGTCTGTCCCCGCTGAGATGGAGTTTTTCATCGACCCCAACCGCTGCATCGGTTGCCAGGCTTGCGTGCAGGCGTGCAGCGAGTGCGACACGCACAAGGGCACGGCGATGATCCATCTGGAGTACGTCGAGCGTTCACAATCGACGCAGACCGTGCCCGTGGTCTGCATGCACTGCGACTCGCCGACCTGTGCTGAGGTTTGTCCCGCTGATGCGATCAAGAAGACGGAGGACGGCGTTGTGCAGTCGGCCCGCAAGCCACGGTGTATCGCCTGCAACAACTGCGTCTACGCCTGCCCGTTCGGCGTGCCCAAGATGAAGGTCGAATTCGACCTGATGATGAAATGCGATATGTGCTACGACCGCACCAGCGTCGGTAAACGTCCGATGTGCGCCACCGTCTGCCCCAGCCAGGCCTTGTTTTTCGGCACGCGCGAACAGGTCGAGAAGCTGCGGCCCAGTTCCCGGCCGAACAACCGTTTCCGCTTCGGCAATCAGGAAATCACCACCAAGGTCAACATGATGCTCCCGCGCCGCAGCCGCGCCGAGTACATCGACGTGGCCGACGCGATCGACGAGCAGCGCACCGGCAAAGCCATCCACCTGGACGTGATGACCGCAGCTATGCACCACGATGAGGAACCCCAACCATGAGCGGTCCGATGACTGAATCGAAAATGCCCGACGGCCGGGCGATCGACGCACAACCCCACTGGCGACGAGACTTTCCCGTGGACACCGCACGCGATCAGTCGATCAGCCGGCGCGACTTTGCCAAGTTCATGGTGCTCACCAGTGGCGCGTTCGTCGTCGGGCAGGTGTGGATCGGTGCGCAGAACATGGTGCGGCGGTGGCGCGGAGCACCCCCGGTGACACCGATCGTGGCGCTCAGCGACGTGCCCATCGGCGGCGCGATCGGGTTCCATTACCCGGGCAAGCACGACCCGTGCATCCTGATGCGTCCCGACGCGGACACGTTGCTCGCCTACGACCAACGCTGCACGCACCTGTCGTGCGCGGTGATCCCCGAGGTTGAGAAGGGACGGATTCATTGCCCCTGCCACGAGGGATACTTCGACTTGAAAACCGGCGTGCCCACCGCCGGCCCGCCGCAGCGCCCGCTGCCGCGCATCACACTGGAAGTCCGGGAAGGCATTATCTACGCCACGGGCGTGGAGCGACGCACATGAGCGATTCCAATAAACGCCAACCGTTCACACGGCAGCAGCGAGATGTCGTCACATGGGGCATCGCCTGCTTCGTGCTGATCCTGGTGATCTGTCAGCTCTGGCTGCTGACGGCAACGATGAATGCGTATCTCGGTGGTGACGGATCGGTTATCTGGCCGGCCGCGATCGCCAGCGTTGTGTGCTTTCTGCTCAATGCTGGACTGCTTTACCACCTCTATGCCATGGAGCGACCATGAATTCCCCCGCCGCACCGCAGGGCAACAAGCTGCAACTGACACTTTCTACCGGCGCTTTCGCGTTGTGCTTCGCGGTGTTCGGTTCCGTCTCGGCGATGATGCCGACGATCCAGCAGCGTCTGAACCTCAGCGAGTTTGAAGCCTGGGTCGCTATCGCCGTGCCTGTCCTGCTCGGCAGCCTTGGCCGCATCCCGCTGGGGCTGTTGACCGATCGCTTCGGCGGCCGCGTGGTGTTCATCTGGACGATGGTGCTGTCGATCTTGCCGTGCGTGCTGCTGGGTTTCGTGCAGACGTACTGGCAACTACTCACCTGCGGGTTCTTTGTCGGCATCGGGTTGGCGAGTTTCGCGGTTGGTATCGGATTTACCAGCCGGTGGTACCCGCCACAGAAGCAAGGCTCGGCTTTGGGTATCTATGGCGCGGGCAACATCGGCCAGTCGCTGGCCGCCTTCGGTGCGCCGTTGTTGGTCACCTACGTCAGCTACCAATGGGGCTTCTGGGCATTTGCATTGCTGTTGGCGGTCTGGCTGGTGTTGTTCATCGCGCTGGGGCGTAACGCACCGGCCGCCAGCCGTCCCCGATCCCTGCGCGAAAACCTTCAGCCGCTGCGCGTCTCGATGACCTGGGTGCTCTGCCTCTTCTATTTCCTGACTTTCGGCGGCTTCGTGGCCATGAGCATTTCACTGCCGAAGTTCCTCACTGTGATGTTCGACTTGACGCCGACGGATGCGGGCCTCCGTACCGCAGGCTTCATTGTGCTGGCAACTGCCATGCGACCTGTCGGTGGTTCGCTTGCTGACAGGGTTGGCGGGCGAGCAGTTTTGTTGTGGGTATTCCCCGCAACCGCGGTGTGTGCCTTGTCGATGGCCTGCCCCATGATGAGTACGTTTACCTTCGGAGCCCTCGGTATGGCGGCAGCCATCGGGTTGGGCAACGGTGCGGTATTCAAACTGGTCCCAGAGCACTTCCCTCGCTCCGTCGGTGCGGTTACCGGCCTCGTGGGGGCGGCGGGAGGACTCGGCGGCTTTTTCCCCCCGTTGGTTGTTGGTTTACTTTATGAAGCCAGTGGAACATATGCGTGGGGTTTCGTTCTGTTATGTGTTTCATCACTGTTCTGTCTGGGCATTTCACTGCGCCGTCATCCGGTCGTCTTGATTGAAGAAACAGTGCCAGCAACCTGAGCGAAGTAATTGATCGATGCAATCTGACAGTGCCATAAATCGGATTGACCACAGCGTCTCTACACACGACGCAATTGGTAGATCAATCCGTTATCTGCGTCTCTCGCTGACCAAAGCGTGTCACATGCGTTGTGCCTATTGCCGGCCCGTGTTCGACCGCAACGGGGCGCACGAGGCCTTGACTCCTTGCGAGATCGAGCAACTGGTTCGTCATCTTGTGGAGCGGCATGGGGTGTGCAAAGTCCGCCTTACCGGGGGGGACCCCACGGCCCGACCCGACCTGCTCGACATCATCCAGCGTCTGGCCCGCATTCACGGCCTCAACGAGCTGGCGATGACCACCAACGGCTTGTCGCTGGCGAACATGGCGGCGCAGTACGTGGATGCGGGGCTCAATCGCGTCAACGTCAGTCTCGATTCGCTCGATCCCCGGAAATTCGCGCGCATCACCGGAGTCGATGGCATGCATCGCGTGATCGCAGGAATAGATGCAGCTTTGGCGGTCGGGCTTACGCCGGTGAAGATCAACACGGTCATCCTCAAAGACGATAACGAGCAGGAAATGCCCGCCCTGGTGAAATTCGCTTCGGACCGAGGGGTGGCGATCCGCTTCATCGAGCTGATGCCCATGGGACCGTTGGCTGATCAGTGGTCGGATCGTTACGTGTCCGCCGCCCGGATGCGCCAGCGACTTGACAATGGGATCGTGCATTGGCGTGCCTGCCCGCAAGGCTCCGATTCGGCGACGCGATACTTGGTCACCCTGCGCGACGGGCAGCAGGTGGACGTCGGGTTCATCACCCCCATGAGCTGCAACTTCTGCGCGGACTGCAATCGGCTGCGCATCGCTTCGGACGGGACGCTGTATCCCTGCCTGATGGATGAGCCCCGTGGTTCGATCTTCGAAGCGGTGCGGCCGACTTTCGACCCCGACCGCTTCGATGCGGCGTTGGCGGCCGCTTTATCGCAAAAAGCACCGGAGCATCCGGTGGAGGGGTACGTCACCATGACCCACATTGGAGGTTGAATTGTGAATCCATCCGATGACAACAACAAAACCCCGGCCACGTTCCGCCAGTTTATTCAGCGGTTCCCCACCCTGGGCGAATCCCACGAGCGCGTTGCCCAGGCGGTGGCCCAATCCGGGCCGCTCGAAGCCAAAACACTGAGCTTGGTGAAAATGGGCATCTGCATCGGCGCGGGCCTTGAATCAGCGTTTCGTAGTCATGTCCGTCGCGCCATGCAGCACGGTGCAACGGTCGAGGAAATCGAACAGGCTGTGCTGCTGGCCATGAATACGGTCGGCTTCCCCCGCACCGTCATGGTGTGGCAGTGGGCGTGGCAGCAGATTGATCGTGATCGTCAGGAGCAGGCGTAATGCGCATCACGGTGCGACTTTTCGGCAACGAAGCCGCAGCGGCTGGGTGTGATCATGTGGCTGTGGAGGTATCCGAGGGGCAGATCACCTGCGCGGACGTGCGTGCTGCCATGCGCGATGCGTATCAATCGCTGCAAATGTTGATCGACGCTGCTCGGTTTGCCGTCAATCACGAATATGCTCCGGACGATTATCCGATCACGTCGGGCGACGAGATTGCACTCATTGGGAGGGTCAGCGGCGGATGAGCGTCACCGTGCAGATTTACGACGGCCCCTTGTGCGAATCGATCCAGCCGCCACCGTTGGATGGCGGCGGCGCGTGCCTGCGATTCGAGGGGATCGTCCGGCCGGAGGAAGACGGCGCTGCCATCGACGGATTGTGCTACGAGGTGTATGAGCCTATGGCCGTGAAGCAATTGCAATACCTCGCCCGGCAGGCGATGCAACGGTTCGGTCTGCTGGCGATTGGCGTCGAGCATAGCCGCGGTTTCGTACCGGTCGGCGGGTGCTCGTTCCGCCTGTGGGTCCTATCCGCCCATCGCAAGGAGGGCCTGCAAGCGATGGATTGGTTCATCGACACGATGAAATGCGACGTGCCCATCTGGAAATCTGTGCCCAAGGGATCACCAGTCTGATGACCCGTAACGTGACCCCGCCGTCGTTTGCGTTCGATTCACCCGTTGCAGCGGTGGAGGCGATGGTTGCGCGCCTGCAAGCACTGTCTACGGAAAGCGTCACGCTGCGGGGAGCGTTCGGACGCTGCTTGGCGCAAGACATCCTGACGGACCGACCCAGTCCCGCCTGCGATGTCAGCGCCATGGATGGGTATGCCGTGCGTACGGCTGACTTGCACAAGGGGCAACTGGCCGTCACCGGTGAAAATGCCGCCGGCCAACCCCCCGGAATGTTCGAGCGCGGCACGGCCATGCGCATCTTCACCGGTGCGCCCGTCCCTGATGGTACCGATGCGGTGATCCCGCGCGAACAGGTCGAGGAACAAACCGACGCCATCACGCTTGCACCGGACCTGGTCGTGAGGCTTGGCCAACACATTCGCCGCTGCGGTGAGAACGGTGCAGCAGGAACCCTGGTAGCGACGACCGGTTCGCTGGTGACGCCTGTAATTGCCTCGGCGCTGGCGGCACTCGGCGCTGACAAGATGCGGGTGCATCGCCGGGTGCAGCTGGCAGTGATGGTGACCGGCGATGAGGTGCGCGAAGTAGACGAACCGGTGGAGCCCTGGCAATTGCGCGACAGCAACGGCCCGACCCTGGAGGCGATGTTCAGCCGCGAGGCGTGGATCGACTGGCGGGGTCGTGAGCACGTCAAGGATGATCCAGCCTCGCTGCGGCATGCGGTGGGGCGATCGCTTGATGAAGTGGATGCGCTGTTGATGACCGGCGGCGTGTCGATGGGCGATCACGACTATGTGCCGCGCGTATTGGCGGAGCTTGGGTGCGATCGGGTTTTTCACAAGCTGCCGATTCGTCCGGGAAAGCCGGCCCTCGGCGCTGTCGGGCCGCGCGGGCAAGTGGTCCTGGGGCTGCCGGGCAATCCGGTGTCGGTGATGGTCACTGCCCGTCTGCTGGCCACGCCGGTGCTTTATCGATTGGCAGGCATCACGCCGCTGCCGCCGTTGTGTGTGACGCTCGATGAGACGGATGATGCGACTTTGCGTCTGCACTGGTCGCGCCTCGTTCGTCGCACGGGGCCCGGCTCTGCTGCGTTGATCGACAACAAAGGCTCTGGTGATCTGATTGCCGCCTCGCGCAGTGACGGTTTTATCCAACTGCCGCCTCATACGAGCGGACGCGGGCCCTGGCCGTTTTATCCTTGGAATCTGGAGTGTTGAACGTGAATGATGGCCGACGATCTCTGACCCACGTGGATGCGGCCGGTAAGGCGCACATGGTGGATGTGGGCGACAAGCGGGTGACGGCCCGCCGTGCCGTGGCGGAGGCGCGGGTCAGAATCAACCCCGCGCTGGAAGAGGCGATCCGCCAAAACACCATCGCCAAGGGCGATGTGCTTCAAACCGCACGCCTTGCGGGGATCGCAGCGGCCAAGCGCACGGATGAATTGATTCCCTTGTGTCACACACTCCCCTTGGATGCAGTGGAGGTTGACGCCACGTTGGAGGTCGGCTGCGTGACCCTGCGGGCCGAGGCGCGGGCGAACTGGAAGACCGGCGTGGAGATGGAAGCCCTGACCGCGGCAACGGTGGCCGCGTTGACCGTCATCGACATGGGCAAGGCCATCGACAAGGCCATGGTGATCGAGCGCGTGCGTCTACTGGAAAAGACTGGCGGCCGCAGCGGCGACTACCGCGCTTCAGAAGGAGAGTCCGCGTGACGCCGATTCGTGTCGCTATTCTCACCGTCAGCGATCGTTGCTCGCGCGGTGAAGCGACGGATGCCACCGGCCCGGCCCTGGCGGAGATGGTCAAGGCGCAACTGGCAGGTCAGGTGATGACCGCCGCCTGCGTGCCCGATGAAAAAGCCCTTATTTCGCAGCAGCTTTGCGCCTGGGCTGACGGCTCCTCGCCGCCGGACCTCATCCTGACCACCGGCGGAACGGGACTGGCACCGCGCGATGTCACCCCCGAGGCCACGCTTGACGTGCTCGAACGCCGTCACACCGGTCTGATGGAATTGGTGCGCCTGCGCTGTTACGAAAAGACGCCGCGTGCGTTCCTGTCGCGCGGCGAAGCGGGTGTGCGTCGGCAGACCTTGATCCTCAACCTGCCAGGCTCCGTGCGCGGGGCCACGGAATCGTTCGAAGCGCTGCTCGACATTCTGCCCCATGCCATCGAGACGTTGCGTGGCGAAGTGGTGGATGATGGGCGTGGCAGACTGGTGGTGAAATCAGATGGGGGGACGATTACGTGAGCCGCGCCGATCCATGGCGAAGTTTTGCGGATACGTTCGTGCCGCGTCGAGATGAGCCGCTGTGCTTCGATGTCCGTGAATTGGCGGGTTCACTCGGTGATCTGGGCACGTTCCTGCCTCTGGCGCTGGCCATGGCCCTGACTTGCGGCATGGACATCGGTTTGATCTTTATTTTCGCGGGGCTGATGAACATTGTCACTGGCTGGTGGTTCAGGCAGCCGATCCCGGTGCAGCCGATGAAAGCGATCGCCGCGGTGGCCATCGCCGAGGGCCTCAGCGCCGGGGCCATCGCTTCGGCCGGCCTATTCATGGGCGTCGCCGTCTTCACTTTGGCCATGATCGGCGGCGTGGACTGGATCGCGCGGAGCATTCCCAAGCCAGTGGTGCGGGGTATCCAGGCGGGCGTCGGGTTGAAGCTGGCATGGAAAGGTGTTGTGTGGCTGAGTGGGCTGCCATTGATGGGGTGGGACAGTTGGGTTGTAGCGTTGCTCGTAGGACTTGCCGTTGCGATGACCGTTCGTCGGCGACAGCCGGTGCTGTTGTACGTATTTGTGGCGGGGCTGGTACTGCTGGGGCTGGCGTATCCTGGCGCGTATGCCAAATTGACCCCGGGTTGGCCGCGGTTCCATATTGTTTCCATCGACGGGGCCGACTGGTGGACCGGGCTGACGCGCGGCGCGATCCCGCAGCTTCCACTGACTTTGCTCAATTCCGTGATCGCGGTCTGCGCCTTGAGCAGCGATTACTTTCCGGGCCGAGGCGTCACACCCAAGCGCATGGCGGCCAGCGTGGGGCTGATGAACCTATTGTGCGTGCCGTTTGGCGGCATGCCCATGTGTCACGGCTCGGGCGGATTGGCTGCTCAGCATCGCTTCGGTGCTCGTACCGGTGGCAGCGTCATCATGCTCGGCATTTTCAAGATCACGGCTGGCCTTCTGCTCGGCAGCATGTTGATTCATTTTCTTCAGCAGTACCCTGTGTCCATTCTGGCAGTGATGGTAATCGTAGCTGGTCTGTCACTGACGAGTCCGGTTCGTGATGCGATGACGCAGGTCCGCTCGGCGATCATCGTCGCAGTCATGGCGCTGGGCATCGTCGCGGTCAACACGCTGGCGGGGTTCGCGCTTGGCTGTTCGCTGGCGTTGGCTTTCGCAGTCGTGGGGCGATTCAGGAAGGCGGGCGCTTGATGGGCGTGCCCGCGTACATCCTGGCTGGCGGCAATAGCTCACGCTTCGGGTCAGACAAGGCCAGGGCGATGCTTGACGGTCGATACCTGATTGCTCGCGTGCGATCCATGCTCGAACCCGTAGCCTCAACCATCACTGTCGTGGCGGACCAAGCAGGCAAGTACGCCGATCTCGGTATGCAAACTATTGGTGACCTCCAGCCCGGTATGGGGCCCCTGGCGGGCCTTCAAACAGCGCTGCATGATCTACCCCAGACCGAGTCCTGGCTTCTACTGTGTACCTGCGATGCTTTGGTGATTCAGCCTCATTGGCTGTTCTGTTTGCTGGAAGAACGTGAATCTTCGGTGGATGCGGTGGCTTTTCGTGGCGATTATTGGCAACCCATGCCTGGACTCTATTGCAGTTCGTGCATGTCAACTGTCGATAAGCAAATCCGCGCTGTTGACTTGAGTATGCAAAACCTTCTTCATCGACTTGCGACACGATCGCTGCCCATGCCGCAAGATTGGCCAGAGTATTGGCAGGTCAACAGCCGTGCTGATCTGGAATTGGTAAAGCGTCAGAGAAAAGCAAAGCCGTCTCAACCGGAATGATACATACAGGCATTGGGAATGAAGGAATAGGACTTCAAGTTCTTCACATGGCTGGATTGACCCCTTCCCGATCTTCGTACCAGTCAATTTGAGAGAATCGGGTTGAGGGAA
>CAYYGM010000093.1:0-16853 GCA_964471555.1 uncultured Phycisphaeraceae bacterium
CGTGGTTTACGCGGGAAAGAGTCTATCCAATCCCGACTCGAAACCAACCCGCAACTGCATCAGTCATTGCCAACCTCCTGCGCGAGTCTATCCAATCCCGACTCGAAACCAACCCGCAACATCGCTGGATGAGCCATCCGTTATGAACAAGTCTATCCAATCCCGACTCGAAACCAACCCGCAACGTAACGCTGCCGCTGGATGCCGTCGCCGGCAGTCTATCCAATCCCGACTCGAAACCAACCCGCAACAAACAGGCGGCGGGCAGCGCCGTATGCTTCAGTCTATCCAATCCCGACTCGAAACCAACCCGCAACCTTCCGGTGGTCGAGGGCGTGATCTGCGGGAGGCTATCCAATCCCGACTCGAAACCAACCCGCACCGGTAAGCGATGGCTGGCAAACCATCCATCTAGTCTATCCAATCCCGACTCGAAACCAACCCGCAACTTACTCCGTGGCGCCCAGCGCCCGGTCAAAAGTCTATCCAATCCCGACTCGAAACCAACCCGCAACGAACATTTCGCGCTGCGTCGTGAACTTCACAGTCTATCCAATCCCGACTCGAAACCAACCCGCAACTCGTACACCTGACGAGACACGAGGAGATGGAGTCTATCCAATCCCGACTCGAAACCAACCCGCAACATGCCTGCGCTCGAAGCGTTGGCGGTGGTAGTCTATCCAATCCCGACTCGAAACCAACCCGCAACTTTTTTCTGTCGCCGGCGTCGATTCTTCGAAGTCTATCCAATCCCGACTCGAAACCAACCCGCAACCGCCGTTTCCACCATCCCGCAGCTCAGCGCAGTCTATCCAATCCCGACTCGAAACCAACCCGCAACGTCACGGCCTATCAGGTCCAGCGCGTTGCGAGTCTATCCAATCCCGACTCGAAACCAACCCGCAACTCATCCGCTTGGCCAGATCGGCGCGGAAGTAGTCTATCCAATCCCGACTCGAAACCAACCCGCAACCCCCGGCATCAGCGGCCAGCCCCCGAACCGAGTCTATCCAATCCCGACTCGAAACCAACCCGCAACCAACAAGTCCTATACCGCTGCCAACCCCGGAGTCTATCCAATCCCGACTCGAAACCAACCCGCAACTTGTGATAGAATGGACCAAACGCCATTTCGAGTCTATCCAATCCCGACTCGAAACCAACCCGCAACCGTGACGGTTGAGGCGTCGGCAACAACACAAGTCTATCCAATCCCGACTCGAAACCAACCCGCAACGCCTGGCTACGTTGGCGACATACTCACACGAGTCTATCCAATCCCGACTCGAAACCAACCCGCAACGAGGGAAAGGCAGGATCATCCAGGTCAAGAAGTCTATCCAATCCCGACTCGAAACCAACCCGCAACAGAACTTAGAATACGCTTCTTGGATGACTGAGTCTATCCAATCCCGACTCGAAACCAACCCGCAACCCAAGGGCAGGGGCCAAGATGCCCCATGCAGTCTATCCAATCCCGACTCGAAACCAACCCGCAACCGAAGCTCAGCCCTGCGGGCCTCGCTTCGGTTGCGGTCAAGAATCGGTTCAGTGAGGGAGCCAATGCCTGAATCCCTGGTGCCTCATGGCTCATGGCTGGTGGCTGGTCTCGCCTTTCGGCTGCAGCACGCGATCAAACAGCTCCTGCATGTCGGACCAGGCTTTGGTGGCGGCTTCCTCGTGATAGATCGCGCCCTCGTTGAAGCTGCCGTCGGCGTCGGGATTGGTGAAGCTGTGTTTGGCGCCTTCGTACTGGATCAGGGTCACGTCGGTGTTGTGCTGCTTGAAGCCGTCGATCGCGGCCTGCAGGGACTCGGGGGAGACGAAGGGATCGTCCGCGCCGTGGCAGATTAATACCACCGGCTGAATGTGCTCGGGGTCTTGCTCTTGCGGGGGTGCGGGGTTGCCGTGGAAGCTGACCACGGCCGCGAGGCGATCGGGGTTGGCGCAGGCCAGTTGCAGCACGGTGCTGCCGCCGAAGCAGAAGCCGATGGCAGCCAGGGGCTGATCCTTGCACAGGGGAAGCTGGCGCAGGATGTCGAGCCCGGTTTCGGCGCGGTCGCGCAGCAGGCGCGGGTCCTGGTAGAAAGCCGACGCCCAGGCCTTGGCCTGTTCGGCGTCTTCGGTGGTCTTGTCCGTGCCGTACATGTCAGCGGCGAATGCGACATAACCCATCTGGGCGAGTTGGCGGGCGCGGCTTTTGGCGTAGGCGTTGTTGCCCCACCACTCGTGGACGACCATGACAGCGGGGCGGGGATGCTCATCCGTGTTGTCGTAGAACAGGTAGCCGCGCAGAGCGACGTCGCCGTGCTCGTAGTCGATGGTGTCCATCACGACATCGGCGCGGGCGGCGAGGGCAGCGAGCAGGCAAAGCGTCAGCGACAAAAACCATTGACGACTGAACATGGCGGATCTCCGAAGTAGTGGAAGGTGGCAGCAATCCATTGGCCAATCGTAGCCCATGGCGACGGGGGATCAACAGGCTTTCCCTGGTGATTGGGGGCTGATGGCAGATGCTGCCCGGCTGTGTTGATGATCCAGGTCACAGGGCCCTCACCCCGACCCTCTGCCATGGGGAGAGGGGGTAATGAAAACGCCCGCACCGGCCGGGGGTGGCGGGTGCGGGCGTGATGGAGCGCGGGTTCGCTTCGATCAGTTCTGCGTGACTGAATCGAAGTTGATGGTCACGTTGGCGCCGGTGACGTTCAACTGTTCCTGGGCGGTGTTGCCCGGGGTATCGACCACGGTGTCGCCGAAGCGCATGGTGGCGTTGTTGCCGGAGACGCCATCAATCAGGACGCCGTCGTTGGTCGGGCTGTCCACGTTGATGTCGCCGATTCTCAGGGTGCTGCCGGGGATGCCGGAGGCCATGAAGTTGGAGATATAGATGCCGTTGGTGCCCGGGTTGGTCAGATCGACGTCACCCAGACGGAAGTTGATGTTGACGCCATCGACGTCCGACATGCGGATGCCGGCGGTATTGGCGTCTTCCACGGTGATATCTTCCACGCGGAGCACGGCACTGTTGCTGAAGTCGCCGTCGAGGTGCAGGCCGATATCGACATTCTTGAGATCCAGGTTGCCCAGGTCGAAGGTGACGTCATCGACTGTGGCGCCCGAAATCAGCACGGCCGTATCCGCATCATCGACCGTGACGTCGCCGATGGTGATGTCGGAATTGCCGGTGGCGGCCACGGGATCGATCTGCACCGCGGTGCCGACCTGGTTGGCGGTGACGTTGCCGACGGTGACGGTCAGGTCGTTGGCGGTCAGATCGGTCAGCAGCAAGGCTGCATCCTGCACGTCGTTGCCGGTGACGGTACCGATAGTCAGGGTCACGTTGTCACCAGCCAGGCCGTCCACCACGATGCCGTCGGCATCCATGCTGGTCACGTTGACGCTGCCGATGCTGGCGAATTTGAGCGAGAGGTTGTCGCCATCATTGTTGGTGACCACCAGGCCGCGATTGGCGCTGATGGCGGTGATGCTGCTGGTGCTGACGGTCACGTCATCGCCGGTGATGTTCTGCACCAGGACGGCATCGGCGTTGGCGTCGGTGACGTTGACGGAACTGGTGCTGATCTTGGCGTTGTCGGCACTGATGTTCTGAATGACCAGGCCGGAGTCGTCCACGCGGTTGATGGTGACGGAACTGAGGGTGAGCGAGCCGTCGTGGTTGTCGATGAGCACGCCGTTGTCGTTGGTGTTGGTGACGCTGACCGAACTGGTGGAGATGGTCGCGGCGTTGTTGAGGAAGGCGACGCCGGGGCCGGTGTCCACGTTCTGCACGGTGATGGAACTGGCGCTGAGGCTGCCGCCATCGGGCGTGAAGTCCTCGACATGCAGGCCGTCCATGTCCGTGTTGTCGGTGGTCAGAGCACCGAGGGTGACCTTATCGCCGTCGCCGGTGACGTTATTCACCCGCAAGCCGTAGGAGTTGGTGTTGGTGATGCTGGTGGAGCCGAGGGTCAGCGAGACGTCGTTGCCGGTGATCTTCTGGATAAGGACGCCTTCATCGACGGTGTCGGTGGTGGTGATCGAGCCGAAGGTGATCGAGGCATCGTCCTCGGCGATGTTGCGGATGGTCAGGCCGGCGCCGGCGGGATTGTCAATGGTGGTGGAACCGGAGGCGGCAAAGGTGCCGGAGACGTTGTTGATCAGCACGCCGAAGCTGGGGCTGTCGGTGGAGGTGAGGCTGCTGAAGGCGGAACTGGTGAACTCGCTGTTGAAGACGCGCAGGGCGTAGCCCTCGGTGGCGTCCACGCTGTTGGTGCCGGACCAGGTCATGCCGGAGGAGTTGGTGATGTTCAGGCCGTCACCGGTTTCGGTCTGAATGGAAACGCCGGAGAAGGTCACGTCGCCCTTGACGTCGTCCACGATCATGCCGCCGGTGGCATCAGCGATGGTGAGGTTGTTGATGCCGATCTTGCCGCGGATGTTGCGCAGGACCATGGCGGTGTTGCCGGTGTTGTTCAGTTCGAAGTTGATCAGGTTGAGGTTGCGGCCGCCCTGGAAATCGACAGCGGTGCCCGAGGTTTCCTCAACGGTCAAAGCGCCCATGAGGACGTTGGTGGCGTTGCGGGCGAAGACGGCATCGCCGTTGGGATTCTTGAGCGTGAGGTTGCCGACGATGACGCCGTTGGAGCCGTTGGCCAGGCGGATCAGGTGGGGATCGGTGCCGACGAGAGTAGCGGCGCCGCCGGGCAGTTGCACGTTGGTCAGGTGGGCGTTGTCATCGAGGTTGACGCCGGCCTGGGTGCCGACGGTCAGGACGGTGCCGCCGCCGACCAGGGTCATGTGGTTTCTGAGCAGGACTTCGCCGGTGGTGATTTCACTGTTAGCGCCGATGGCGACGATGATGTTGCGTCCGGGCTGTGCCAGGGCGGTCTGCAGATCGAACGGGTCGGCGCGGGTGCCCGCGGCGCCGGCGGTGCCGTTGGCGGAGACGAAGTAGATGTGATTGTAGAGTTCGCCGGTGGTGGCGGTGTAAACCGGGTTGGCCGTACGAACGACGCGGTTGCCGGTGACGACATCGACATCGCGCTCGATCGGGTTCTGCATGGCCCAGTAGCGCCACTCCATGTCGCGCATGGCGGCGCGGCGGGTGCTGGTGGTGCCGCCCAGGGGAATACGGAAGAAGACGGTGAACATGGTCTGACCGCCGCGGACATCATCGTGCTGCCACTGGCCGCCCAGGCTCAGGTACGAGCCGCGGACCAGGGAATCGGTGGGCAGCCGCCACTCGCCGCGCAGGCGCGGGCCTTCGATGGTTTCGAAATCGCTGTCGTCGAAGTAGTAGTAGCCGCCGTAAACCCAGATCTGATCGAACATCTCCTTGCCCATGATGTCGCGCACGAACGACAGGCGACGGCCGACCTCGAAGTCCACGCCGGGCAGGGCCTTTTCCTCCATGCGCTGACCGGCCAGGGAGACGGTGGTGCCGGTGATGTCCAGGGTGTTGCTCATGCTGGAGCCCAACTGCTCCGTGCGGTCTTCGGGGATGTAGATGTTGGCGCGGGCCTGCCAGTCCTTCATCAGCATCTCGGCGCCGAAGGTGGCCTGGAGGAAGGTGTTCTCGTGTTCCGAGCGCAGGGCGTCGAAGAAGCCGTAGAAGCCGAGGATGACATCGCTGTTGAACTGAAAGCGATAGCCCAGGCCGAGGTTGGATTCCAGGGCGTCGTCGGTGTCGGTGCGCAGTCGGGCGTTGGCGAACAGCAGGCTGTCGCGCTGCTGGGTCAGAGGCCAGGTCAGATCGAAGGCCCCGATGCTGCGATCGTCGCCGACCTTGCCATCGACGAACAACTGCGGCACCCAGAGCGTGTCGCCGCCGGGCATGGCAGGCTGGAAGAAATCGTCAGCCCGGACCAGGGTGGTGCAAGTGAGCAGAACGACCAGTGACGTCATCAGGATGCTGCGCATACCAAAGCCTCTCCGGGAAACGGTCAGTGCTTCATCAGGTGGGAAAGCAGTTCAACAATCGCGGGCTGCTGGGGGTCGATCCTCAGGCTGCGCTGGAGCATCTCGACAGCCTGGCTGCGAATCGAGAAGTCGGGCCTGGCCGCGAGGAAATACTGGCGAGACAGGCAAATACCCAGCCCGTTGAGCGCGTTGATGTGGTGGGGATCGATGTCCAGGGCCTTGTGGTAATCCTGCACAGCCGCTTCGTAGCGGCCGCTGCGCATCTGGGCCAGGGCCAGCCGCTCGTAAGCGAGGGCGGATGGTTGCATGGCGATGGCCTTCTGGAACTGCGCGATCGCCTTGTCTTGCTGACCCTGCTGCAGATACACCTCGCCCTGCCCCAGAAGCAAAGCCAGGTTCTGCGGCCCGAGTTCAGCCGCTTTCTGATAAGACTGCTCCGCTTGATCGTATTGCCCCAGCAGAGTCTGCGTGCGGGCCAGAGCAAGCCGGGCGCTCTGATCGTCCGGCTGCAACTGCACCCAGTGCTCGGCATACGGCAGCGCGGCAGAAGACTGGCCGCCGGCCAGCAGGCTCTCAGTCACGCCACGCAGCAAGTCCACGTTGTCCGGCTCAACGGCC
This sequence comes from uncultured Phycisphaeraceae bacterium, assembly GCA_964471555.1. GTDB lineage: Bacteria > Planctomycetota > Phycisphaerae > Phycisphaerales > Phycisphaeraceae > JADLFV01. The sequence goes on from CAYYGM010000093.1 coordinate 6,541, forward strand.
AGGGCCTGACCATAAGCCGCGGCCGCTTCGTCATATTTCCCCAGAGCGTAAGCGGCATCGGCCAACTGACGCTGAGCGGCCGTATCAGCAGGGTTCAACGATGCGGCCTGCTTGTAGAGCTGGTACGCCTTGCTCGTCTGGCCGCGATCACGCTGCACGTTGCCCTGGGCCATCAACTCCCGGTACATCTGCTGGTTCTCGACCAGCGGCTTGTCCGGATTGGCAGCCAGCGTCGGCGGCATCTGCTGCTGGCCCGGACTCCATGTCTTGCCATCACGCTGGCCGACGGGCGTGTAGGCCGAGTCGTACTGCTGCATCTGCCCGGGCGATTCACAGCCGGCCATCAATCCCACGATCAACGCCACCGTGGCAAACTGATAGATGAGTTTGACGGTCGTGTGACCAAACAACAGTGTGATTGATTTCACGAGCAACTATACCCCCTTGTTGTGAGAGTTCACGGTAATATAGCGAATGCCAAGGCTGCTTGCGCCAGGCGGCAGCCCACCAGTCTAACCTCACAAAGGCATCTTTTCTTGCATTGCATTCAAAGTCCATCCGCCACACGTTAGGGAGATATTCGCCATGCAGATCCACCTCACACGCCGCCAGTTTGTGCAAACATCCATGAGTCTGTTGGCCGGAACATCCCTGCTGGGCTGCGCCTCGCTGCGCTCCGGCTCCAGGGCGACAGCCGCCCCGCCGCTGTTCAGTATTTCCCTGGCCGAGTGGTCGTTCCACCGCGCCCTCCGTGAGGGGAACATGGATCACCTGGACTTCGCCGCCGTCGCCCGCAATGACTTCGGCATCGAGGCCGTCGAGTACGTCAACGGCCTCTTCAAGGATAAGTCCACCGATGCTGACTACCTGGCTCAGGTCAAGCAGCGGGCCGACGACAACGGCGTGCGCAGCCTGCTGATCATGTGCGACGGCGAGGGCAATCTTGGTGACCCCGACACGGCCGCCCGCCGCCAATCGGTGCAGAAACACGTGCGCTGGCTGGAAGCGGCCCGCACATTGGGCTGCCACTCCATCCGCGTCAACGCCCGCAGCAGCGGCGCGTATGACGAGCAGATGAAGCTGGCCGCCGACGGCCTGCACCAGTTGTGCGAACGGGCCGACCCGTTCGGGCTGAACGTCATCGTCGAGAATCACGGCGGTCTATCCTCCAACGGCCAGTGGTTAGTGGGCGTGATGAAACTGGTGGACCATCCGCGCGTCGGCACGCTGCCGGACTTCGGCAACTTCCGCGTCAGCAAGGATGAAAGCTACGACCGCTACCAGGGCGTGGCTGAGATGATGCCCTACGCCAAGGCGGTCTCCGCCAAGTCACACGAATTCGACGAAGCTGGAAACGAAAAGGGAATTGACTACCTGCGCATGTTGAAGATCGTGGTCGATGCGGGTTACCATGGCCACCTGGGCATCGAGTACGAAGGCACACAACTCAGCGAGCACGACGGCGTGGCCGCCACCCTGGCGCTGCTCTTGAAAGTCCGCCATGAGCTGTCAACCACCGAAGCCTGAACCCGATCAGCCTCCACCATCACCCTCCACGCCCGACTCGACCAGCGCCGTCCCCCTGACGGTCAGCAGGCGTCAATTCATCTCTGCCACACTGGCGGGAGCGACGGCTATGGCAATGCCTTCCGACTGGCCGGCATTCGGTGTCACGCAACGATCCGACATCGCGGCCGACCATTTTGTGCCCGTGGACAAAAAACTGCGCCCCGAATGGGTGAAGCTGCTCACCGCCCGCGGCGAACGAAAAATCTTTCGCGGCCCGGAACTGAAAACCATCGGCATGCCCTGCGGCGGCATCACCGCCGGCCAGATGTACCTGCTCGGCGACGGCACCCTCGGCTACTGGTGGATCGCCAACAACGCCTACAACACCGGCTACGGCAAAAACTATCAGATCGACACCCCGCTGGGCGTCTATCCGACGATGTACCAGACCCAACCCTTCAGCCCGCCCTCACCCGTGGATGAAGGCTTCGCCCTGCGCGCGGACGGCCGCGTGTGGCAGTTGAACGCCGACGACTTCGACGCCATCGAGTTCATCGGCGAATATCCCATCGCCACCATCCGCTACCTCTGCGCCGACAAGCCCGCCCCGCCGGTGCAGGTCGAAGCCACGGTCTTTTCACCGTTCATCCCCTTGCAGACCAGGGACTCCGCCACGCCCGCCACCGTGCTGCGCTACACCGTGACCAACACCAGCGGCAAGCCGATGCGGGTCGATGTGGCCGGCTGGTTGCAGAACCCCGTGATGATGACGCACCGCGATCGCTGGCATGCCCTGTGCCGCAATCGCGTGGTCAGTGCCGGCAGCCTGCGCGCGGTGCACATGGAGGTCGTTGCCGACCACAGCCGGCCGGAGCACCCGCGCCGGGCTGAGGTCTTCGAGGATTTCGAAAAGGGCTACGACAACTGGACCGTGGAGGGTGAAGCGTTCGGCAAAGCGCCAGCCAAAGGCACGCAACCTCACCAGCAGCCGGTGGCTGGTTTCGTCGGCGAGGGGCTGGTCAACACCTTCCAGGGCAGCGACAAGCTGACCGGCCGCCTCACGTCAAAGCCGTTTAAAATCTCCGAGCCCTTCATCAGTTTCCTGATCGGCGGCGGCAACGAAAGAGACAAAACCTGCGTCAACCTGCTGGTGGACGGCCAAACCGTGCGCAACGCCACCGGCGCCAACAACGAAACGCTGACCTGGACCAACTGGGACGTCAGCGATCTTGCCGGCCGCGAAGCGCGGATCGAAATCGTCGATGAAGCCTCCGGCCCGTGGGGCCACATCAACGTGGACCGCATCGAGTTCGCCAACCAACCGATGGTGGAGGACACCCAGTTCGACCCTGCGCATCCGTACATGGGACAGGTGGCGTGGTCCGTTCTGTCCCCCGATGGCTGGGCGGCGCCGCAGTTCCCCTCGCGGGCGGCGTTCCTGCAAGCGTTTGCCGATCATGGCAGCAATGCGGGCGGCAACGAAGTGACCGCCACCTTCGCCCTGGGCCGGCCGCAGGTCGCGGCCGTGGGCAACGGCGCCATGTTGGCCGCGGGTGAGAGCCGCACGTTCGATTTCGCGCTGTCGTGGTACTTCCCCAATCGCCATCTCAACTCGGTGAGTTGGGGCAAGCCCGTGCTGATGGGCAAGCGCGTCGGCAATCGCTACACCACCTGGTACAGCGACGCCGTCGATGTGGCTGTGCAATTGAGCGAACGCTTCGAGGCCCTGACCGATGCCACGCAACGCTTCCGCGACGCGCTCTATGACACCACGCTGCCCTACTGGCTGGTTCAGCGCTTATCCATGCCGCTGGCTAACCTGGCCACCGAAACCTGTCACTGGCAGGAGGACGGCTTCTTCTACGGCTGGGAAGGCGTCTGCTGCTGCTCGGGCAACTGCGGACATGTCTGGAACTACGCCCAGGGCATGGCCTGGATGTTCCCCGAGCTGGAGCGGCGGGTGCGCGAGATGCAGGACTGGAACCCGCAGATGGGTTTCGATGAAAGCACCGGCGCCATCTTCTTCCGCGGCAGCAAGCGCGGCCTGTGGGCCGGCGATTCCCAGCCCGGCTACGTGCTCAAGGCCTACCGCGAACATCTGCTGACCAGCGACAACGCATTCCTCGAACGCAACTGGCCCGCCATCCGCAAATCGCTTCAGTTCCTGATCGATCTCGACGAGGACGGCGACGGACTGATTTCCAAAACCCAGCACAACACCTACGACATCAACTTCATCGGCGTCACCCCGCTGACCACCACGCTCTACCTCGCTGCCCTCCGCGCCGGTGAACGCATGGCCGCGCTGATGAACGACCACGACTTCGCCCGGACCGTGGCTGCGATTCATCAGCGCGGCTCCGAGCTGGCCGTCAAGCAGATGTTCAACGGCGAATACCTCATCCAGGGCCGCGAGGCGGTCGAGAAGCAGACCAATCAGACCGGCGACGGCTGCCTGACGGACCAGGTGTTCGGCCAGACCTGGGCCGACCTGCTGAACCTCGGCGACCTGTACGACGACAAGGTCGTGCGTTCGTGCCTGGAGTCGATCTGGAAATACAACTGGACCCCGGACGTCGCCCCGCAGAACAAGGCCCATGCGCCCGAGCGGATCTACGCTTTCCCCGGCGAAGCGGGACTGTTCATCTGCACCTGGCCGCACAGCGAGCATCCCGGCGATCGGGCGGTGCGCTATCGCGATGAGGTGTGGACCGGCGGCGATTACCAGGTCGCCACCGCCATGATCCAGCGCGGCATGATGACCGAAGCCCTGGCCATCATTCGCGGCGTGCACGAGCGCTACGACGCCCACAAGCACAACCCCTGGAACGAAGTCGAATGCGGCGACCACTACGCCCGCGCCCTGGCCAGTTGGGGCTGCCTGCTGACCCTCTCCGGCTACCACCACGACGGCCCAGCCCGATTGCTGGCCTTCAACCCCCGCCTGAACCCCGAAGACTTCCGCTGCTTTTACTCCACCGCCGACGGCTGGGGCACCTTCGCTCAACAGCGCGAAGGCAAGCAACAGACCAACCACCTGTTGCCGCGCCACGGTCAACTGGCACTGGCGACGCTGCAGTTGCACACGGATGAAAAACATACGCCGCGCAGCAGCAAGGCGACATTGGATGGCCGCGATGTGCCGCACACGATGACCCGCGATGGCCGGCGCGTGACGTTGCTCTTCGACCCCGAGTTGGTGATCGCCCCCGACCAGGATCTGAGCGTGACCCTGTCCTGATCGCGGCATCACTTTCCACTGTGCACCCGCATTCATACAACGCAATCACCTGCGCGGCCACCGCGCGCCACCATCGCCCCGCCACCAGGCGCACCTGGCACTGTCACCCACCCCATCAAGCCCCCGTGCCCCGTAGAGGCTGTTATTAGTTTTTTAAAAAAGCGCTTTTTTAGAAAACTAATAACAGCAGGTAGGCAAGAACATCACTTGAGTGCGGGGCGGGCGGGGGATGAAGAGGCGGGTTGTGATGGCGAGCGCGGGGACGGTCGTCGGCATGTTCACTTGCCGACGCAGAAGGTGGCAAAGACGCGGCCGATGACCTGGTCGGGGCTGATGCGTCCGCCCAAACCGGCCAACTCGTCGAGCGCCCCGCGCAGGGCGTCGGCTACCAGTTCCACCTGGGAGATGGCAGCAAAGTCAAGTTGCGCGCTAAGCAAGCTGCGGGTGGCACTGAGATGATCGAGGGCCTGGCGCAGGGCGGATTCGTGACGCGGTTGCAGGGCGAGCGCGTCGCCGCTGAGGCTCACGGATCGGTCGGCTAACTCGGCGGCGATGGCGCGGCGGAGTTCAGCCAGGCCTTGGCCGATGGGAGCGCAGATGGTGATTGCGGGGCGATCCTTGCCCCCGGGGTAGTCACCGGGGGCTAAATGGGGATTCAGATCGATCTTGGTATAGACGGTCAGGCCGGGATACATCGGAGCGTCGCGGCGGGTGGCGTCGAGAACGTTGATGATCAGGTCGGCCTGATCGATGGCGTTGCGGGCCAGTTGTTGCACATCGCGGTCGAGGGCTTCGAGCGGATCGTCGAGGCCGGCCATGTCGATGAGCATGACTTCGCCGTGGCCTTCCAGGAGCAGCGGTTCGCAGAGCACATCGCGCGTGGTGCCGGGTGTGTCGCTGACCACAGCCCGCTTGCGACCCAGCAGCGCGTTGAAGAGCGTGCTCTTGCCGGCACTTGGCAAACCAACCAGCACCACGCGCGGCAATGCCTCCAATGCCGCCCACGAGCGAGCCTTGGACAGCAGTTGTTCGATCTCCGCATGCACCTCGGATAACACCTCATCCAATCTTCCGGGGGTGATGGGCACGACCGATTCCTGATCGGTGAAGTCGATGCCGGCCTCGACCAGGGCCAGGTGATTGGCCAATTGATCGACGACCCGCTCGGCCCACTGGCCCAGGCGTCCGCGGCGCAACATGGCGGCGGCCCGCAGTTGGCTGTCACTGGCGGCGGCGATGGTGGCGGCAATGCCCTCGGCTTCGGTCAGGTCCATTTTGCCGGCCGCGAAAGCGCGAAAGGTGAACTCGCCCGGTTCGGCGAGCCGTGCTGCGTCCCCGCAAGCGATCGCGCGATGCAGGACGCGGTCCAGCAGCGCGGCGTTGCCGGGCATTTGCAGTTCAGCCATGTCCTGACCGCTGTAGCTGGCCGGCCCCTGGAAGTGGACCAGCAACACCGGCAGGTCGGGTTCGCGCAGCCGACAGGCGGCGAGCGTGCGCGGCGGCGGCAACGGTTGACCGGTCAATGATTCGAGGATGTCACGGGTGCGGGGTCCGCTGAAACGGATCAGTCCGCGATGCGAGCGGCCGGGCGGGGAGCTGACGGCGATGATGGTGTCATCGAGACGCATGGGGGATTCGATTTTAGACAGGATGACAGGATTTACAGGATGGACAGGATGAAAGAAAACAATAAAGTTTCAAATCCTGTTGATCATGTCAATCCTGTCATCCTGTCCCAACCGAACTTTCCACCGCCCATGGAAGCATGATCAATAGCGCGGTTTGTTGTTGCGCTGCTGCATCTGCTTCTGTTTCTGTTCAAGCTGCTTGTGCAGGCGATCCATGAAGCCGCCGGGTTTGCGGGGTTTTTTGTCGAAGAGGGTGCCAGCTTCTTCCTGCTCCTTGATGTGCTTGCGCACCACGTAGCTGTCAAGGATGCCGGCCGCGGTGGAGGCCATGATGTAGAGCGTCAGGCCGGACGGCGCCGAGTAGAGCATGACCGGGAACAGCAGCACCATCCACTTCATCATCTTCTGCTGCTGGGCGGCCTGCTCGTTGGCCGGCGGCGGTGTGGTGAGCTTCTGCTGGAAGTAGAAGACCACGGCCATCAGCAGGGGCAGCACATTGATGCCGGCAAAGTGCGGGTGGATGAACAGGAGGTTCAGCTTGAACCCCGGATCGCCCATGGGCACGAAGCGGATGAAGTTGTCCGCCTGCGACAGATCGCGCAGGAACTGCCAGTGTCCGCCGCTGACAGCCTGGAAGATGCCGTAGAAGGCCGGCTGCTGCCGCAGCTCGATGGCGAAATAGAGCATGGCGTACAAAGCGATCCAGATGGGCATCTGCAGGAACATGGGCAGACAGCCGCCGGCCATACCCATGGGGTTGACGCCCTTCTCCTTGTAGAGCTTCATCACTTCCTGGTTGACGCGGGTCTGATCGTCCTTGTACTTCTTCTTGATCTTCTCCATCTCGGGCTGCAGCAGTTGCATCTGCTTGCCCACCTTCATCATGTTGATCTGGGCCTTCTTGGTGATCGGGTGCAGCAGCAGGCGCACGACCAGCACCAGGATGATGATGGCCACGCCCCAGTCGAAGACCACGGCGTGCAGCACCTCCAGGAACCAGAGCAGGAACTTGGCCAGCCACTGGAAGGTGCACCAGGTGCAGCTCATCTCGTAGCGGACCAGCTCGCCGAAGTAGAGCAGGTCATAGGGCGACTGCGTGAACAGGTGGCGATCGCGCGGGCCGGCAAAGAGAGCCAGATTCAGCTTGGCATCACCCTTGGCGGGGATGGTCAGCGGCGGCGTGGCGGCGGTGAGGACGGTGTAGAGCGGGGTGTTGTTTTCGCTTTGCTTGCTGATCTGCACGCCGTAGTCAGCGAACAGTTGATCCATCGACTCCAGGCTGCTGGTGGCCTTGGCGCCGTCGGGCACGGCCGGGTAGGTGATCAGCGCGAAGTAACGATTCTCCACCGACAGCCAGGCCAGGCTCATGTCGCTGGTGGTGATCTTCCAGGGCCAGACCTGCGGCTTCTTGACCAGATCGTGGCGCAGGCGGGTGGCGTCGTTGATGAAGATCATGCTGCGGGCCGGATCCCACTTGCTGTTGAAATAGCCGGTGACCAGTTGGCGGCGATCGCCCAGGTAGTCATCCTTGGCATAATCGGTGTCGCCCTGCAGCAGTTGGCTGAAGACCACCTGCAAAGGCTGATCGGTCCTGTTGACCAGCGACTGATCGATGTGCAGATCAAAGCTGTCCGGTTTCAGTTGGTAGCGGCGGATGATGGTCAGCAGCGGCTTGTCGGAGGCGTCGGCCAGGGTCAGCTCGTACTGGGCGAAGTCGTCGCCGTGATCGGTCAGCGTCCAGCGCAGGTTGTGCAGGGCCAGGGGCTGCGAGCCGTTGATGATGATCTGGTGGGCGGCAAAGGGATAGGCCCAGATCTTGTCGTCGGACTCACCCAAAGGCGGCGCGATGACGTAGCGCTGGGGATTATCCGCAAATTGGCTGTAGTGCGAGAGCGTGATGCGTTTGTAGCCGGCCCCCCAGGCCACCAGATCGACGCGCATGGCGTATTGGCTGGTTGAATCATCGGAGCCGATGCTGGTGACCACCGGGGCATCGGCGTCGGCGGCGGGCAGTGCGTGCAGGGCCTCGACCGGCGCGAGCTGGGCCTGTTCCACCGGCTCGGCGGCGGGCGATTCCGCGGCGGCCTCGGCGGGTTTGGCGGGCTCAGCGGGTTCCGCGGCAGGAGCCTGCGCCTGCGTCGTCGCAGGCTCGTCCGAGATCAGGGCGGGCGGCGAGGGCGGGGCGTGATCCTGGCGCATCGCGAAGGAGAGCATCACCACCACACCAAGCAACAAAGCCAGAATCGGCACCAGGATGCGCATCATAAGGCGGGCAGTATAGGCCCCCTGTGCGGGTTGTGCATGGATCGCCCGTTTAGCGGTGGAGCTTGCTCCACCTTGGGCGAGCAAGCTCGCCCGCTAAACTCACGGGGTCTTGACCAGGCGGACGATGTCGTAGTAGGTCACCAGCAGGAACACCAGGGCGATGAAGGCCAATCCCGCATAGGTGGCGGCTGCCTGCACCTTGATGCTGACCGGCGAGCCCTTGAGCTTTTCGATGATCAGGAACACGGCATGGCCGCCGTCCACAATGGGAATCGGCAAAAAGTTGACCACCGCCAGGTTGACGCTGAGCAGGCCCAGGAAGAACAGGCAGTAGGGAATGCCCTTCTCGGTGAAGGTGGTGCCGGCATGGACGATGCCGATGGGCCCGACCAGGTGCTCGACCTTGACCGTATGCTGGAACAGGCGAGCGAGCATGAGATAAGTCTGCACCATGAAGTCGCCGGTCTTTTCCAGGCCGAGCTTGGGCGCCGCCAGCAGGCCGTCAGCTTTCAACGGCAGTTCCAGCGGTTTGAGCACGAAGTCCACCGGCATGCCCCACCCGGCTGCCCGCACGGCAGCAAGCTGCTGCTCGTCCAGGTGCAGCGTGGAATCCTCGATCGGGTCACGGGTGATGGGCAACTCGAAGCTGAGCTTGACATCCGGGCTTTCCGCCTTGGCCACCGCCATCTGAAATTCCGCCCAGGTCTGCACGGGCTGGTCATTGACCTTGACCAGGCGCGCCCCGCTGGGCAGGTTCAGCGCCGCGGCCGGACTATCGGGCAAGGTGCGGCCGATGCGGACCTCGTTGGGGCTTTGCCTGCACAACACACCCAGCTTGCCCTGGCGGGAAAGACCGAGCCAGCCGAGCAGACCTTTAGCCTTGGGGCGCACCTGGCCCAGGTCCACGCGCCGGCCGTCGCGCATCACCACCAGTTGCAGCGGCTGCACGCCCGCCTGTCGAACCGTCAGCATGACCTCAGCCGGGGTCGGCCAGTTCACATCACCCAGGCGCACGATCAGGTCGCCGACCTTCACGCCCGCTTTTTCCGCCGCTGAATCGGGAGTGACCACGCCCACGTAAGACGCAGTCTCCAGGCCCAGCAGGTGCTTGAGGACGAGGGTGCTGTTGTCGGCCTGCTCAATTTCGTACGATTGCAGCTCCGGCTCGGCGGAGACCTCATACTGGACGCTCTGGCCGTCCTTGCCTTCGAAACCGATCGTGCAGCGCCGGGCGGGCTGGGCCATGACCGCCCGGTAGTACTGGGCGTAATCACTCACTTGCTGGCCATCGACCGTCGCCAGACGCATGCCTTCGGTCACACCCGCTACGGAGGCGGGGAATTGCTGGGTCAGCCCATCGACTTGCAGCGAATCGATCGATGCCACGCCGATGGAGGGCAGGTCCTGCTGCCGCTTGTCGGTCTTCGGCTTCATCACGAACTGCAACGGCTGCTCCACACCCTTGCGCTTGACCTGCACGTTCAGCGCGTACTCGGGATTGCTCAGCGCCACCGCCAGGCGCAGGTCCATGAAGTCCTTGATGGTGTCGCCGTCGATGTGGGTGACGGTGTCGCCGACCTGCAGGCCGCGGAAAGCGGGAACGTGGTCGTTGCCCTGGGCGTAGGTGACGCCGGCGGGCGAGCCGGGGGCCACGTAGCCGATGATGTTGG
>CAYYGM010000094.1:0-16839 GCA_964471555.1 uncultured Phycisphaeraceae bacterium
CCTCAACCCGATTCTCTCAAATTGACTGGTACGAAGATCGGGAAGGGGTCAGTTGCAGTCTGATCGGCCGCGAATCCATGTGCGGCAATGAGGAATAAGCAGGAAATGCATGTAAGTGAGGTGACTGTACGAGGCATGGTGGCTCCTAACCAACAGATGTTGAGACCCAAATCAACTGCACACCCACCTGTTTGGGGGTGCTGGAACCCGTGCGATTCTGTTGTATGTGAAGTCAAAGCAACAAGATGAGATGACGCCGCACACCCATCTCTCTCCCTAGAAAAGTCCGAGAATAAACCCCTTGTAAGACCGGGAAATACCCCTGTCAAGGATTATTTAGAAATATAATAAATCTAATGTGGGTTCCCAGGATTCGGCGGATATGACGGCCAGCCACGCTCTGTTTACTTGGCTTGGAAGGCGGCGTGCAGGCCGATGAGCAAGACCCACGCGACAGAGACTAGAGTGGCAGAATGAACACCATTCTGAGTTGATATTCCACGTGGCGAAAACGGCGCATGCGCCGCTTTTGGCATGAGGGCGTAAGTGCATGCATGGCAACATAGTAGGGCGTAATTTCGCCAACCCGTGCGCCGTTAATCGCGCCGTTAATAGGTGCAAAATCGGCCCTGGCGCTAGCGCAGGGGCAGCGAGGGGATATTCGAATCCCGCCCTCTCCGCTTCTGAGGATGCATTAATCACACAAGTATTTGTGATTCATGCATCAACAAATCTGAGACGGTCCCGGAGACGCCGGTTTGTAGCGCTTTTTTTAGCGTTTTGTAGCGGCGGATTCTCTGGGAGGTTCTCTCCATATCCAAGAAGAGTCTGTTCCGCGTGGGAAAGGTGTCCTGCTATTTGTGTGGCTGTGCCTAGCATCTGTGGTACTACGAACAAGGGTGTCGTTGATAAGTGCGCGCGTCCACCAATCGAGGCGCTGCCGGGCAACTCACCGCCCAGGTCAACGCTCCTTTGAAAACGGGTGAACTGGCCCGCATGGCGCGGCTGGCACTGGGCGTGCCGTTCTTCCCGCATCGCCGCAACGTGACGGCTTGAGCGTCTCTGAGCAACTGAATCAGCCAATCACCAAGGCAAGAGCCCCCGCGCTATCGGCCGTAATCCAAGGAGGAGGCACTAGCCAGCAGACTCGACGATGCTGGAGCAGTGCACAATTGCGCGCACCTGCCGCATGGTCTTTGAATGGCATTATCCCAAGTGTAATGCATTAAATAACAGACATTTACGTGCGGCAAACCTGTTGTTGATGCTGGCCGTGGCACACGGCTTGGGAACGCGTGATCACCCCAGGCCTTGTGCACCACATTAAACTTAACGGAAATTTACATTAAAAAGGGATATCACTATTGCAATCTGATATACAAGTTATACAATGGGCACTGAAACACGTATTGCATGGACTGCAATGGTGGCAACTTGTAGCACCGCTCAGGTGCAAGGCTGACTTCACATGGGACGGCACCGTTGACATATTCGACCCGCAGATCATGGGTGACAACCGGGGTTGCGGCATATGCCCGGTCCTCACGTTCAGCGAAGCGATGCAACAGGCGGGTGTCGCCATCCCCGAACCGACGACGTCGATGCGGTCGGGATGAGCTTGCACAGTATGGCTGAGGCCGCGTGGTGTTCATCATGAAATCTCCTGGCCCACAACGTCACCACCTCGTCCTGCGGCTGTTGAACTGATGTCCGATACCGCTCTTCTGCTTCAAAACGTGTCCACTGATTCCCTTCAACCCTTTAGCGAGGAATAAGAACTATGAAACAATCCATTGTGAATCTGGCAGTGGCGGCGGTCGCCTTGGCGGCCATGACCAGCTCGGCCTCGGCGACAACCTATTACTTCACCAACAGTGCCGCGGACAATGATTTCGGCAACGTGAGCAATTGGAACACCGTGATCGATGGCTCGGGCACGATCATGACTGCCTTCGCCATTTCCGACGATCTGGATGTCGAGAGAAGCGGGACCGACAAGGCCATTCTTACCTCCGCTTCTCTGCTTAACAGTGACGACCTGCGGGTGGGCATCCAGCCCGGCTATGCCGGCGAGCTGGAAATCACCAGTGGCGATCATGTGGTCAATAATGCCTTCCGCGTCGGCCAGGGCGGCGGTGGCATCGGCACCTTCACCATGAGCGGCGGCACACTGGCCGTCCCCAACAGCTACTCCACCTGGGGCAATGCCGGCACCGCGACCGTCACCGTCACCGGCGGCACGCTCAACCTCGACCGTCTGACCCTCGGCCAGGTGGCAGACGACGTGGCCAACGTGTACGTCTCCGGCGGCACGATCAACTTTGTCAAAACCGACCCAACCCCTGCGTCGATCAGCGGTATGTTCACCCTGCCCGCATCGGTCAATGCTCACATCTACATGAGCGGCACCGGCGTGATCAATTCGGAAGGTGTCAGGCTCAACGGCAAAGGTACCATCCACATGGACGGCGGCACGATCAATGCCGGCGGCATGCCTGATGCGATCATGACCACCAACGTCGAATACAACTCTGGCGTCTTCCAGATTGCCGGCGATGTCGAAGCGGTGCTCGATACGGGTATTGCCGACGGCTACATCTATACCTCGACCGCGGGTTCCGTGGTGGATGCGGTGTACGACAGCATCAACGACCTGACCTCGCTCATGCTGGTGGCCGACACCCATCCCGGCGACGCCAACGGCGACGGCATGGTCAACCTGGCCGACCTGCAGATCCTCGGTGACAACTGGCAGTCCACCACTGCCACCTGGGCGCAGGCCGACTTCACCGGCGACGGCAACGTGAACCTGGCGGACCTTCAGATCCTGGGCGACAATTGGGGATTCGGCGTTACCACGGACGTGTCGCTGGATGAGGCGCTGGCCCAGGTTGCCATTCCCGAGCCGGCCGCGCTGACCCTCATGGGGCTGGGGCTGCCGCTGGTTGTGCGTCGTCGTCATCGCTGCTGATTCGTTCCTCACGCGAGGGTCGCCTGACCGCGGCCTTTGCGTTTTTCGCTTCGCACGCTTAGCACCAATTACCCATTAATGGAGATTACAGGAATGAAGCGACGCAAGGCATTCACCCTGATCGAACTGCTCGTGGTCATTTCAATCATCGCCCTATTGATTTCCATTCTGTTGCCGGCCCTGACCAAGGCGCGCTTCACCGCCAAGGAGGTTCTCTGCCTGGCCAACGTGCGCAGCATTGCCGGCGGCATGCTCGCTTACGAGGTGGATGAAGGGCGTCTGCCCCCGCATGTCGCCGAGGCGCAATCAAGCGGCAACTATATTTGGCCGACCATCATCGCCCAGAATGGCGCTGACACGAATCCCGGCAAAGACGTCCGGCCGCAGTACGCGCACTACGTCGATATCAAGTTCTTTGTCTGCCCGTTCTTCGATGCCCAGGACTACGGCTTCACAAACATTCCCTTCCCCTCTGCAACCAGAATCTATACGCCTTACGTTCTAGCACCCGGCTATTTCCGCGAGTACACCACAGCGGGCGGTTACAGTTCGGACCTGACGACGAAATTCATCCGATCGCAGGACCCCTGGACTTACGATACACGGCGCATGACGTTCCTGCTGGGTGATCAGTTGTTCTACTCCGCCAGCTACCTGCGCATTCGCGTCTGCCACGCCAGAGGCAACGATGGTATGCTTGTCGTCAACAGTAATGACAAGTCCCCCGGCAGTTGGGTGGGCAGTTACTTTGAAGACAGGGCTGCGACATCGGATCGGCGTGGCGGATACTCAGCCAATTTTTCGTTTACTGATGGCAGTGCCGCAACATACATGGGCAGTGATGATCGGCTGGTTCCAGGCAAATCGCTCACGCAACCTGATTATGAATACCTGATTCCACAGAAATAAGGGTTTGTTGTGACCGACGCCCATGCTCGATGCATTTTTTGCGTATTTCTGATAATGGTGTCGGCTGGAGCGGCCCAAGCGAAATGGCCGCTTGTGGCCGAGCCGCCACAGATACTGGCCCAATCGCCTGACCCGCAGGAAATCCACGCCTACAACCCCGGATTGGCCATGCTGCCCGGCGGGCGCTTGATGGCGACCTACAACCTCAAGCAGGGCTTCATCAAGACTTCCGATGATCACGGCCAGACCTGGCAGGATCGCGGCAACTTCAGCTTTCGACATGCCCGGCCATTCGCGGCCGGCGACAGCGTGTACATCCTGGGCCACTCCGATGACCTGAAGATCATCCGCAGCGATGATCGCGGCGAAACCTGGTCGCAGGAAGTGCAACTGACCGACGGACAGCGCTGGCACCAGGCACCCTGCAACGTGTGGTATGCCAACGGCAACGTCTATCTGGTGATGGAGCGGATCGAGCGGCCCAAAGGTTTTGCCGGCTGGTCCGTCACCTACACCGCGCCCGTGCTGATGCGGGCCAAGGTGACCGATGACCTGACCAGGCGCGAGTCCTGGACCTTCGCCAGCGAATTGATCTTTGATGCTGTGGTCGATCCGGAACAGATCAAGTACTTCGGCATTCCTTTTTATCCTTACGAACGCTATCACACGGTGGAGCTGGTCCCCGGCCGTAAGAATTACACGCTCGGCTGGCTGGAGACCAACGTGGTGCAAATCGTCGATCCCAACCATCTGTGGTACGACCCGTCGGGGCACACCTTCCATCTCTACATGCGCACCTACACCGGCCTGACCAACATCGGGGCCCTGGCCAAAGTGGTGGAAAACGCTGACGGCACCATGACGACGATGCTGGAGAAAGCGCCCTGCGGCAAGCAGATGCTCTACATCCCGCTGCCCGGCGGACAGATGAAGTTTCACATCCTTTATGACGAACAGACCCGTCTGTACTGGCTGCTGAGCACGCAGGCCAACGACAGCATGAAAAAGCCCGAGGCCTTGGAAGAAGGTCGCTTTGGTCTGGCGGATAATCAGCGCAATCGTCTTCAGCTATCCTTCTCCCGCAACGCCATGGACTGGTGCTTTGCCGGCATGATCGCGGTGGGCCAGACGCATGACGATTCGCGGCATTACGCCAGCATGGTCATCGACGGCGATGATCTGCACATTCTCAGCCGCTCCGGTGATCGGCAGGCGCCCAGCGCCCATAACACGAATCTGATTACGTTCCATACCGTCAAAAACTTCAGGGATCTGGTGTATTAGACATGCAACATAGGTGCTTTCGATATTGGGCCGGACTGATTCTGACAGCCTTTTGCCTGACAAGTTCTGCTTTCGCACAGCAGCGGGGGGTGATGATCGCGGAGCCTGAAAAGGTGCTGGCGCGTTCGGAGAACCCACGGGAGGATCACGCGGCCAGTCCCGGTCTGGCTCGGCTCAAGAGCGGACGCATCATCGCCACCTGGAACATGGGACGCGACGGCGTCATCATGGGCAGCGATGATCACGGCGCAACATGGCAGCGCAAAGGCAAGTTCGACATGCGCCACGCTCGCCCGTTCGAGGCCGGCGAAGCGGTGTACGTGCTGGGTCAGAAGGGCAACCTGATGATCAGCCGCAGCGACGACGGCGGCGAGACCTGGCAGCCGCGGGATTGTCTGACCAGCGGGCAGAAGTGGCACCAGGCGCCGTGCAATGTGTGGTTCGCCAACGGGAATGTGTACCTGGTCATGGAGCGATCGGAGGTTCCCGAAGGCGCCAACGTTTGGCCGGTGCGCTATCAGGCGCCGGTGCTGTTGCGGGCCAGGGTGAGCGACGACCTGACCAAGCGCGAGTCATGGACCTTCGCCAGCGAACTGTTTTTCCATGATGCGGTTGACGTCGATCAGATCAAGTACTTCGGCGTGCCTTTCTACAGCTACGACCCGATGAAGCGCGTGGCTTACGCCAAGCGCAACTTTTCGCCGCCCGGCTGGCTGGAGGCCAACGTGATTCAGATAGTGGACCCCAATCACCTGTGGTTCGACCCTTCCGGGGGCACGTTCCACCTTTACATGCGGGCCAACACCGGCATGACCAACATCGGTTGCCTGGCCAAGGTGGTCGAGAACGCCGACGGCACGATGACCACCATGTTGGAGCAAGCACCCTCCGGCAAGGAAATCGCCTTCATCATGCTGCCCGGCGGGCAGATGAAGTTCCACATCCTCTATGATGAACAGACGAAGCTCTACTGGCTGCTGAGCACGCAGTCGACCGACAGCATGGCCAGGCCCGAGTCGCTGGCGGACGATCGCTTCGGCCTGGCGGACAACGAGCGGCAGCGCTTGCAGTTGTTGTTTTCGACCAACGCCATCGACTGGTGCTTCGCGGGCATCGTGACCATCGGCCCATCACAGGGGCAGGCCCGCCACTACGCCAGCATGGTCATCGACGGCGATGACCTGCAGATCCTCAGCCGCTCCGGCGATGCACAGGCGGAAAGCGCCCATAATGGTAACCTGATCACCTTCCACACCGTCAAGAACTTCCGCGACCTGGTTTACTGACGCAAGCAAAGGATGAATCTCGATGACGACGTACGTTCAACGAAACCCGCTGCTGGTGTTGCTGCTGGCGCTGTTCGCCTGTCCGCTGACCGCGCAACCGACGTTCCCCGGCGAAAGCGCGGAACAGCGCGACGCCCGCATGCAGTGGTGGCGCGACGCCAAGTACGGCATGTTCATCCACTGGGGGGCGTCCGCGGTGTTGCGCGGCGAATGGAACGGCCAGCCGCGCGGCGACGGGTACAACATCCTGCGCAGCGCCAAGATGCCCATCGCTGACTATGCCGAGGCCCTCAGCCACTTCAATCCTGTTGATTACGATGCCGAGCAGTGGGTGCTTCTGGCCAAAGATGCCGGCATGAAGTACATCGTCTTTATCGCCAAGCACCACGACGGGTTCGCATTGTGGGATACGCAGGTATCGACCTTCGACATCATCGACCACACCCCGTTCAAGTGCGACATCCTCGCGGAGTTGGCTGAGGCTTGCGCCAGACACGACATGAAGCTCGGGGTGTATTACTCGCACTCGCGCGACTGGTACCACCCCGGCGGCGCCATTGCCGGCAACGTCGAACCCTGGGATCCGGCCCAGAAGGGCGACTTCGACACGTACCTGCGAACCGTCGCCGAGCCTCAGGTCCGCGAACTACTCACCAACTACGGCCCGATCGCTGTGATGTGGTGGGACATGCCCGAACAGATCACCCCCGAACAGGCTGATCGGCTCAATCAACTGATGGCACTTCAGCCGGGGATCATCGCCAACAATCGCCTGATCTGGGGCAACGGCGACTTCGACACGCCGGAGCGTTACATTCCTGCGTTTCGTGACCCACCGGACCGCGATATCGAAGCGTGCATGACCATCGGGCGATACTGGATCTACAGCCAGCACGATTATGGCTGGAAGTCGGCGAGCCAGCTATTGCAGACCCTGCTCGATGCCGTCAGCAAAGGCGGCAACCTGCTGTTGAACGTTTCGCCCGACGAGCGGGGCAACATGATCAAGGAAAATGTCGAACCTCTGCGCCAGATCGGCGTGTGGCTGCGTAAGCACGGGGAGTCTGTTTACGGCACGCAGCAGGGCCCGTTCCGTTACTGGCAGGCCGGCACCGCGACGGTCAGGGGCGATGTGCTCTACCTGCATGTGTATCACTGGCCGAGCGATGGCGCGCTGGTGGTGCCGATCAGCAACACGCCTTCGTCCGTCTCTCCGCTGGGTGATCCGGGGAAGCAGTTGGCGTTTCGTGTGACGTCGGAAGGTGTGCTGATCGACGTGCCGGGCGAGCCGTTGGATCCGCTGGTGTCGGTGCTGGCGATGAAGTTGAGCGAGCCGGCGGTGGCGATCCGCCAGGGCCATCTGCCCGATGCGGCGGGCGTTTACGATTTGACGCCGGACAACGGCGAGCGACAGGGCGCGTGGATCGACATTGACAACAACGCGATCGTGCGCTGGACCAACACCAATCCCCACTACCGCATCACCTGGCCGGTGTATATCGAAAAGCCTGCGGCCTACCGGGTGGAAACGATTTACAGTTGCATCGCTGAACATGCCGGTGGAGATTACCAGGTGAAGTTCGACACTCGCGCCCTCAAGGCGACGCTGCAGCCCACCCAATCACTTGACACATATGAAACGTTCGTCATCGGCTCGATGCAGTTCGATGAAGCGGGAACCGTCGAGGTCGAACTTCGCCTGCCCAACATCATGAAGGCCGGCAACGTACGCTTCCACGGGGTGCGGCTGGTGCCGGAGTAAATCAGCGGCCATCGGCCACGCGAGAAACAAACCATGATGCCCAACATCAAAACTCTGGCGATCACGTTGCTGTTTGCGGGCCTGCTGAGCCTGCCCGCGCCGGCGCAACCGACATTCGCCGGCGAGTCCGAAGCACAGCGCGATGCCCGCATGCAGTGGTGGCGCGACGCCAAGTACGGCATGTTCATTCACTGGGGCGCGTCAACCTATCTGGGCGGTGAATGGAAAGGCAAGAACTACGGTGACAGTCACGGCGTGATCCACGCTGCCAAGTTGTCTCCCGCCGAGTATGCCAAGGCGATTCGTCCGTTCAATCCCGTGGATTTTGACGCTGAGCAGTTCGTGCTCGATGCCCAGCGCTTCGGCTTCAAGTACCTGGTCTTCATCGCCAAGCACCACGACGGCTTTGCCATGTGGGATTCGCAAGCGTCGGATTTCAACATCGTGGACGGCAGCGACTACGGCCGCGACATCCTGGCCGATCTGGCGGCTGCCTGTCAGAAGCACCACATGAAGCTGGGCGTCTATTACTCCCACGCCCGCGACTGGTATCACCCCGGTGCAGCGTTGGGCAAAGGTGATGAGGCGGCGTGGGATCCATCACAGAAAGGCGATTTCGCTGACTACATTCACAACATCGCCGTCCCGCAGGTGCGCGAGCTGCTGACCAACTACGGCCCGATCGCGGAGCTCTGGTATGACACGCCCGACCTGATGACGCCCGAGCTTGCCGCTGAGTTCACCAGGCTGATGCCGTTGCAGCCGAATATTGTCGTCAACAGTCGCCTGCTCGACCGCACCGGCATGGGCGGCGACTTCGATACGCCCGAGCGCTTCATTCCAGCCCGGCGCAACCCGCCCGACCGCGACATGGAAGTCTGCATGACCATCGGTCGCACCTGGATGTGGAGCAAGAGCGACGAACAGGAAAAGTCGGCGGAGCAACTGCTCGACAACCTGCTGCACGTCGCCGGCAAGGGCGGCAACTACCTGCTCAACATTGGCCCCACACCACAGGGCACGATTGAGCCCTGGCAGGTCGAACGGCTTGAGTACGTCGGCAACTGGCTGGCGGATCATGGCGAAGCAATCTACGGCACGCGGCAGGGGCCGTTCCGTTATTGGGGCAATGGTTACGTCACCCGCAAAGGCAACACGCTTTATCTGCTGACCACCAAGTGGCCCGCCGACGGCAAGCTTTATGTCCCGATGGCCAACGCGCCGAGTGCCGCTTACGCACTGGGCAACCCGTCACAGAAGTTTGCATTTGAAACCACTGAGAAGGGCGTGTTCATTGATGTACCGAAGCAACCGCTGGACGAGCGGGCGTCGGTGATCGTGCTGGAGATGGCCGAGCCTGCGGTAGCGATCCGTCAGGGGATGTTGCCCGGCGAAGATGGTGCGTATCATTTACATGCGCCCGAAGGTGAGCGATACGGTCTGCGCCTGCGCCTGGTGGGCAACACGATTGTTTCCTGGCCCTCCAGCGCATACACGCTGACCTGGCCGGTGTACATCGAGCAGCCCGGCACGTACAGGGTGCAGGTGGTTTACGCCAGCAGTCCAAGCGAGTCCGGCGGCCAGCTTGAGTTGAAGTTGAACGATCAGAAGCTCACCGCGGACACGCAGCCGACGGCATCCAACAATGACTTTCAGACTTTCGACCTGGGCTCGGTCACCTTCGATCGCGCCCAGAGCGTTGAAGCGGTGCTGCGGCAGCCCAAGCGGTCGAGTTCAAACGGCGTGATCTTCAAGTCGTTGATCATGACTCGCCAATAGCAACCCGGTCTGGTTGAAAAGCTTCCCATGCGTCGAATGACTTTTTTCAACTTGCTTCTGATTTGTCTCACAGCGCCTGTCTGGGCGCAGCCCACCTTCCCGGGCGAAACCGAAGCCCGGCGCGACGCCCGCATGCAGTGGTGGCGCGACGCCAAGTTCGGCATGTTCATCCATTGGGGCGCCTGTACCGTGCATGGCGGCGTCTGGAAGGGCGAAGCACGAGGCGATGCCTACCGCCTGATGCTCAAGGCCAAAATTCCACCCGCGGAATATGCCCAAGCGGTCAAGTCTTTCAATCCCACGCAATTCGATCCCGATCGATGGGTCGAAATCGCCGAACAGGCCGGGATGAAATACATGGTGTTGATCGCCAATCACCACGACGGGTTTGCGATGTGGGACACCAAGGTTTCGGATTTCAACGTGGTGGATTTCACGCCCTATGGCAAGGATATCGTCAAGCAGATGGCGGACGCCTGCCAAAGGCACGACATGAAGTTCGGTGTGTATTATTCCCAGGCCCGCGACTGGTATCACCCCGGCGGCGCGCTGGGCCACAATGACAAACCCTGGGACGCTGCCCAAGAAGGCAGCTTCGCCGACTACGTACACAAGATCGCCATCCCCCAAACCCGTGAGTTGTTGACCAACTACGGCCCGATCGCCGAGCTTTGGTGGGACACGCCCATGGACATGACGCCGGAGCTGGCAGAAGAATTCACGCAGTTGCTTCCGTTGCAGCCGGACATCGTGACCAACGACCGACTGCTCTATCCATCTGGTCAGAACGGCGAAGGCGGCGACTTCAGCACGCCTGAGCGATCCATTCCCGCGCAACGTGAACCGGGCCGGGACATGGAAGTGTGCATGACGATCGGGAACACGTGGATGTGGAGCATCGAGGACGGCGATTACAAATCGAAAGAAGAACTGCTCGAAACACTGCTGCGCATCGTCAGCAAGGGCGGCAACCTGCTGTTGAACGTCAGCCCGTCGCCGGAGGGCGTGATTCCCGACTGGCAGGTCGAACGCATCCTCTACATGGGCCACTGGCTCAAGAAGTACGGTGATGCGATCTACGGCACACGCCAGGGCCCGTTCCGCTACTGGCGACACGGCTATGCCACCACCAAGGACAACAAGCTGAACCTGTTGATTACCGACTGGCCCAGCGGCGGCAAGCTGAACGTGCCGATCGCCAATACGCCCGCGGCTGCTTATGCCATGGCCGATCCTACGCAGATCTTCACGTTTGAATCAACCGACAAGGGGTTGCTGATCGACGTCCCGAGCCGGCCTCTGGATACGCGGGTGTCGGTGATCGTGCTGGAGATGAACGAGCCCGCCGTGGCGATTCGACAGGGCCGACTGCCGGACGAGGATGGGGTGTATCGCCTGACGGCTGTGGATGGCGAGCGTCATGGCCTGAGCCTGCGTCTGGAAGGTGAGGTCATCCCCCGCTGGAACAGCGACACGTACACCGTGACCTGGCCGATGTACATTGAGAAGCCCGGTGCGTATCAAGTGCGGGTGCAGTATGCCTGTCAGCCCGACAAGGCGGGCGGTTCGCTCCAGGCCAGCTTCAACGATCAGAAGCTGATCGGTCAAACGCAGGCAACTGCTTCGATTGAGGACTTTCAGACCGTTGACCTCGGAACCGTCAGCTTTGACAAGGCACAGAGCGTTGAAGTGGAGTTTAAACTACCCACCCGGACCGCCTCTGATGCTGTCGGCTTCAAAGCACTCTTCGTCAGACCGCAATGATCAGGAAGGATCGTCCCTATGTTGACTCGCAGAGCAACCATCGTCCCATTCATGATCGCGTGCGCCGCGTTCTGCCTGTTGAACACAACAGCCTGCGCCGGTGACGCATCCAAGCTCGCTCTGCAACCGACCAAGGTGCAGGTGTATCCCCAGGGCCACACCTACGATCCTGATCGCCGCGATTTCCAAGGCATTCCCGGCATCGCGCGGGCTGCCAACGGCCGGCTCTGGGCCACCTGGTACGCCAACAACAAAGGCGACAGCCCCGCAGGCTGGGGCGAAGGGCCCGGCAACTTTTCACTGCTGGTCACCAGCGGTGACGACGGCAAGACCTGGTCGAAGCCTGCGGTGGTGATCGATCCGGCCGACCCGATGATCCGATCGTTCGATCCCGTGGTGTGGGTCGACCCGACCGGGCGGCTGTGGTTCTTCTGGGCCCAGGCCCACACGCACTGGGACGGCCGGGCCGGCGTCTGGGCCATCACCACCGACAATCCCGGCGACGCCAACCCCACCTGGTCGCAGCCGCGCCGGCTCTTCGACGGCATCATGATGAACAAGCCCACCGTGCTCAGCAACGGCGACTGGCTGGCGCCGGTCGCGGTGTGGACGATGCAGCCCAGCGCCACCAAGGGCAAGCGCCCGGTGACCGCCCCCGACGCCATCATCAACCTGCCCGAGTTGCAATACTCCAATGCCTTCTGCTCGCGCGACCAGGGCCAGACCTGGCAACTGCTCGGCCAGCCCGACGTGCCCGATCGTCAGTGCGACGAGCACATGTTTGTCGAACGCAACGACGGCTCGATCTGGGTGCTGGTGCGCACCCGCTACGGCATCGGCCAGAGTTTCTCCACCGATGGCGGCAAAACATGGTCGCCCGGTGAGCCGTCCGGCATCCCGCACCCGGTCGCCCGCTTCTTCATCCGCCGACTCAACTCCGGCAATCTGCTGCTGATCCGCCACGATCCACCCGATGGAAAGAAACGCTCGGACCTCAAGGCGTTTGTCTCCACCGACGATGGCAAGACCTGGAGCGGCGGGCTCATGCTCGATGAACGGCTCAACGTCTCGTACCCCGATGCGGTGCAGGCGCCGGACGGAACGATCTATGCCATCTATGACTACGACCGCATGGGCCAGAAGAAGATTTACATGGCGGTCTTCACCGAAGCGGACGCCGCCTCAGGCAGTCTCGCCTCAGATAGCGGTCGCCTGAGGATCTTGGTCAACGACGGGGGAGCGGCTGATTCATCTCCCGGAACAGACAGCGATAACCCTTGACTCTGGTATACAAGAAATTATAATTGGAACATGGTAAAGTCCTATGCGTTTTTCTTGATAAGTGCATTTAAAAATTAAGGTTAGGATATGGCGGTCACTAAACCACGAGAACCCAGAATGACCATGGATCTGAGCGACGTGGCCTATGACCGCATCCGCCAGCAGTTGATCAGTGGGCGTCTGAAGGCGGGGGACAAGATCTCCGAGAGCACGCTGGCCCAGCAGTTCAACGTCAGTCGCACACCCGTGCGGCAGGCCATTCGCAGGCTGCAGGTTGAAGGGCTGCTCTATCAGGTGCCCCGCAGCGGCACGTATGTCTCGCGCCCCAGCCGGGCTCGGCTGATTGAGACGTATGAGCTTCGCATAGCCATCGAAGGTTTTGCCGCGCTTAAAGCCGCATCGGTGATTACGCTGCAGTCCTTGCGCGAGCTGGAGCGTCAGTGCGACAACATGCGCAGCGCCGCTCGGGAATTTCGCGACAGCAAGCAGCCGTTGATGAGTGGAAGCGTCCTCGAGCGATTTCTGTCCAACGACCTGGCGTTTCACGTGCTGATTCTCAAAACCGCTGAGAATAGCCGCTTCACGAAGCTGATCATGAGTAGCCGCATCGACACCATGATGTTCGGCACGCACACGCACGATCGGCCGCTGCCGCACGTTTCGCGCGTCTGGCTCTTGCACCACCGGGTGTACATGGCCCTGCGCCGCCGCGACGGGCAGATGGCGCGGCACTGGATGGAGGCTCACATCCGTGACAGCATGTGCGTGGCCCTGACGCACTACGATCGTGAGCAGATCATCCAGTCGCCTTATCGTCAGCCGGAGGACGACATGGACAAGACCATGCTCGCCATGTTGAACAACATGGTGAACGCCCGTGGTTCACAATAAGAGGCGATTCGTGATGCTACCAGTCTCCATCTGATTCGGCCTTAAACAAAATTCGACATGATTAACATATAGCGCGACATTGAGGTTCCCCCAATCCCACCCTCTCCATTTCCTTTTCATTCAGCCCGCTATCGAGGGATCGCGTCTTTTTATTAAGCTCCCTGGACTAAACAGGCCGATCACCAGCCACCCTACAGGTGAGCAGAAGGAGCGAACTGAAAGATGCCCATGATGCACACGTTCGCAGTCTGTTCTTTCTTCCTGGCTGCGGTCTTGACTGGGACTGCGCCGCAGCCGACTGCAGCCGCCGCCGCGGCAAAGCCCGGATTCGTCACCCGGTCCGGGGCGAAGCTTATGCTCGACGGCCGGGAATACCGTGCCATCGGGGTGAATATGCCTCACCTGTCCCAGGCCTACATGGGGACGTGGTTCCACATCGCTGAGAAGTATGGCACCCCACAAGAAGCGCGTCAGGCTGTGATCGCCGGCGTGGAGGACGCAGCGAAAAACAACCTTGCATTCATCCGGTTCTTCGCCCATCCCGGTTACCCACGTGACCAGGCGATGCTCTATGACAAGGATCCTGAGCGGTACTGGGCACTGATGGACGAAGTCTTCGCCCTGTGCCGAAGCCGCGGCCTGAAGCTGGTGCCTTCGCTGCAAACCATTCCGGGCCCCTATGCGTACATGGGCGAGACTGGCCGTGCCATCCTCGATCCCAAGTCCAAAACGTACGCATGGGTGCATCGTTACGTGGAGCAGTTCGTTACCCGCTACAAGGACGACCCGACGGTGCTGATGTGGGAATTGGTGAACGAGGGCATGTTGGCAGCCGATGTGGAGATGCAGGAGCGAAGTCTGCTGCCCAAAGGCGTCTATCCGCCCGGCTTCGAGCCGCGCGTTGACGGCACCAACGACGACAGCCTTTCCTTTGACCAGTATCTGTCGCTCTACCGCGCGCAGACAACCCTCATTAAATCGCTTGATCCCAACCACCTGGTTACCAGCGGCGATGCCGGCGTGCGTCCGGAATGCACAAGTCGCCGCGAGACATTTCCCGACTTCAAGTTTCGGCCGGACACCTGGCGTCAGTGGCTCGCCAACAACCTTGCATCACAGCCGGAGCCGCTCGAAGTTTACAGCTTCCATGTTTATGGCAACTTCGAGGTGGCGGGGCCGAATCTGCCCTGGTCGGGCATGACGTCGCTGGAGCGGATGACGCGACTGGTGCGAGCGGTCCACCTGGTCGATGCTCCCGTGTTCCTGGGTGAACTGGGCGCCGCGCCCAACAACCGTTCTGATCCGGCCGGCCAATGGCTCGTGTCCGCGATCGATGCCATGGAAGCGGAGAACGTTTCCCTGATAGCCCTCTGGGTCTGGCACTTCAACTGGCAGCCTGAATTCACCATGAGCAGCGAAACGTACCCCGAGGTGGTTCGCCGCGCCGCGGAGTTCAACAGCAGGTTTGCAGGGCAGCAGTGAAACGCTCAAGTGGTGTCTGCTCAGGTGACGTCAAGAGCGGTGCGAGAAACCGCTTGCTCACCCGATCACAGCCATGATTGCGCCGCCAGACTACGGGTATAGCACACGAGTCACAGTCTTAAAAAAGCTCAATTTGCAGCACTTGCGAGCAATACGGCAATAACTTCCTGCATTTTCATCAGATTGCTATTACATCACATGGGAACTGACGATACGTTTCTCGGCTCAATGTCGTCTTAATGTATAAGACAGGCTTACGATGAACACCGGACAGCACAATTTGCATCCCGCCGAACGCATCTCAAGTGCGTGGCTGTCCGGCGCCCCCAGTCGCCCCGCTTCTCCTGCGGCCAGAGCATACCGAGGTTGGGGGCAGGTATGCAGTCCGACCGATACCAGGCTCGCGGCACAGACCATGTCGGCCAAATATCAGCAATTTACGCTGTATTTGGCCTGATTGCCGAACGCTGGCATTCGCCCCACCCCTTCAGACAACCAGACACGAAGGCCCGCAGCGCCGTCGTTGCGCTGTTCATGCCGCCTTGTGGTGCAGCAGGCAGCACGCCGCCCCCTTCAAGGGTTCGAATCCCATCGCGGCCATTCGAGCATTCCTATTCCAGGTGTAGCGTGTAGCAACAGTGGGTGAAGCCGTGCTGGGCATCGTCGGCAGTGACTTGGTCCAGCACCGATTGCATGATGACCCACAAAGCCTCGCGGGTGCGACCGGCCAAGGCACGCAGCAACTGCTTGACCTTGGCGATGATCACTCAATGGGTTTCAGGTCCGGCGAATAGACGGGCAGGTACAGCAGCCTCAGGTCTTAGGCCACACTCCTCACGCCACTTTCTGAAAATGAAGCTCGCTAACGGAGCGGCCCCCGTCTCGAAAACGGGTGGGACTTGCAACAAAGCCTGGCGGCTCGACTACGTCCCACCCCATTGGATTGATCCATCATGACACGGCAGACCCGCGACATCCTGACCATCGGTGCTCTCGCTGATCGCTACGGCGTGTCGGCTGAGTCCCTGCGTATCTGGGGGCGGCAGGGTTTGATCCCGCGCGCTCTGCGCACGGCAGGCGGGCACCGCCGCTACAACCACACCCACGTCGAGGCGCTGGATCATCTGATGACTGTCGCCCGTCCGCAACAAAAGTAAGTCCAACAGGAACTGGTCCGAGTTGTTGTACACCGCGCCACATGACTTGCACATTGAATGCAAGGCATTATCGTGTTGGCGGGTCAGTTGGGTCTCCTTTCAATCAGGGTAGCGACATGTTGCGATTCGCCGCGATCGTTTCCAGCGTGCTTATGGTTTGTTCCAGCATGGTGCAAGCAGATGTTCCCAAGTCGAATCATCCTTTACTGCGTTGGGATTCGTTGCCGGCATTGCCCGATCCGCTTGGCGTGGCGGGGCCGGTGGTGGGCGTAC
>CAYYGM010000095.1:0-16519 GCA_964471555.1 uncultured Phycisphaeraceae bacterium
GCACGCCCAGGTGTTTTTCGTAAACCGTATCACCGCAGTGAAGACGACGCGGCTGGAATGCGGTTCCCATAACAGCGACTGTGAATGCGGCGCCTCACGCCACATTGCAGAATGGCACCGCGTTGACGAGGGCGAATAAGGAGGGCGCCGCATTGACATGCGGTGTTACTGGGGTCTTTTTTCATTTGAAACACAACAGGGTTGTTGAAGTCGGCTACGTGTCGGGACTGCGAACGACCGAGACAAGCGTCGTCACTAAAACAGAAGGTTGGTGATACAGGCAGGCCGTGTGATTTAGTAGGTTGCCGCCATTCGTAACTGGATTTTCTGATCCGTCGGACCTGAAGGCTGATGCCATTAATACGGTTGTGTTGATAGGAAAATCGGCCGGCATCATCCGTCGTGACATGAACTGTGTCTGAGCGCAGGATGCCGCCGGCCCAGAAAACGCGGGGCCAGTTTGAAAGTGTTACCCGCAACTCGACATCAGCGCCTTGAACAGGCGATCCTTCATCATCCACGACCTGGCCGTAAAACAAAATCGGCCTCGTGCCCTGATGCTTATTCCATGCGGTCATCCATAGCGGGTAGTTCAGCAGGCGCGGGCCGATCCACACCAACACCACCGCCACAACCGATAGAACGGTGAAGAAACCCAGGCATCCTTTGCGGGATTCTCATTTAGCCATCACGTGAGCCTTGAAACACAAAACGTTTCGAGTCATTGTCCCCGACCACACCACCCAACGCCACTGCACGGATGCCCCCCAGCACCCGGCCGCTGCTCGCCCAACAGATCCACGCCCCTTCCCTCCGTTGAGCCTCCATGTTGCTGTTATTAGTTTTCTAAAAAAGCGCTTTTTTAGATTTTTAGAAAACTAATAATAGACTCAAACAAAAACCGCCCGGGGGTGCGGGCGGTTGGAGGGGGGTGTCGGGATTGGACGCCGTTGTCGTGGCTGTCAGCGGCCGGCTTTGGCTTCGGCGAGGAAGCCCTTGAACAGGCGGCGGTGTTCTTCTTCGTCGCCTTTGAGCGTGGTGCACAGATCCTGGGTCACCGGGTCGATGCCGTCGGTGGCTTCGATGATCTTCTGATACTGATCGATCGCGCCCTGTTCGGCTTCGATCACGCCGTTGATCACGGAGAGGATATCCAGCGGATCCTTGGGCGGCTGCATGGACTTCTGCACCCACTTGAGTTCCAGCGAGCCGGGGATGCGGCCTTCGAGCACCTTGATGCGCTGGGCCAGTTGCTGGGCGTGGCCAAGCTCCTCGGTCACGTCGGCGGCCAGGGAATCCTTGATGTGCTTGGCCTTGAAGCCGTCGAGGTGCATGGAGTTGGCGATGTAGTTGCACACCGTCTCCAGCTCCATGTTGTAACTGGTGGTCAACAATTGAACGATCTTTTTGCGCTGGGCATTCGTCATGGAAAAGTTCCTTCCAGCTTGAGGGTGGGAGTGATCTAACTTACCTTAGCATCATAAGCGTTGGCAGATAACGGACGTTAACCTCTTTTTGGACCCGCCACCAACCCATGCGTTACGCTCTGATCATCGCCGGCGGCTCAGGCACGCGACTTTGGCCCATGTCCACGCGCAGCCTGCCCAAGCAACTGATCCCCTTCATCGGCGGCCGCAGTTTACTGCAAATCGCCCTCGATCGCCTGGATGGTCTGCTACCGCCGCAGCAGGTGTACGTCTGTGCGGGAGCCTCGCACAAGCAGGCGATTCTGGAGGCGGTGCCTTCGCTGGACGAGTCGCGTTTCATTGCCGAGCCGATGGGCCGGGACACGCTCAACGCGGTGGGATTGGGCAGTGCGGTGCTGGGTCGCAACGATCCGGAGGCGGTGGTGGCGGTGTTCACCGCGGACCATGTGATCGAGCCGGTGGAGGACTTTCAACGCACGGTGGTGCACGGTTTCGAGTTGGCCGAGCGTGAGCAGGACACGCTGGTGACCTTCGGCATCAAGCCCACACACGCTGCCACCGGTTACGGCTACCTGCAACTGGGTGAACGCATCGGCGAGCACGGCTTCAAGGTCGATTGCTTCCGCGAAAAGCCACCGCAGGATGTGGCTGAGCAATACTTCGCGGCCGGGCCGAGCAAGTATCTGTGGAACAGCGGCATGTTCGTGTGGAAGGCAGCCACGTTGATGCGCTGCATCGAGAAGTACGCCCCGGAGAATTTCGCTTCGCTGAAGATGGTGCGCGACGGCTGGGACATGCCCTGGCGACAGGACTTGCTCAACGAGGTTTATCCCACGCTCAAGAAGATCAGCGTTGACTTTGCGGTGATGGAGCCGGCCTCATCCGATCCAGCCATGACGGTGGCGGCGGTGCCCATGGACCTGCGCTGGCTGGACGTCGGCTCGTGGCCCGCATTTGCTGCCACGCTGGAGCGCGATGAGGCGTCCAACGCCGCGGCCGGCTGCAACTTCATTGCGCATGAGTCCAGCAACGTGCTGGTGGTGGGCGATGATCCGCAGCACCTGGTCGCCACGTTGGGCTGCGAAGATCTGATCGTGATCCGCACGGCCAAGGCCACGCTGGTCTGCCGGGCCGCCGATGCGGAGAAGATCAAGGATCTGCACGCCCGCATCGGCAAACAGCTCGGCGAAGACTGGCTGTGAAGTACGCCCGGCGTGGCCGCCGGGGCTAAACATCAAACCTCATACCTCACCCCTCAAGCCTTCACTACAATCTCCCCATGCGCTATCTGGCCATCGATCCCGGCAGCAAACGCACCGGCCTGGCGATCGGCGACGAGCAGACGACCATCGTCACTGCGCTGTCGGTCGTGGTCGCCGAGAATCCGCAGCAGCGCCTCGACGCCATCGCCCGCATCATCGACACGCACGGCCCCGAGGCCCTGGTGCTCGGCCTGCCCCTGAACATGGACGGCAGTGAAGGCCCGCCCGCCAGGGATGCCCGCCAGTTCGCAGCGCAATTGCAGCAGCGATTCGGATTACCCGTGCATCTGGCCGACGAACGGCTGACCAGCGCCGCGGCTGACGATCGCCTGGCCCGCACCGGGCTGACACACGATCAGAAAAAGCGCCGCCACGACAGTCAGGCCGCGGCTGTGCTGTTGCGCGATTATCTTTCTCAGCGCGAGGATTGATCGCACGATGCCCCGTTGCTCCGCGTGAGGGCGAGCAAGCTCGGTACGCTAAACGCGTGCGGGCTGTTGATGCCAGCAGTTTTCCCGCCATGCTCGTGGGCTGACGCCGTAGCGGCGGCTGAAGCGGCGTGAAAAGTGAAACGGATTGGCGAAGCCCACACGGTAGGCGATCTGCGACAGCGACAATCCCGTGTCGCGCAGCAACTGCGTCGCCCGTTCGCAGCGCACGCGCCACAGCATCTCCATCGGCGTCACGTCCCATTGCTGACGCACCAGGCGCACCAGGTAACCGCGGCTGACGCCGCTGGCTCGGGCCAGGTCTTCGAGTGTCGTGGGTTGCGACAATTGCTGTTCGATGGCATCGAGGAATCGTCCGCGCGGCGTCTGGCTCAGATCGGCGTGCGGCGTCCACGACTGGCCGTCCAATTCGTTGATGAACGCCCAGATGGCTGACAACACCAGGCAGCAGGTTGAAGCGCTGGGTCGTGGCTGCGCTGCTTCGAGCGCCCGGCGGCGCAGGCCGATCTTCATCAACTCGCCCACGGCCGGCGACCAGCGGGCCACGCGCCAGGCAGCCTCGGGCGGCGGAGCCAATTCTTTCGGTGTCTGGGCCGGCGTCACCTGGCACCAACTGTGTCGCGTTTCCTGTCGTGAGCTGAATGTGAAATGCTCGGTCTGACCGGGCGACAACAGCACACCCTGGCCGCCGTTCAGTTCGAGGATGCGATCGCGCCCCTCGATGCGTACGCTGCCGCGATGGACCAGCAGCAGTTGATGCAGCGTTTGCAGGCGCGGCCCGAGGCGGTTGCCGCGGCGGTGGGTGACACTGCCGAAGCCGATCACGCCGCTGCGCACCAGATGGTGAACGCCGGATATGTTTTTGTGTCTGGCAGCCATGGTCAAGAGCCTCGATTCGGTTAGTATTCTGCGGTTTTAGTGTCAGGGGGTCAACCTGCCTGGAGCATTATCAGATATGGAACCTTTTGCCAGTTGGAACCACGACCCGGACCGCAATCCTCCGGCGGAGGCCGATTCATCGGCCGTCTCTTCTCCCCATGCTCCCGAAGGCTGGTTCAGTCCGCCCCTGGATGAGCGTGCGGAGGCGTTTTACAAGGACAACGGTTTTCTGGTGCTGGATCGTGCGGTCAGTGAGCCGGAACTGGATGCCATCCTCACCGAAGCGGCCGACCTCTGCCGCAACCGCGATGGGTTGATCGAGAACCTGCCGCCGGCTGACGACGCACTGGATGACGATGCGGTGATGAGCCGGGCCTTGTGCATTCACTATCCGCACAAGTTGTCCGAAGTGTTTCTGCGCATGCTCAGTCATCGGGCGATTGTCGATGCATTGACGCGGCTGATCGGGCCGGACGTCAAGTGCATGCAGTCGATGATGTTTTTCAAAGCGGCGGGCAAGCCGGGCCAGGCGTGGCACCAGGATGAGATTTTCATTCCCACCCGGGATCGCTCGCTGACCGGCGCGTGGTTAGCGCTCGATGATGCCACCATTGAGAACGGCTGCCTGTGGGTGATTCCCGGCTCACACAAGCCCGGGGTGATCTGGCACCTGGAGCAACACAACGACCCGCGCTTTGATTGCACGCGCGAAGCTCGCGGGTTCCCCTACACCGCAGCCGACGAGCGGCCCGTGGAGGTCAAGCGCGGCTCGATCATCTTCTTCAACGGCTACCTGCTGCACCGTTCACTGCCCAACGTCGCCAAGCGCGGTTACCGCCGATCGCTGGTCAACCATTACATGAGCGCGCAATCGCTGCTGCCGTGGCGCTGGGTGGAAGGCGTCAGCAGTGGTTGGCAGGATTTCCGCGATTTCGTGATGGTGGCCGGTCACGATCCATATGCCTACAAGGGCCTGGAGGACATCTCCAAACCCTACCTGCGCAGCGAAGACTCCACCCACGGCTGCGGCCGCCCGACCAAAACCAAAGCCCCCGCTTACTGACCCCTTGATTCATCGGACTC
This sequence comes from uncultured Phycisphaeraceae bacterium, assembly GCA_964471555.1. Taxonomy (GTDB): domain Bacteria; phylum Planctomycetota; class Phycisphaerae; order Phycisphaerales; family Phycisphaeraceae; genus JADLFV01. The sequence continues at coordinate 5,101 of CAYYGM010000095.1, forward strand.
GCCATGACCAGCACACAAACCACACTCACCAGTCGCCAGCGCGTGCATCGCATGTTCCAACGCCAGGATCTCGATCGTATTCCCCGTCACGATTCGTTCTGGTCCGACACCATCCGCCGCTGGCAGGGCGAGGGGTTGCAGGGCGACCGCGAGACGGTGCTGGCCATGCTGGGCAGTGATTTTTGCAACGTGCAGACAATGTGGCCCAAGCCGTTCCCATTCCGTGAGGAACTGATCGAGCAGGACGAGCAGACCCAGGTGGTGGTCAACTGTTGGGGCCAGAAGGTGCGCAAGTGGCGTGATCGCAACGGCACGCCGCAGCACCTGGGTTGGGAGTGCGACAGTCAGCAGGCCTGGCTCGATCATCTCAAACCGGCGATGTTGCGGGCTGATCCGGAGTGGAACGTGGACGACGCCCGCAGCAAGCTGGCCGAGGGCCGAAACCGCGATATGTGGTGCTTTTTCAACTGCCTCGAGAGTTTTGAGGTGCTGCGATACATCATGGGCGACGAGGTGTCGCTGCTGGCGATGGCGGCCGAGCCGGACTGGGTGGTGGATGTGTCGCGGACCTGCACGGACGTATCGCTGCGAGCCCTGGAGACGATGGACGCGGCGGGGGTGCGGCCGGACGGGATCTGGCTCTACGGTGATATGGCCTTCAACCACAGCACCATGTGCTCGCCGGCGATGTACCGCGAGTTGATCTGGCCCGACCATCAGCGGATCGCCGCCTGGGCCCACGCCCACGACATGATGCTGATCTTCCACACCGACGGTAACGTCAACGGTGTACTTGAGTTATATCTCGAAGCCGGCTTCGACGCCCTGCACCCCTTGGAGGCCAAGGCCGGCATGGACGTCCGCCGCATGGCCCCGGTTTACGGCGATCGGCTGGCCATGGTGGGCAACATCGATGTGATGGTCATGGGCAGCAACGACCGCGAGCGCATCGAGCGGGAGATTGCGGAGAAATTCGCCGCTGCCAAGGCCTGCCGGGGCTATGTCTATCACAGCGACCACTCGGTGCCGCCCACGGTCAGTTGGGCCACGTATCAGTTTGTCATGGAGCGAGTTAAGCACCACGGGCAGTATGGTTGAGGCAGTAGGGAGTAGGGAGTAGGGAGTAGGGGGGGGATGGAGAGCAAAAAATAGCCGGCGACCTACGCGTCGCCGGACGAACGTTCCTGTGCTTCGCCACTGCCTCCAGGCACAAAGGGGGTGATGTGGGCACAAGCATGTTCGCCCGGCGAGACGTAGCTCGCCGGCTATGGATAACAACAGCATTCTCGCTACCCCCCACACCCTACCCCCTACACCCTACTGCCTACTGCCTACTGCCTACTCCCTGCCCCTGCTTGCAGGGGCCCGCGGGGGGGCATAAAATGGATTCCCGGTCGGAAAATGGATTGACGGCCGGACATGACACCGATTTTCCGGGTGGTAGAGGTGTAGGCGCAGCTCCAACTCCGCAGAGCTGGCGACCTGCTTTTTTTATCCAGCGACCGCAGCGGCAGGAAGCCGTTGTCGCCGGACAGCCGATTGCGGGCGGCGCATGGGGCGCTGCCGGGCTGCCGAGTATGTTCGTTCATAGCGCGGAGCATCCCGCCCCGGCTCGATTGGCAAGCCCGGGCAACACCCTCGCAGTCGCAAGGAGTTCGCATGGCTTCTCTCGTCAAGGATCTGGTCGAAGCCGGGATCCACTTCGGACATCGCTCGGCCAACTGGAACCCGAAGATGGCGCCCTACATCTTCGGCAAACGCAACAAGATTCACGTCATCGACGTCAAGCAGACCATCAAGGGCCTGCTGCTGGCCCGCAAGTTCATCACCAAGGTCGTCGCCGACGGCAAGGATGTGCTGTTCGTCGGCACCAAGCGCCAGGCCCGCGGCATCGTCGAGCAGTATGCCGGCCAGGTCTCCATGCACTACGTCAGCGAGCGCTGGCTGGGCGGCACGCTCACCAACTTCGCCACCATCCGTCAGCGCCTCAAGCGGCTGGAAGAGCTCGAAGCCCTCGAAGAGAGCGGCGAGATCAACACGTATTCCAAGAAAATGGAATCGCACCTGAACCGCGAGAAGGCCAAGATTCTGCGCAACCTCGAAGGCGTTCGCCGCATGACCAAGCTGCCGGGCGTGATGGTCGTGGTGGACGTTTCGCACGAAGGCAACGCGGTGCGCGAAGCCCGCAAGCTGGGCATTCCCACGGTGGCCCTGATCGACACCGATTCCGACCCCGACTTCATCGACATTCCGATTCCCGGCAATGACGATGCGATGCGGGCCATCGAGGTGGTCATCAAGAGCCTATGCGACGCGGTGGCCGAGGGCAAGCAGGTGCGCACGGCCAGGCAGGAAGGCGCCGACGCATCCAGCGAGCAGTCCGCCGAGCCGCAGCGTAAGCGTTCCAGCCGAGCCCGTTTCCGCGCCGATGACTCAGCCGAGCAGGCCGGTGCACCGCAGACCGACATTCCCCAGCAGCATGCGGAGACCGCGTAAAGTCAGGATTCACCGCGGAGAACGCAGAGGACGCGGAGTTGAGACATTGAATTCAATTTCTCTGTGATCTCGGCGTCCTCTGCGGTGAATTCCTTTTTCTCGTATTAATTTCAGCAGGAGATTTGCTTCATGGCGACGATCACCGCCAAGGATGTATCAGCCCTTCGCCAAGCCACCGGGCTGGGCATGATGGAATGCAAGAAGGCCCTGGAAGAGGCCGGGGGCGATTTCGATAAGGCGGCCGACCTGGTGCGTCAGAAGTACGGCGCCAAGATGGCCGGGCGAACCGATCGCGCCAACAACGAAGGCCGCATCGCCGTGGCCGCCAGCGCGGACGGGACTAAGGCTGCCCTGGTCGTGGTCCACACCGAGACCGACTTCACGGCCGGCAACGATGCGTTCAAGGCCCTGTCGCAGCAGGTGGCCGACCTGGCCCTGGCTCAGCCGGTGGGCGAAGTGAGCAAGACCGACGAGATGGAAGCCGCCATCGAGAAGGTGCGCATCACCACGCAGGAAAACGTTCAGTTCGGCGGCGGCTCGGTGCTGGGCGGGCCCGGAAGTAAAGTTGGCAGTTATGTCCACTTCACCGGCAAGATCGGCGTGCTGGTGGAAGTGGCGCCCGGCGACGCGGCTCCCGATGAACTGCTCAAGGATCTGTGCATGCACGTCAGCGCCATCAGCCCCTCGCCCCTGGGTGTGACCGAGGCTGAGGTGCCCGCTGATGCGGTCGAAAAGGAACGCGAGTTCGCCCGCCAGGAAGCGCTGGCCAGCGGCAAGCCCGCCCAGATCGCCGAGAAGATGGTCGAAGGCAAGATCCGCAAGTACCTCGACTCCGTGGTGCTGCTGCGACAGCCGTTCGTCAAAGACGACAAGAAGCAGATCAAGGACATTCTGCCCAAGGGCGTCGAGATCAAGAAGTTCGTGCGTTTCCGTGTCGGCACCTGAGTGCACCGAATGCGTGATTTCTTGATTCCTTGATTTCTTGAATACATTCGATCATTCAGGCATTCAGGCATTCAGGGAATCAGGCATTCCCAAGGTGAGCAAGGTGAGCAATCAAATCTGGCTTAACGGCAAACTGGTTCCCGCCGATCAGGCGGTGGTGTCGGTGTACGATCACGGTTTGCTCTACGGCGACGGCGTCTTCGAGGGCATCCGCGCCTATCGCGGCCGCATCTTCAAGGCCGCCAGCCACCTGCGCCGCCTGGCCCAGTGCGCCCGCGCCATCCGCCTGAACATGCCCTTCAGCAGCGAGCAACTGCTGGCGGCCATGCGCCAGACGCTGGCCGCCAACCAGCGCAGCGACAGCTACATCCGCCTGTGCGTCACCCGCGGCTGCGGCACGCTGGGACTCAACCCCTTCAACTGCAAGGATCCTTCGGTCTTCATCATCACCGACGACATCACGCTCTACCCCCGCAAGTTCTATGAAGAGGGCATGGCGGTGATCACCTCCAGCGTGATGCGCAATCACTCGGCTGCGTTGTCGCCGCGCATCAAGAGCCTCAATTACCTCAACAACATCATGGCCAAGATCGAGGCCATCGATGCCGGCGTGATGGAAGCGGTGATGCTCAACCCGCAGGGCAACGTCGCCGAATGCACCGGCGACAACCTGTTCATCGTGCGCTCGATGGAAGGCAAGCCCACACTGCTGACCCCGCCCCTGCATGCCGGCATCCTCGAAGGCATCACCCGCAACGCGGTGATCGAGCTGGCCCGGGCCGCGGGACTCGAGGTGCGCTGTCCCGACCTGACCAAGTTCGATCTGTACACCGCCGATGAGATGTTCCTGACCGGCACCGCGGCCGAGGTCATCCCCGTGACCCGCATCGACGGGCGCAGCATCGGCAGCGGCAAGCCGGGCCCCATCACCGGGCGGCTGCTCACCGCCTTCCATCAACTGGTGGCCAAAGACGCGCCGGAAGATTGATGCCATTTGCGATTTTCGATTTGCGAATGGTGGGAAGGGTGCGAACATTGGTGGGACCGATGTCATGGATGAGATCGCCAATCGCCAATCGCCGATCGCAAATCTGACTTATCTCACACCCGACCTCGCGGGGGTGGGCGGGCAGATGAAGCTGCGGCCGGAGGATTTCCTGGTCGATGAGCAGCCGCTGTACGAGCCGAGCGGCGCCGGCGAGCACTTGATCCTGTTCATCGAGAAGTTCAATCTCACCACGCACGATGCCGTGCGCCGCATCGCCAAGGCTTTTCGCGTGCGCCGCTCGGCGGTGGGTTATGCCGGGCTCAAGGACAAGCACGCGGTGACCCGCCAGCATGTGTCGGTGCACCTTCCGGGGGTTCCCGGTGCGGACGAGCAGTTTGCGCAGGAGTCGATTCGCCGCACCGAATATCATCCGCACCTGAAGGTGCTCTGGTCCGCCCGTCACGCCAACAAGCTGCGCCTGGGTCATCTGCGCGGCAATCGTTTCGTCATCCACCTGCGCGACGTCGAGCCCGGCGCGGTGGTGCGGGCCAAGGCGATTCTCGATGTGCTGGTCAAGCGCGGTGTGCCCAATTTCTTCGGCGTGCAACGCTTCGGCTATCGCGGTGACAGCGACCGCGTGGGGCGCAGCCTGCTGGTGGGCGATGCCCGAAACGCCCTGGACCTGATGCTGGGCAATCCCGATCAGCGCGAGACGGAGATGCGCCGCCGCGGCCGGGAGGCTTACATGGCGGGCGATTATGCCGGGGCCTTGTCCTTGTGCCCGCAGCGGATGCGCTACGAGCGGCAGGCGCTCGATGCTCTGCGGCAGGGCAAGAGTTTCGAGCAGGCGGCCGCGGCCGTCGATCGTGTGCAGCGCGAGTTGATGCTCAGCGCCTGGCAGAGTTCGATCTTCAACCGCGTGCTGGATGTGCGCCTCAAAGATGGCACGTTCGATCGCCTGGTTCCCGGCGACCTGGCTCAGAAGCACGACAACCGCGCGGTGTTCCGTGTCGATCAGGCCATGGCGGATCAGGAGAACGCGCCGGGCGGGCGGATTGAACGCCTGGAGATTTCACCGTCCGGCCCGATGTGGGGAGCGGACATGATGCGGGCCGAGGGCGCGGTCGATGCCCTGGAGCAGCGCCTGTTGCAGGAAGACGGGTTGACGGTTGAACAGCTAACACCGGCGGGCGGCCTGAAGCTGGTGGGTCAGCGGCGGCCGCTGCGCGTGCCCCTGCGTGATGCGGAAGTCAGCGGCGGCGTCGATGAGCACGGCCCGTATGTGCGCCTGGCCTTCGAACTGCCGCGCGGCTCCTTCGCGACGACGGTGCTGCGGGAGATTATGAAAGATCAAGCCACGAGCGACTAGCCACGAGCCACGAGGTCTTGCCCTCATGGCTGATGGCTGATGGCTGATGGCTCATGGCTTCTTTTCCATCTCCGCTTCGCTCAGGTGCAGCAGTTGATTGAGCATGGCTGAGTCGTTCATCTCGCGCACGCCGGTGCGCAGGGTGGACAGTGGATCGACGCCGTTGAAGCGCATCTGTTTGATCATGGTCTGTCCCGGGCCAAGCTCGGGCACCAGGCGCTCCTCGCGCGGCTGATTCTGCATCACGGCAAACAGGTACAGCGAGCGCGGCCGATCGCCCAGGTTGGTGACCACGGCGGTCAGCAGGGCGTCGATGCGCCCGTCAGGGCCCGGCTCCAGCGTGGCCACGGCGCTGAACTGCACATCGGGCAGGCCCAGTTCCATCGGCGCCGCCAGGTCCACTTCGTAGTGGCTGGTGGCGTCGAAGGAAACGTGCGCGGTCAGCCGCTTGTGACCGGCCAACTCCGCCATGGGGAAACGCATGACCACCGGCAGATCGATGCTCTGGCCCCCGGCCAGGGAAAAGACGTGATTCAGCGGTGAAATGTCCCAGTCGGCCGGCCCGGTCACCGTCAGTCGCCCGGAGATGGCGGTGGGGTAGGGATTGGTCAGGCGCAGCACGCGATGGTGCGGCTCGTTGCGCGATTCGATGAACGGCTGATCGATCCGGAAGCCGGCTCGAAACAGGGCCAGATAAGGATCGATGTCCTCGATGAAGGTCGGTGTGTCCGAGAGCACCACTTCCTGCTTGCCCTCGATCATCGGCACCGGCGTGCGATTGCCCCACAGATCAATGGCCACCGGATCATCGCCCAGCACGCTGCGCAACGTCACCTGTTGCGAGGGCGCATTCTCCACCCAGGCAGCGATCATGCCGCCGCCCGGGCCGTCGAGCACCACGGATTTCAATCCATCACCCAGCGGTAAATCTCTGGCCACCACGCGCCGTCCCGCCAGGCGATGCGCGGTGTTGATGAACACGCCCAGCAGCGGATCGGGCGTCAGCGCCATGCGCCGCTCGGCTGCCCGGGTCCACGGATGCGTCAAGACCATGGACTCGACGTCCGCGCCCCAGGCTTCGATCATGCGGATGGCCAGATCATCCAGGCGGCTCTGCGGATCGATGCGATCGGCGGGCGGCTCGTGCAGATACAAAGCCAATCTGGTCGGGGGCGGCTGCTCCCATTGCTGGAGGTATTCGCCCATCGCTTCGGCGGCAACCTCCGGCGGCACATCCAGGGCGATGATGTACGACGGGTCCAATCCCTTTCGCCGCGATTGCCCGGCCAGCCAGGGCACCACCAGGCGCGGGCCCGGCGTCATCTGCTCGTACTGATCGCGGATCGCAGCCAGCATTGCGGCCGGATCGCTGTAGAAGAATGCTTCCGCCTGATCGGAGCGGCCCAACTGCCAGCGCCGCACGCTCTGGCCGTGCCGCTGCATCACCGGCCGCAGGTACGGCATCCAAAGCGCGGGATCCGCCTGCATGACGCCCAAAGCCTGCGAGGCGGAGACGCCTTCGGTTTCCGTCAGGGCCTTGGGCAGCGGGTGCAGCGACAACGTCACCGTGCGCTGGGCGCTGATGATGCGGTTGAGCAGGTCGTCGAGCTCCTGGTTCTGCTGCGGCATGCCGGCGACCGTGGTGTTGCGATCCCAGATGCTCAGCACCACGGACTCAAGCCCGGTCTGATCCAGCAGCGGTCCGACCAATTGTCGCTCAGCGGCGGGCAGGTCTTCAGCAGCCAATGTGAAGCGTGCTGCATCGGAGGCAAAGATCGCACCCTCATCCGGCAGCCACAGAATCGCTCCCAAGGTTCGGGCCAGCGATTCGCCTTGCTGCTCGTCAGCGATCGACAGATCCGCCAGGTACCAGCCGTAGCCGGGCAGGTTCGCGGTCCAGTTCCATTGCGTGGGCGCACCGGCCCCGACGCTGCGCTCCAGACGATCCACTTCGTGCTGATGATGGTCATAGACCACCACGCGGGCTGACAGGCGTCGGCCGGTCAGATCGCGCATGGTCAACTGGAAGGCCGGCGGCTTGGGGCCGCGGAAGACATTGACCGGGCTCTCGCTGGCCACCTGCACGTGCGGCAACTGCCAGACCGCCACATCATCGACCCAGGCGCTGGCGCTGACATCGTGAAAGATCAATTGCTGCTTGCCCAGGGCGCTGTCGGGATTGGATGTGGGTTGCAGCAGGCGCACATCGAGGCTGATCCAGGCGGCGTCGGGGAATTCGCCGGTGAGCGTGACCGAGGTGTCGATCCATTTTTGCTGCGTGGTCAGCAGCGGGCTGTAAACGGTGCTGCCCTCGATGCGATTGCCGGTGGCATCGATGAAACAGGCGCTCAGTTGGGCGGCCGCCCCGTGCAGGTCGGCCATGCGCATGCGGGCGGTGATGCGGTAATCGCTGCCGGGGACCGCAGCCAAAGCCCCGACCTCGAGGAATGCTCCCGCGTTGCCGCCATCGCAGGCGAGCTTGAGGCTGTAGTCGCCGGAGGTTTTGTATTCGGTGTCGTAGTGAACGATGCCGTAGACGGGATAGCCCAGTTGGTGGATCAGGTGGTCGTGGCAGGGCAGTTGGTAGAAGAAGCGGTCGGCGACCAGGGGATCGCGGCCGATGGCGAAGAAGTGGCGGGGCAGATCGTGCCCGAGGCCGAGCTTGTAGCCCTGGTCGTCGGTGTCTTCGAAGTCGTAGAGCTGCAGCAGTCGCGGCGACTGTTCAACCGCCGCCCGCAGGCGCGGGGCGTGAACCGCGTTCAGGGCACAGCATAACGTCAGCAGGATGGACAGGGTCCAGCGCACGGTGGTGTTATCGGATCGAATCGGGCGCGGCCTGTAAGAAGCGCCGCGACTTGTCGCGGGTTTGCCGACGTTTAGCTGCCGAGCTTGCTCGGCGTTGGGGCGAGCAAGCTCGCCCGCTAAACGATGATTCACGATGACTGCTGCACATTGACGGTCAACTGCCGCTTGTCGTCGCCGGCCAGGTACAGCGTCTGCGTGGGGAAGGCGAAATCGATGCCCGCTTCGGCGTAGCGCTTGAACAGCATCGTGTTGACCAGTTGGCAGTGCTCGAGGTAGGTGAAGAAGCCGCGATCGCTGCGGCGGGGGATCACGTACCAGTAGTAGGCGCGGATGTTGAGGCTGTCGGCGTTCAGCTCGTTGAAGGCCACGCGGGGCGGATTGTTCTGCATGTCGAACATGCCTTCGCTGACCACCTGCTGGTCGTTGAGGATGTCGCGCAGGATGCTGACCGCCTGCTCGATCTTCTCCGGCGGCGTGTCGTAGGTGATGGTCACGTCCATCTGCCGGCGGATGTACGGACGGGCGGAGATGTTTTCCGCCTTGGTGTCGATGAACTTCATGTTGGGGATGGTGACCAGGTGCCCCGAGAGCAGGCGCAGGCGGGTGGAGCGGAAGCCGATCTCCTCGACGGTGCCGCTGTCGCCGTCGAAGGTGACAAAATCGCCGATCAGGAAGGGCTTGTCGAAGAAGATGGTCAGCGAGCCGAAGAGGTTCTTGACCGAATCCTGTGCAGCGAGGGAGACCGCCAGGCCGGCAATGCCGAGGCCGGCCAGGAATCCGGTGACGTTGAGGTTGAAGACGTTCTGGGCGATGACCAGGGCGAAGATGATGACCAGGAAGATGCGCAACGTCTTGCGCACCAGCGGGACGATCATGTCGTCGATCTTGTTTTCGGTCTTTTCGGTGATGCGGCGCAGCAGCACATCGACGACATCGACGAGGTTGTAGAGCAGCCAGCCCACCGCCAGCAGCAGGAGGAACTGGCCGAGGGGATCGACGAAGTTGTCCTTGAGGTTTTCTAAATGGATGAAGCCGACCAGTCCGCCGTAGAGGCCGACGCTGAACAGGGCCAGGCTGATCGGCGAAGCGAGGTCGTTGAAGACGGTGCCGCGGATATGCCAGTCGCGGCTGATGAGCTTGTCGCCCACCGAGCGCAGGATGGCGCTGGTGATCTTGCCGGCCAGCAGGCCGAGGAAGATGCACCCGGCCAGGGCGGCCCAATCCCACCAGTGGGTGTGCTGGAAGGTGGGCCCGAGCGTCTGCATGAGACTGGCGGCGGCGCTTGGGGCGTCCTGATTGTCGGCAGCTTCCCCCGCAGCGGCGGCGGCGTTGTCGGCAGCGCCCTGGGCAGCAGCGGTGGACGCATCATCCGCCAGGCTGAATGGGACCGGGGCGAGGCACAGCAGGACGGCGAACAGTTGGATCGCGTATCGCATGGGAAATTCAGTTTAACGGATCACGGCCGCTCGATGACACGGACGTTGCGGCGGCCGTCATCGGATCGCGGCCCGACACCGGAGAATTGCCCGATCAACCAGGCCACTGCCGAGAGCACGGCAAACACCAGCGTGCCCACCAGCAGGGCGGCCAGGGTCAACAGCACCAGCGGCACCACGATCACCAGCATCCCGGCTGTCAATGCGGCGCGGGTGACCCAGGCGGGGCGACCGCCCAGGCCGTGCTGCCAGCGGCTGTAAACCGGATTACCCTGCCAGTTGAAGTTCCAGGACATCCGCGCATCGTAAGGCGCTTGGCGGGGCTGGACAAGGCCGAAGGCTGAGGATTTGGGGGCCGTCTGTAGCGATTGTGGGGATCAGGCCCGGCAGAAGGGGCAAATGTCGAAGCGTCGTGTCCGCGCTTTGCGGATCGGGCCGTCAAGTGTCGATGTCAGCGGGTCGATACAGCAGTTAAGAGTTTTCCCCATCCTCAGGAGCGGAGAAGGACCACATGACCCAGGCCAATACTTCCACCGACCATTTATCGCTGGCCTCGCTGGAACCCGTCCCCAATCCGGCGGTGGTCCAGTCGGCGATTGCGGAAATCAGCCACATCGCCACGCTGCCGGAAGTGACGATGAAGATCATCCAGTTGGTGGAGAACCCCGACTCCACCGCTCAGGATCTGAACAAGATCATCAGCAACGACCCGGCCCTGGGCGCCCGCATCCTGAAGGTGGTCAACAGCGCCTTCTATGGATTGCCGGGGCAGATCGGCTCGATCAATCGGGCCATCGTGCTGCTGGGTCTCAATGCGGTCAAGAACATCGCCATCGCCGCCAGTTTGGCCAAGCTGTTCCGCGGCGGGCGCATCAGCCCCAACTTCAATGCCCGTGATCTGTGGACCAACGCCATCGCCTCGGCCACCGCCACGCGTTTGCTGGCCGACCGCGTGGGATTAGGACTGCCCGACGAAGCGTTTCTGGCCGGTCTGATTCATGACCTGGGCATCCTGGTGGAGATCCAGGCCCGTCGGCCCAAGTTCATCGAGGTGCTTGACAAGCTGGAGGCCGACGCCAACCTGACGCTGCGTCAGGCGGAGATGCAGGTCATCGGCGCCACCCACGAGCACTTCGGGGCCGCCCTGTGCAAGCTGTGGAAGTTCCCCACCAGCTTCGCTCACGTGACCGGCTTCCACCATCACCCCATGGACCTGCCCTACAACAACCGCACGCTCAGCGGGCTGGTGCACGTCAGTGATGTGCTGATCGCCAAGCAGCAGATCGGCTTCACCCGTGGTGTCGAGTCGCTGGAATACAACAACGAGTTGCTGGCCCAGTTGAAGCTGAGCCCGGCCATCCTTGAGGAAGTCGCCCAGAC
>CAYYGM010000096.1:0-16478 GCA_964471555.1 uncultured Phycisphaeraceae bacterium
CGCTGACCATTCAGTGCGCGCCCGCGGTCGCTGCACGAAAAATCCAGCGTGAACCTTCCCCTCATCCGCAAAGCCCTCGACGAAGCGGATTGAACCGCCAAGACGCCAAGAGCGCCAAGACGGGGGAGATCACGCGGAGACGCTGAGAGGCGGAGACGCGGAGGACGGTAGGGAAGAAACCGCAGATTGCGCAGATGACGCAGATTCGGATTTGGTTTTAGCTACGGATGGACATAGATGAAGAATGCTTTGGGGGGCCAATAAGGATTCTTGGCATCCATTCGTGTTCGGGGTTCGGGTAACCGCAACAGATGCAATACCACCTTCACACTTGGAACTGGTAGAGGTATTCGATTCACAACTCATCTTGATATTGGCTTGATTGTCTCTCAGACGGTTCTGATATAATTCACAATATGCCTAACATACGGTCACGGATGCATAGCATCAAGCTGATACTACCGAACCACTTGGACTACTTTGGGGTCGATGGCAGTCGCATACCGCTGATGAACTTCAGTGGCGATGGCAATGGTCCTGCGATTGCCTCCAATATACCCCTTGGTCATCGAGCTTTGGTCTATGTTACACAGCACAAGAAGTTTATTTGGTCAATTGAGTATGTCGGTACAATAGATGAAGGGCGAAAAATCGCTGAGCAGTATGGGATAGCTCCGGGACAAGCTGCAAGCAAATGGTCGGTCTATCTTCCTATTCGTATGTTAGCTCATATACCACTTGAGATTGCTCCTACAGCATCAGAAATTACCAAACGTACCGGTATTTGGTTCCAAGCCAACTCATTTACGATGAAATACATATCTGAAGATGAGTATCAACAAATATACGATGCAATCCCTTGGTGCTGGATTGCAGGCAGGCCGTAACAATAATCAAACGAAGTTCATGACAGCGTATCGTACAATTTTGGAAAGAATAGTCATGTCACAACTTCATCATATCACTGCCATTTGTTTATTCGTTCTCACTGCTTGCGCGCCGAATCACAACACTGATATAGCTCCCGAACCAACTTCCAATAGCCCTGTTTCGCGTCTATCAGAACAAGTCCCGATGACCGCAGAACAGGAGACACGAGCCAGTGAGTTGTCTAACGACCTCTACAAACGGATGCAGGAATTCGTTTATGTTTTTAACGCAGTAGAAGCACCCAATCAGTCTGTTGATTTACCATCAATAGGACTTGGCGTGCCAGATCCCTCTATTGCGAATGTATATTTGGATAGATCTGGTCTGTATGCGGCTACAACAAAACTCAAATGGACAAATCATGGCCGTGGTAGCAGTATGATGTTTGAAGTGCGATTAGTTCATAATGGCAAAATTTGGGTACCCATACAGACCTCCGCTGTCTCCTCGCGAGTCGGCAGTACTCCGTTGCCTTTGAGTGGCGGCGCACCAAATCAAGAACAGCAAATGCATCACCTCCTTGAGCGGTTCTTTGAGGAGTTAACACAAGAGTAGAATGACTGGGGTCGCCCCTTCGTGTCCTTCATGCCTTCGTCTCTTCATCCTCTCCTGATCCGTGCCCATCCGCGTCCATCCGTGGCTAAAACCTAATTCCGAATCTGCGTCATCTGCGAAATCTGTGGTTTCTGCTCTCCCGCCTTCCTCCGCGTCTCTGCCACTGAGCGTCTCTGCGTTGGGCGAGCAAGCTCGGTGCGCTAAACTTTGGCGGTCTTGGCGTCTTGGCGGTTCAATTCTCCGTATTGACCGCGGCGACACGCCGCGGCTCGCTACTTATACTGGCGGCATGGCGCGGGTCGGTGCGGTGATCCTTATCTTGATTGCGGGGGCTTGCTTTCTGTCGTTGCCGTGGTCGGCAAACAGTGAGCGCTATGACGCGCAGCGGCTCAGCGAAGAGTTTCAGCAGCGGCCGCCGAGTCTGGGGCATCCGTTGGGGACGGATCGGCTGGGGCGGGAGTTGATGTGGCGATGTCTGCTGGGGGGAGCGATCAGCCTGGGCATCGGGGCGGCGGCGGCGTGCATTGCGGTGGGGATTGGCGTGACGTGGGGGGCGCTGGCGGGGTATCTGGGGGGGCGGGTGGATGCGGTGATGATGCGGATTGTGGATGTGCTGTATGGGCTGCCGTACATTTTGCTGGTGGTGCTGGTGAAGATTGCGTTGCAGCCGGGGGTGGAGCACCTGCTGGTGGCGATAGGGATGGACGCCAAGCCGGCCGGGGGTGTGGCGGCAGTGATCACGTTGCTGATCGCCATCGGTGGGGTGAGTTGGCTGACGATGGCGCGTGTGATTCGGGGGCAGGTGTTGAGTTTGAGGCAGCAGCCGTTCGTGGAGGCGGCGCGGGCGGTGGGGGTGCCGACCCCGGGGATTATCGTGAGGCATTTGTTGCCGAACCTGGTGGGGCCGATCGTGGTGTATGCGACGCTGACGGTGCCGCAGGCGATTCTGCAGGAGAGTTTCCTGAGTTTCCTGGGCATCGGCGTGCAGGCTCCGCTGCCGAGTTGGGGCAATCTGGCGTCCACCGGACTCGGTGAACTGCATTTGCTGGCGGCGGGGATTCGAGAGACAGCGTGGTGGCTGCTATTCTTTCCCTGTCTGCTGCTGGGTCTGACGCTGCTGGCGCTGAACCTGTTGGGTGATGCGCTGCGTAATAGATTGGACCCAAAGACGGCCCACTGAAGTGGGCCGGCCTCGAACGAAAGGTTCACGGATGGACAACCGCTTCACCTTCAAGGATCTGATCCAACTGCTGCTGCTGGCCAGCATCGTGGTCATTCTGGTGCTGATGATGATCCAGAACGATCGCCAGTGGACGCGTTTTTCGCAGTTGTCGGTCAAGCTGGACGAGCAGACGCGGGATCTGTCGTCGTTGCGGCGGATGATCGGGGAGGGGGGATTTGACCGGGGTGCTCAAGCCCCCCTCGCGGCGACTCCTGAAGGGGAGCAACAGGATATTTTTCGCCGCGTGCGTGAGGTGGAGAAGCAGCCGGACTACGCCACGGGCGACTGGTTCATCGAGGCGTTCTCTTCCGCGCCGCCCAAGCTCAACTATTTGACTGCCCAGGATGTTTATGCCCGCGTGGTGTATTGCCGGGTGGTCGAGCCGTTGGCGGAGTTTGATATCGAGACGCTGAAGCTGACGCCGTACCTGGCCCGTGACTGGGAGATGGCGGAGGACGGGCTGTCGATGACGGTGCATCTGCGTCGCGACGTGATCTTTTCCGACGGTGAGCCGATGGACGCCGATGATGTGGTGTACACCTGGCAGTTGAATCAGAACCCCGACATCGTGGACGGCCGGCAGATCGAGTACCTGCGTCACATCAGCAAGGTGGAGAAGATCGACGACTACACGGTCAAGTTCCATTTCACCAAGGTGTTTTACGAAAACGAGCTGCGGGCCTTGGAAGAGCCGGTGCTGCCCAGGCACTTTTTCGAGAAGTACACCGCGCGGGAGATCCGCGACAATCCCGCCATGCTGTTGGGCACGGGGCCGTACCGTCTGCCCGATCCGACGCGTTACGTGCCGGGCGAGCGGATTGAGTTGTTGCGTAACGAGCGCTATTGGGGACCGCCGCCGCCATGGAACCGCATCATCTGGCGGCTGATCGAGAAGGAGTCGGCCGAGCTGGTCAGTTTCCGCAACCGCGAGATCGATCTGTTTGCGCCGACGCCGGAGCAGCACCTGGACATGCTCAAGGACCAGCCGCTGCTGGACCGCACGCAGCATTTTGCTTACGAGCACATCCGCACCGGCTACACCTACATCGCCTGGAACCAGAAGCTCAAGGGAAAGCCCACGATCTTCGCGGACAAGCGGGTGCGACAGGCGATGACCATGATGCTGGATCGTCAGCGCATGGTGGATGAGGTGTTCCTGGGCTTCGCCAACGTGGCGACCGGACCATTCTCACCGCTGAGCGACCAGGACAACCCGGACGTGCGGCCGTGGCCTTATGATCCCGGGCGAGCGGTGGAGCTGTTAAAGGAAGTGGGCTTCACGGTGGGTGATGACGGCTCCCTGTACCGGCCGGACGGTAAGCCTTTCGAGGTGACGATCACTTACCCGGCCGGGAGCGATTTCTATCAGAAGATCATGCTCATGGTGAAAGACAATTTCGCCAAAGCGGGTGTGGTGGTGAACCTCAACCCGCAGGAGTGGTCGCTGCTGTTGCAGACGCTGACCAGCAAGGATTTCGAGGCGATCATCCTGGGCTGGGGCGCGGGCGGCCTGGAGAGCGACATCGAGCAGATGTTCCATAGCCGCACCATTGCCGGCAGCGGCGACAATCGCAACGCCTACAGCAACCCGCAGCTCGACGAATTGATCGACCAGGCCCACGTGACGCTGAACTATGAAAAGCGCATGGAAATCTGGCAGAAGTGTCACGAGATCCTGCACGAGGATCAGCCGTACACCTTCATGTTCCGCCCGCAGGTGCGCCTCTGGCTGGACGATCGGATCGAAAACGTGCAGCGCATCCCGGTGATCGGGCTCAACTACGTGCAGACCTGGCCGATCCCACTGGAGTGGTACGTGCCCGCGGAGAGGCAACTCCGCGGAAACTCGAAATCCGAAACACGAAACTCGAAATAATCAGTCGCCATTCGACGGTTCGGGTTTTGAGTTTATTTCAGATTTCGAGTTTCGACTTTCGAGTTTCTCCCCATGACCGCCTACTTCATTCGCCGCATCTTCCTGCTCATTCCCACGCTGCTGGGCATCACGGCCGTGGTGTTTTTCACCATGAAGGCTGCGCCCGGTGATGTGGCGGAGTTGCTGCTCAGCCGCGAGGGCTACATGCAGGCCGGCGATCGCCAGGCGCGATTGGATTACATCCGCACGCGCTACGGCCTCGATGACCCGGCCATCGTGCAGTACGGGCGCTGGCTGCACAATGTCTCGCCCGTCGGCGTCTTTGGGCCTGACACCGCGGGCTTCGGCATTCCCATCGGTCACGATGACGCGGGCAGCGCACGCTACCTGGGCATCAAGAAGCCGGACCTCGGCCACAGCTTCATCAAGCAGCGCCCGGTCACCGATCTGCTGACGCAGGCCATGCCCATCACCATCATGCTCAACCTGCTGTCGATCCCGGTGATCTACCTGATGGCGATCGTCAGCGGCGTCTATGCGGCCCGCCATCGCGGGGGAAGCTTCGACCTGGTCAGCGGGTTTTTCTATCTGGCCCTGTGGTCGGTGCCGGTGATCTGGGCGGGCACCATGTTGCAGGGCTTCTTCGCCAACGAGCAGTACCTGCGCATCTTTCCCACGACGGGGCTGCACTCGCTTATGGCTGACAGCATGACCTTTTTGCCCGGTTTCAACGATGCGGGCTTTCAATGCGGCTACCTGCTGGACACGTTGTGGCACGTGGCGCTGCCGGTGCTGTGCCTGGCTTACACCGCGCTGGCGTTCATGAGCAAGCTCAGCCGCGGGGCGGTGCTGGAAGTGCTCAGCAGCGATTACATCCGCACCGCCCGGGCCAAGGGTCTGGCCGACCGTGATGTGCTGTGGCGGCACGCTTTCCGCAACAGCCTGCTGCCGCTGATCACCGTGGCGGCGTTCGTGATCCCCGGCCTGATCGGCGGATCGGTGGTCGTCGAGTACATCTTCGGCATCAACGGCATGGGCAAGCTGATGATCGAATCCATCAAGTTCAAGGACCAGGAAGTGGTCATGGCGGTGACGCTGCTGGGCGGCGTGCTGTCGTTGGCCGCTTACCTGGTGGCCGACCTGCTGTATGCGGTGGCTGATCCGCGTGTGACGTATGAGTGAACAATCGCCCAAAACGCAGAGCCTTTCCCGCCGCGCCTGGCGCGCGGTGCTGTCGAGTTGGGGGGCGCGATTGGGATTGGCGTGGGTGGCGCTGCTGCTGATCATGGGCGGGTTCGCGCCGCTGCTGGCCAACAGCTATCCGCTGCTGTGGAAAGTGGACGGCCAGTGGTCGAGCCCGATGATGCAGCGGCTGACGGCCACCGATGTGACGTGGATGGTGGCGGTGACCAGCGCGGCGGTGCTGCTGCTGATCGGCAGATGGCGGCTGCGCGTGCGTTTGGGCGTGCTGCTGGGCGTGATCGTGGCGACCGCGAGCATTGCCGCCGCCCTGATCGTGGATAAACCCTTGCCCGACTACGAGCGCTATCGCACCACAAAGGCGGAGTTCGCCCTGTTTGCGCCGGTGCGCTACTCGCCCAACGACCGGGTGCGCGATATCCAGCAGATCGAACCGGACGGCCCCTGCTGGGCGGGTTACGAGCATCAGCACTGGTTAGGGCAGAACGACCTGCGCGAGGACGTGGCCAGTCGCATGATCCACGCCTGCCGCATCGTGCTGTCCATCGGCCTGATCGCCACCGGCATCGCGGCTGTCCTCGGCATCGTCATCGGCGGGTTCATGGGCTATTTCGCGGCGGCGTTCGATTTGATCGGCATGAGACTGGTCGAGGTCTTCGAGTTCATTCCGCAACTGTTCCTGCTGCTGATGTTCGCTGCGTTCTTCCCCGGCGATAATCCGCAGATCCTGCCGGGCATTCACGTGCAGCGCATCTATCTGATCATGGCCATCATCGGCGTCACCGGGTGGACCGGCTACGCCCGCTTCGTGCGGGCTGAGTTTCTCAAACTGCGCAAGCAGGATTTCGTCACCGCCGCCCATGCCCTCGGTCTGCCCCTGCGCTCGATCCTGTTCAAGCACATGCTGCCCAACGGCCTGACCCCGGTGCTGGTCAGTGCCACCTTCGGCATCGCCTCGGCCATCCTCGCCGAAGCCACGCTCAGCTTCCTCGGTTTCGGGCTCAATGAAGACCCGAGCTGGGGCCAGCTTCTGAATCAGGCGGCCCGCGGCGGTTCCTTCGTCTGGTGGATCGCCATCTTCCCGGGTCTGGCGATTTTTCTGACCGTCTTTGCGTATAACCTGATCGGTGAGGCGCTGCGCGATGCTATTGATCCGCATACGCAGAAGGCATAGGGAGTAGGCAGTAGGCAATAGGGAGTAGGGTTCGCAATAGACTTGGACTTGCGTAACACGAGACCAACAACCAACAACCAACAACCCCAAACCGTCATGACTCAACCGCTGCTGCAGATCGACAATCTCACCGTCAGCTTCCCCTCCGCCCCCGGGAAAGGGCAGCGTCTGCTGGCGGCCCACGGTGTGAACCTGGCGGTTTATCCCGGTCAGACGCTGGCGGTCGTGGGCGAGTCCGGCTCGGGCAAGTCCGTCAGCGCGCTGTCCATCCTGCAACTGATCCCCACGCCCCCCGGAAGTTATGACAGCGGCGCCATCCTCTGGCGCGAGGGCGATCAGACGATCGATCTGCTCAAGTGCAGCGACAAACAGATGCAGCACTTCCGCGGCAACCAGATCGCGATGATCTTCCAGGAGCCGATGACCTCGCTGAATCCGGTCTATACCATCGGCCAGCAGATTCTCGAAGCGATTCTGCTGCACCAGAAGGTCAGCCGCGCCGAAGCGATCGCCATCGCGGAGCAGGCCCTGCGCGACGTGGGCATTGCCGCCCCCGGAAGCAGACTGAGGGAATATCCGCATCAACTGTCCGGCGGCATGCGCCAGCGAGTGATGATCGCCATGGCATTGGCGTGTCAGCCGCGATTGCTACTGGCCGATGAGCCGACCACGGCGCTGGATGTGACCATTCAGGCCCAGATTCTTGAACTGCTGCGCCACATTCAGCACAGCAAGGACATGGCGATGATCCTGATTACGCACGACCTGGGCGTGGTGGCGGAGAACGCGGACGTGGTGGCGGTGATGTATGCCGGCCGCATCCTGGAGGTGGCGGGCGTTGAGGCGCTGTTCGATCGTCCGCTGCACCCGTACACGCGCGGACTGCTCAAGTCCATGCCCGTGCTGGGCGTGCAGGCCAAGCGCCTGCCCACCGTGGCCGACGGCGCTACTGCCCCGGAGGATTTTCCAGCCGGTTACCAGGTGCGGCCGCACGAGATGTCACCCGACCAGACCGGCCGCGCCCCCTACGGCGGCGTCGATGCCAGGCTGCACGAGGTCGAGCCGCAGCACTGGGTGCTGTGCGTGGGTGACAGCGCGACGGTGAGCGCCCCCCATCTGGCCCATCGCCGCGCCGGCGCGGCAGCCATGTAAAAATGTAACATTCGCCGTATCAGTCGGTTAGGCCAAAATATTAATTTCCCTTCCTTTTCGCGTCGTGCGAACTTACAATTATTGACGGATATATTGGCGGCTGATCTGCATCGGTTCTGCCACGTCTGCACGGCGCTTTCTTAACGGCAAATCTGTTTCCTGAAGATCAAATTCAAGCGTTCACATCAGTTGGCATTTTTCATTTTCACCTGAGGAGACAAGCAATGAAGCAACCATTTTTGGCAAGTCTTGTGGTGATGGGAGTGCTTTGCGCGCTCAGTTCGCACGTGCAGGCTGCCGTCGGTGACGGCCTGCTGGCTCACTGGAAGCTGGATGAAACCAGCGGAACCACCGCGGTCGACTCCGTGGCCGGCACCTATAACGCGGACAACATTGGCAACGTCAATCCCGCTGTGGTCAACCAGGCCGGTGTGGTCGGCACTGCGTATCAGTTCAACGACACGGAAGACAACGTGCTGTTGTCCGCGGCCGCCCCCACGGGCATCACGGATTTCACCATCTCCGCCTGGGGCTACACCGACTTCACCCGCTCCGGCACCACCGCCTCCAGCCGCAGCACGATCTTCGGCCAGACCAGCATCAGCCTGCTGCTGTCCATCGGCGAAGCGGGCAACGCCAACGATCCAGCCAAGGTCATCACCTACTACAACAGCAGCAATGACGGCGGAAGCGGCATCACCTTCAAGACCGCCCCCATCATCAACGTCGGCCAGTGGTATCACTTTGCCTTCACACGCAGTGGCACCGACGTGGTGATTTACGTCAACGGCCAGAATGTGTACACCGGCACCGGCGCCACCGGCATGGTCAACGGCCTGTCCGACATGATGATCGGCCGCTATTCTGCGCAGCTCGAACGAGACTGGGGCGGGAAAATCGATGACGTCGGCCTTTGGGGCGCCGCCAAGAGCGCTGAAGAAGTCGCGTTGATGCACGGCCTGGGCAGCTTTGTCGGCGTGAGCCTGGATGACACGGCGATCGACAATGTGCTGACGGCCTTCAATGCCGGCAGCGGCAACTCGGCCAGTGCCGGTGGTTACACCTGGAACTACGTCAGCGGCCTGAGCTCGTCCACCCTGGGTGAAACCGGCGGCAGCGTGGGCGGCGGCGATGCCTGGATCGCCCTGGATTCCAGCGGCAACGGCGTGCAAATAGGCGCGGCTGCATTCCACCCCGGTGACGCCAATGGCGACGGGATGGTCAACCTCGCTGACTTGCAGATCCTCGGCGACAACTGGCAGTCCACCACCGCCACCTGGGCTCAAGCCGACTTCACCGGTGACGGCAACGTGAACCTGGCCGACCTGCAGATCCTCGGCGACAACTGGGCCTACGGCGTGGGCCCGGACCTGTCATTCGATGAAGCGCTGGCCCAGGTGTCCATCCCCGAGCCGGCCACCCTGTTGCTGCTGGGCGTGGGCGGTCTGCTGCTGGCCCGCAGGCGATAACGTTTCATCAACCATCCAGCGTCGGGCGGCCCAACCGCCTCCCGGCGCATTGCATTCGGGTTGGTTGACAACTTCATAGACCCCTGAGGCATCTCATGTACAGAATCGTTCGCTGCGCCGGGTTTACGCTCATCGAGTTGCTTGTCGTCATCAGTATCATCGCGTTGTTGATCGCGCTGCTGTTGCCGGCCCTGGTCAAGGCTCGCGACTCGGCCATGCTGATGCAATGCGCCAGCAATGTGCGCCAGTTGAACACCTCCGCGATGGCTTATGCCACGGACAATGACGACACCTTCCCCTATCAGTGGGCCGGTGGCGGCACCGATTCGTTCGGCAGTGCCCGCATCGTGGTGAAACCCCTGACCACCGCCAAGGATGTTCCTTCATGGATCGGCCAGGTCTTCTCCTACACCAATTCAGCGCTCGAGTTGTTCAACTGTCCCAAACTGGAGCAGGATTACAAAACCACCGGCAACTCGTCCATCCCTGTTGATAAATACAACCGCTTCAGCTTTTCTGCCAACGGCCTGCTCACCCAGTTTGGCGACCTGGGCACAATCAAGCGGACCCACGTGGTGACCTTCGCCGATGAGCCGGAGTTGACCGGCGCTTCGATTCTGCGCCCCCGTTGGGCGATCGGCTCACCGCCGCCGTCACTGACCACGGCTGGCTGGAGCGGCTGGATGTGGACCAACAGCGGCATCTACATGCTCAACAACCGTCCGCACGATAATGGCCGCACCTATGCCTATTTGGATGGCAGCTCGACCTACGAACGATGGGACGACGTGACCAGTCTCGACTACGGACTGTTGATCGGCGGCAAAGATATCGGTGAACCCCAGGTCGGCAGCTATACCAACCCCGCTCGACTTGGCGTCGCCGCGATCTACTAGCGGCAAAACCCGCTTCCATTCCTTGCTCTACCATCCGCGCGTCTTGTCGCACGACGCCCGGTGGCTTATCCTTTGCTCCATCAGGTGATGGAGTCCACCTCGAACCGGTCCGGCGACCTGATGACTCCTACCGAACCTCCCCGCGGCAGGATTTGACCCGCTGCGGAACAGGCGAGCGGGTTTTCTCTTGTTCGGGATGCGAGGTCGCGCGTGTACAAACTTCTGTTGATCGGACTTGGCGGAGCCGGCGGCTCGATGATGCGCTATCTGGTCGGCGGCTGGATGCAGAAGCTCAGCAACGGTGTGTTTCCCCTGGGCACGCTCACCGTCAACGTGGTGGGTTGTTTTCTGATCGGGTTGTTGAACGTGGCGCTGCTTGGGCCGTTCACCGTGCGCGAGGAGTTTCGTTTCGCCATCCTCGTCGGCGTGCTGGGCGGATTCACCACGTTCTCCAGCTACGGCTGGGAAACACTGTCGCTGACCAACGACGGCCAGTGGCTGGCGGCGGCGAGCAACTTCCTGCTCAACAACGTGCTGGGGTTCGCGGCCGCGTGGCTCGGTTATCGTCTGGCCGTCACCTGGTTCGGCACCGTCAGTTGACCCCCGGAAGTATTCATATCGCGGAAAGGCAACATCATGGAACTGTCGCAGGATGGATACTTGCTGCGAATCTTCATCGGCGAAAGCGATCGCTGCGAGGGCAAGCCGCTCTACGAAGCCATCGTGCACAAGGCCCGTGCCTTTCCCCTGGCCGGGGCCACCGTCCTGCGCGGGCCCATGGGCTTCGGCGCCAAGAGTCACCTGCACACCGCCAAGGTTCTGCGCCTCAGTGAAGACCTGCCCATCGTCATCGAGATCGTTGACAACAAGCAGAAGATCGACGCCTTCCTGCCGGTGATCGATCAGATGATCGGCGACGGCCTGGTGACATTGGAGAAAGTGCAGGTCATCCATTATCGTACGCGCTAGACAAATCGGGCATTTTCAGAGGGAGGTGTTCATCATGTCCAGGCCTCTGATCGCACTCAGTTCGCTTTTTCTATTGGCGGCGCTTGGAGTGGCGGCATTCGCGGAAGTGGCGCCGTTGAAGGCAAGCGACCTCGAGCAATCTTTTCACTCACCGCCCGATTCAGCCCGCGCTCACACCTGGTGGCACTGGATCAACGGCAACGTCACCGCCGAGGGCATCACCGCGGATCTCGAAGGCATGAAGAAGGCCGGCCTCGGCGGATTCCAGGTGTTCTCCATCAACGGCCTGGTGCCCGACGGACCCATCCAATACATGAGCGACCAATGGCGGCAACTGATGCATCACGCCGCGCAGGAAGCTGACCGTCTCGGCCTGGAAATGTGCATGCACAACTGTGCCGGCTGGTCCAGCAGCGGTGGGCCGTGGATCACACCGCAATTCTCGATGAAGAAGGTGGTGTTCACCGATACGCCCGTGGAAGGCCCGGGCCAATACGACTTGCTGCTGCGCCAGCCGCAGCGGGAGAAGAATTTCTATCGCGAGATCATCGTCCTGGCCTTTCCCACGCCCCCGAGCGAGCTTTTCGACGTCGGTTTTCGTCTGACCGATTGGGAAATCAAGGCCGGCTACACCCTCCAGTACCGCGAGAAAAACGTCATCGCCCCCGAGACGCGCACGGCGGGCCCCGGCGACATCATCAAGCACAGCGATGTGATCGACATCAGCGAATACGTTGACAAAACCGGCCGCCTGCAATGGGATGCGCCCCCAGGCCGCTGGACGGTGCTGCGTCTGGGTTACACCACCACGGGCCAGACCAACCGTCCCGCCGAAGCTTCCGGTGAAGGCCTGGAGTGTGACAAGCTGAGCAAAGAGGCCGCCGAGCTGCAATGGAACAACAGCGTGCAGAAGGTGCTCGACGATGCTGGTCCGCTGGCGGGCAAGGTCTTCAACAACGTGCTGATCGACAGCTATGAAGTCTGGTGCCAGAACTGGACCGAAGGCTTCGACCAGGAATTCAAGAAGCGCACCGGCTACGACATGACGCCCTACATGCCGGCCCTGACCGGCCGCGTCGTTGACAGCGTCGAGGTGACCGAGCGCTTCCTGTGGGACTTTCGCAAGGTGATTTCCGACTTGTTCATGGAAAACTATTTCGGCCATTTCGCCGAGATGGCCCATCGCAACAATCTGGTGCTTTCCATTGAACCCTACGGTAGCGGCAACTTCAACGACTTCCGGGCTTCGGATCATGCCGACATTCCCATGGGCGAATGGTGGGCCCAGGTCGCCTTGCGCTGGCACCACTGGACCGCCAAGCTGGCAACCTCCGCCATGCACGTCAACGGCCGCAAGTACACCGGGGCCGAAGCCTTCACCGCCGGCGGCGATCAGGCAGCGTTCGTCAATCACCCCTTCCTGCTCAAGTCGCAGGGCGATTACTTCTTCTGCAAGGGTATCAACCGTTTCATCTTCCACACGCATGTGCATCAGCCCTGGCTGGATATCGTGCCCGGCATGACCATGGGGCCGTGGGGCGGTCAGTACAACCGCACCAACACCTGGTTCTTCAAAGGACGGGCGTGGCTGGATTACGTGGCCCGCTGCCAGTACCTCTTGCAGGAAGGCAGTTTCATCGCGGATCTGTGTTATGTAACCGGGGAACAATCGCCTCAGCAGGCGGTGATTCGCCAGGATCTGGATCCTGCCGTGCCGGATGGCTACGACTACGACTTCTGCTCGTCAGCCAACTTCATGCGCATGTCGGTGCAGGATGGCGATGCGGTTCTGCCCAGTGGGATGCGCTATCGCCTGCTGGTGCTGCCGAGCGGCCCGATGCGTCCCGCCATGCTCAGCCAACTGCGCGATCTGGTCCAAGCCGGGGCAACCGTCCTCGGCTCTGCGCCGCAGGCTTCGCCCAGTTTGCAGGATTACCCCGCTTGCGATCAGCAGGTTATGAAACTGGCTGATGAGATCTGGGGCTCCTCTCGCGCTGACAGCGGCGAACACGAGCTGGGCAAAGGCAAAGTCATCTGGGGTAAACCGCTGGACGAGGTGCTGGCCGCGATGGACCTGCCGCCGGACTTTGCATTCGCAGGCGGTGTCATTGGCTTGCCCACTCAATATCCCGGCAATGGCACTGAATACATTCATCGCCGCATTGACGATGCGGATGTTTACTTCGTGTCCAACCAGAACCATTGCACCAACACCATCGAGGCGATCTTCCGCGTGACGGGTCGTCAGCCGCAACTGTGGCATCCCGACACCGGCACGATCGAGCAGATGCCGCAGTATTGCTTCACCGACGACGGACACACGAAAGTGCGGTTGACGCTCGATCCGGGCGGCTCCGTCTTCGTGGTGTTCCGTGAGCCGGCTGACGAAGCAACGCAGATCGCGTCCGTGAACGTGCAGGAGCAGACTTCTGCTGAGCCGTCACATACGTTGGTGATCCGCAGTGCCTACTACGTCAACACGGACGGCATGACCCGCCAGCAAGTCGATGTCACGGACAGGATTCGTGAACTTGTCCGCGCTGATGGGCGGCTGGTGCTCGAAGCCACCGGCGAATTGTCCGGCGATCCGATCTCGGACAAACTCGACAATTTATGCGTGGAATACACCTATGACGGCGTTAACGATGTCAAGACGATCACCAAAGGCCAGTCGCTTGTCCTGCCGCGAGCCATGGTGATCGACGAGCCCGCATATCAGGCGGTTGTCCAGGATGGCCGCCCCGCGCTGATCGTTCAGCGCAATGGCAGCTACCAGGTGCAGATGGCGGACGGCAACACCGTCAACCTGGCTGTGAAGGATGTTGCTGCACCGACGAACCTCGAAGGCCCGTGGACGTTGATCTTTCCCAGGGGCTGGGTTGCCCCGGAAGTTGAACGGGTCACGCTCGATAAACTCATCGACTGGTCACAGCACGAGAACAACGACATCAGGCATTTCTCCGGCACCGCCACTTACGTCAAACATTTTGACCTGCGGTCTGCACCGGCTTCGGATGACAAGGTTCTGCTTGATCTGGGGCAGGTGCAGATCATGGCTCAGGTCAAAATTAACGGCCACAATCTGGACGTTCTGTGGAAGCCGCCGTTTCGTGTGGATATCACCAATTTGCTCAAAACAGGCGATAACGTGTTGGAGATCGAGGTGACGAATCTGTGGGTCAACCGCCTGATCGGTGACACGCCATACCCGGGCGGCATGCTGGGCAAGTTCGTCGAAGCGAGAATCGAGTACCGATCTCTTGTCTTCCCGAATTGGCTGAAGGAAGGCAAAGGCCTGCCGGACAACGGACGAAAGACTTTCGTTGTCTGGCAGCACTACAAGCCGGACTCTCCGCTGGTGGCGTCAGGCATGATGGGTCCGGTGCGTCTGATTCACGAGAAGGTGTTGGCTGTTCGTTAGCCCAGGGCCTTGGGCAGCAGGTCAGCCAGATCACCGGCCCGCAGCCCACGCGGCCCGTTGCTCTGCGCCCATAAATCCCCGGCCCGCCCGTGGGCATGAACCGCCAATATCGCGGCATCCATCGCGCTCATGCCCTGAGCCAGCAGCGCTGCCAGCAGACCCGTGAGCACATCGCCGCTGCCGGCCGTGGCCAGCGCGGCGTTGCCTGTGTCGTTGATGTAGCAGCACCGCCCGTCGGTGACCACGCTGTGATGTCCCTTGAGCACCACGACGCTGTTGTGAGCTAGCGCCAGAGCCGCCGCGGCGGTGGGGCGCTGCGTTTCATCGGTCGGGTCGTGCTCGATGCCCAGCCGCCGGGCTAAGCGCTTGAACTCACCGGGGTGCGGCGTCAGCACCAGGGGCGGCCCCTCCGATGGATGGCGATAAGTCGTCTGCGCCAATAGATTTAACCCATCGGCATCCAGCACGATGCCGCGCGGCCCACGCAGCAGATTCTCCACCAGTCGCCCGGCTGATTCAGCCAATCCCATCCCCGGCCCTACCGCCAGCACCGCGGTGTGATCTGGGTCGGCATGGTCGATCGCCTGCCGCTGAGCCTGGGCGTCATCGTTGAGCACGATGCCCGTGGCGCTGGGCTCGATGGTGAGCATGGCGGAAAGTAACTCGTTGCTCGCAGCGATTTTGACCAGTCCCGCGCCGCCGCGCAGGGCGGCACGGGCTGTTAGTGATGGGGCTCCGATCATGGTGGGGCAGCCGCCGACGACGATGACGGTGCCGAAAGTGCCCTTGTGGGCAGCCTGCGGCCGCGGCGGGGGCTGGGGAACATCGTGAATGATCTGCAAATCGCTCATGGCAGTGCCAGAATGTTGTCACCGGCGGTTGTTAAAGAATACCCAGTCAAGGCCCTCCTCGCAGCGTTCCTCCGCGATTCTCGGAGGCGGGGAACGCTATCCGGGCAGGGGAAGTTCCGGAGAAGTTCCGGGGGTGAGCCCTGACGGTGGTCGCCGCTTTGTATCTGGTGACAAGATCCGGGAAGCATCCGGGCATGGTTCCGGGTGAAAAAGCGGGGGCACTTCCGGGGGCACTTCCGGGGCTACTTCCGGGGGGCGGGGACTCCAGGGCAGACCATTGATCGTTCGCCCCAGGGTCCCCGCGCCCGGGTCGTGCTATTTTTTGCGTTCACGGAGGTCGTTTTCGCTGCCGCTCTTGTGCTGCTGCACCGCTCGGCGCAGGAGGAATTCGATCTGGGCGTTGACGCTGCGCAGATCCGCGGCGGCCCAGCGCTCCAGTTCCTTCCAGAGCGATGGGTCTATGCGTAACAGAAAAGGTTTGCGCTCAGCCATGATTGCAATTCAATGAACCGCAGAGACGCGGAGGACGCAGAGCAAAACAGCGATTGTGCTGATGAATGCCCATATTCGGATTCAGCCACGGATTAACACGGATGAACACAGATGAGAAATGAGTCATAGTCAATTCCATCCGTGCCTATCCGTATTCATCCGTGGCTGAATGGCTGATCTCTGCATTTGTCTGCATTCATCATTCATTCGTAGTTCCTGTTCCTCTGCCTTCCTCCGTGTCCTCTGCGTCTCTGCGGTTCAACACTTTCTG
>CAYYGM010000097.1:0-16381 GCA_964471555.1 uncultured Phycisphaeraceae bacterium
AAGGCCGGCAGCAGAATCGAAATCAGTAAAGCGATAATCGAAATTACGACTAACAGTTCAATCAGTGTAAATCCTTTGCGGCGCAACACGGCAGGCCTCCATGTATTGGGGGTGGAACGAACCATTCGATTCGAAAACGCAGAGGACGCGGTCAGGCGACCCCTGCGGTGTCATGGAGGTTATTTGCCCCGACGAGGAACCAGCAGGGCCATCGCTCCCAACCCCAACATCAACAGCGATGCCGGTTCAGGAAGAGCTGACAGGTACTGATCCGCCACCTGCTGAGCGGTCAACTCACCGGTCCACAGCGCCAACTCATCGGCACTGCCCACGTAACGCAGGGAGTTGGCATGACCTTTGCCGAACTGGTTGCGGCCGGTGGACAGAAAGTCCGTGCCGTCGGTGAACACGCCGATGACCGTCTCTCCGCCGGCCACGCTTCCGCCGTCGATGTAAATGGTGGCGCGGCCTTCGGCTTCGTTCCAGGTGGCGGCCACGTGGTGCCATTGACCATCGTTGTATGCGCCAGCCGAACGCACATCCGCCAGCACGGTGGTTTCACCCGCGCCGTTGGTGATGCGAATGCCGAACTTGCCGTCGTTGTCGATGAAGGTGTACAGCGATCCCGTGCCGCCGGCATCCGCGCGGTACAACGTGCCGTACATGTAGGTCGGGGTGGGACCGGTGGTGGTCTTGACCCAGTTGCTGGTCGAGCCCAGCGTACTGCTCATCACGTCTTTGGGGCTGGTCAGGGTCTGGATCAGATCGTTGGAGTTGGTGCCGGGCAACGTGAACCAGGAATTGCCCGCCTCGAACCCGCCGAAACCGCCGGCCGGGGTCAGCGCATTGCCGCTGGTGTCACCCATCACCACATCGCTGAGTGAGATGACTTTGGCAATGCTGTCCGCGTAGGCGCTGTTGTCCACTTCGACCGCCATGGGATCGTCATAGACCGTGTCGTTCAGCCGCCAGTAGAACAGCGGGTTCTGACTGGTGACTTCACTGACGTAACTGGCCAGGGCCGGTCCCGCCCCAAAGACGAGCAGAGCACTCGCCAACAGGGCCGTCTTCAGTTGTCTTACTCCTCGAAACCGCATGGTCTCGTTCTCCTTTCTTGAAGAGAGCACAAGCGTCAAGTCGTGAAGGCGAACCATTCACCTCCTCCGATAAATCGCAAGCAATCCGCCGAGGCCGAGCAGCATCGCCGTGGCCGGTTCGGGGATAACCACGCCGGCCAGCGCTTCGTCGAAGCTGATATCCGCACCGACGCCGAAGCCCCAGTTGTCACCGAGGATCTGCAGGTCGGCGAGATTGACGTTGCCGTCGCCGGTGAAGTCAGCCTGGGCCCAGGTGGCGGTGGTGGACTGCCAGTTGTCACCGAGAATCTGCAGGTCCGCCAGGTTGACCATTCCGTCACCGTTGGCGTCGCCGGGGTGATAGCTGACCATGAAGGCCGACTGGTACTGAGCCTGGACGTCCGCCGCCGAGATCGCGCTGGTCCAGATGGCTAATTCATCAACGCTGCCTTGGTAGCGGCTGGCGTCGTTGGTGCCCTTGCCCAGACGGTGACGGTTGCTGGAGATGTAGTCGTCGCCATCGGCGAAGGCGCCGATGACGGTTTCGCCGCCGGCCGCTGCGCCGCCATCGATGTAGATGGTGGCTATGCCGGCCAGCTCATCCCAGGTGGCAGCCACATGGTGCCAGTTGCCGTCGTTGTAAGCGTTGGTCGAACGCACGTCGGCCAAAACAACCGCTTCGCCGGCGGCGTTGGTGATGCGCAGACCGAACTTGCCCGTGTTGTCAATGAAAGTGTACGACGCGCCGGTAGCGCCCTGGTCAATGCGATAGAGCGTGCCGTACGGGTTGCCGGTGGTCGGGCCGGTGGTGGTCTTGATCCACTGGGTGACCGAGCCTAGGGTGCTGCTCATTTCACCCTTGGGGTTGGTCAGGTGCTGAATGAAATCACCCGTGGTCAGCGCAGGGAAAGTCATCCACACGTTGCTGGCATCGAAGCCGTCGAAACCGCCGGTGGGGGTCAGTTGGTTGCCGCTGGTGTCGGCGACGACGATGCTGCTGGTGACGTTGGCCAGGCCGTCGTTGTCAGCCGTGGCGCTGTTGTCGATTTCACAGGCGATGGTGCCCAGGGCTGTGTCGTTGAGCCGCCAGTAGAACAACGGATTCTGGCCGGCGATCGTGCCGGCGTAATCCGCCATGACCTGCCCCGCCAGCCCCACGGTCAGCAGCCCAGCAGCCAAACAGCAAACCCCCCACCGTCTGATGCACGATTTGTTGCCCATGTGTCTTCTCCTTTCAAGAGAAATGAATGAATTGGCGCTGATACGTTCAAAACCAAGGCACTCACAGTCGAACATCTGCCTCTCTCAAAACTCTCACCCGTTGATCACACTCGCCCAGCCTGTGCTTGACGGTGAGAAGCCGCACGATGCGCCGAGACGCATGCGTGGCGACGTTCGCGTTTAAGATGACAGGTGACGTTTGCGGATCTGGTTACCTCCCGCCGCGAACCAGCGATCACACCGCACTGGATATTAACTAATAAATACCACATTTAAAATCTATGTCAATAGGATAATAATAGGCGGGTGTAATATATTTGCCGATGCGCAGAAACACCCCTGCAACTGAGCCTTCTTCTTGACACGACCTTCACCACATGATGCGAGAAGACCAGCAAAATATTCACAAGTTATTATATTTAAGATAATTATGATTGAAAAATACCGCGCAGCACCATCGTGCAGCCCCGGTAATCTGAACCAGAGAGGCTTGTCAGAACAATAAAATCCAATTCCGAGGCGAAGCCTGTTGACAAGTGGATAATAATGGATTACTTTTGGAGGAACAGAGTTGATATTATTGGGGCGATCTTCTCCAGGGGCAGTTGCATATGGTCATCGCTTACGACGTGATTTTTGAAAGCCCGCCGCTGAATGCCCAGGATGTCAGCGATCAACTGCGGCGCGCCATCGCTGACGGCCGGCTGCAGTATGGCGACCGGCTGCCCACCATCAGGCAGATCATGACCGAGACGGGCTTGCCTTACGGCACCATCAACCGGGCCCTGAGCGCGCTGGCCGACGAAGGCATCCTGGTTTCGCGCAAACGGGGCGGCACGCTGGTGAATGTCCCGCGCAAGCAATCCGCGCTGGGCCATGTCACCAGGCTCAACGCTTACGCTCTGGTGATCCCCGAGCTGAACATCGGGTTCTATCCCAACCTGGTCAAGT
Organism: uncultured Phycisphaeraceae bacterium; assembly: GCA_964471555.1. Lineage (GTDB taxonomy): Bacteria > Planctomycetota > Phycisphaerae > Phycisphaerales > Phycisphaeraceae > JADLFV01. Next base: position 3,249 of record CAYYGM010000097.1, read on the forward strand.
CGTTTGAAACGTCCGCCAGCCAGGTGGGCCGCCGCATGATCGCCTGTGCCAGCAACAATGACATACACAAGCAAGGCGACATCCTCGTTCAACTCATGGCCGAGGGCATCAGCGGTGTCGCCCTGTTGCCCGTGACCAGTGGCCCGCCGCCCCGCCATCAGGTGCAGATGCTTCACAAGCAGCAGATTCCCCTGGTGCTGCTGCACCGCGGCGTCGATGGCGTGCGCGCGCCGCAGTTGACGTTTCCTGCTGACGAAATCGGACAGATGGCCGGTCGCGCCATGCTGGAGCGCGGCCATCGGCGGATCGGGTTCGTCTCCCTGCAACCGTCAGCCGCCACCGCGGGGTACATGCGTGGTCTTCGTTCCGTCGTGGATCAGGCGGGCGCCCAATGGCCCGAATCATGGTCCTATGTGGGCGATCTGCTTTCCGCCACCGAGGTCAAAAACCAATTTGCTCCCCAATTGACCGCCTGGCTTCAGAAAATCCTGCGCAGCAAGCAACGGCCAACCGCGTTCTTCACCAGCTTTATTCCCGTGGGCGAGTTGGTTTATCTGATCGCCACACGCATGGGGCTGCGCGTGCCTGAAGATCTGTCGATCGTGACGGTGGGTGGAGCGCAGCGCGACGGCGCGATCGCTCAGGAACTGGCCACCGTGGTGGTCAATGAGTCCTTCACCGGCAACCGGGCCATCGAACTGCTCGAGCAGATGTCCAGCGGACAATTGCCGTTGAACAGCAACGTCTCGCACCAGATCCAGTTTGCATTCGATCTGGGCCTCAGCCTGCATCCATGGCAAACCTGTTGACGTCAACGCACCACGACGAGGAATGTGTTGACGCCCGACTGCAATCCCGCACCACTTGGGGGGTTTCGCCCGGTGTGATCGCAATCCCGATGGCGCAAGCCGGTGTCGGCGCCGCAGGGCTGGTCTCCGACACGTCACGACTTTTTTTCATGCACCCCATCAGCCCGGATCGTGAGGCTTCATGTCCCCGGCACTGCTACTGGTTTCCGCTTATCGGCTCGTCCCTTTGGATTGGATAGTCATCGCACTCTATGCCGCGGTCATGCTGGCCATCGGCTGGTACTACAGCCGGCGAATGCACGACAGCGACGACTATCTGCTGGGCGGACGCACCATGAAGGCCTGGACCGTCGGCCTGTCCATGTTCGCCGCCTTGTTCAGCACCATCACCTATCTGTCGCTGCCCGGTGAAATGGTGCTCAAGGGCCCGGTCTATCTGGCCAGCGCCCTGGCGGCCCCGGTCATCTTCGTGATCGTGGGCTGGCTGTTCATTCCCACCTTCATGCGCTTGAAGACAGCCAGCGGTTACGAGCTTCTGGAAACCCGGCTGGGCATTTCCGTGCGCATGGTCGGCGTGCTGCTGTTTCTGAGTTTGCGCGTGCTGTGGATGGCGGTGATCACCTACGCCACCGTCAACCTGGTGCTGGTGCCGCTGACGGGGATGGATCCAAAGTACACACCCTGGGTCTGCGCTCTGCTGATGGTCATCACCATCATCTACACCTCGATGGGCGGACTGCGGGCGGTGGTGGTGACCGACGCGCTGCAATCGCTGATCCTGCTGGTGGGTGCTGTGGTGGCGCTGACACTGGTCACGATCACTTTGGGCGGCGTGGGAAACTGGTGGCCCCATCAATGGGATGCCAGTTGGGGCGAACTTCACTGGGTGTATGATCCCACCGGCCAACGCAGCGTCCTGGGCGCGTTCTTCGCCGCCCTGCTCTGGAATGTCTGCACGTTCGGCTCCGACCAGGTCGCCATCCAACGCTACCTGGCCACGCGCAATCTCAACTCGGCCCGCTGCATGCTGGGCGTTTCGCAAATCCTGAACGTGCTGGTCTATGTGCTGCTTGCGGGTCTGGGCCTGGCCCTGTTCGCGTACTTCAAGTCCGACCCTTCTCGCCTGCCGCCCGGCAAAACCCTGCAAAGCGCCTGCGATCAATTGTTCCCCAGCTACATCGTCTCCGGCCTGCCTGCCGGGTTCAGCGGCCTGATCATTGCCGGTCTGCTGGCCGCCGCCATGAGCAGCCTTTCAGCCGGCATCAACTCCATCTGTGCCGTGATCAGCGCCGACCTGATCGACCGCTTCCGCCACACCGGGGCCAAAGCCACACACACCGTCCTGCGCGACAAGATCATCTCCGTGGCTGTGGGACTGGTGGTCATCCTTCTCAGCGGCAGCGTCTCGTTCATCCAGGGCAACCTCCTGACGCTGGCCTTCAAGCTGGTCAACCTGTTGACCGCCCCGTTGTTCGGGCTGTTCTTCATGGCCCTGTTCGTCCGCCGCGCCACTGCCTTCTCCACGCTCGTCGGCGGTGTTGTCGGCATTGTCGTCGTGGTCGGCATCAACTACTGGGAAGGGATCTTCGGCACCACGCCCCCCATCGATTTCTTCTGGGCCATGCCGCTGAGTCTGATCTGCCAGATCGCAGTCGGCGTCGCGGCCAGTTATGTGCTTCCGCTGGGGAAACCGCGGCCCATGTTGAACTGACTCGATATCGGCAGGCTCACTCCTGCTCCAAATGCTTGCGCACCTCGTCCAGGGTGTTCTGGAACTGCCCGGGATTGACCGATCGCTTGAGCAGCAGGTGATCGCCGCAGTCGGCCACCATGCGATAGCCATCAAACATCAGATGTTGCAGATCCTCCGGGTAAGCTTCCAGCCGTTTGAACCAGGCCGGATTCACGTCGAGGATCTGCAGCGCCGGGGGATGTTTGCGGAAGACCTCCCGGAAGTGATTGGCCCAGTCCTCCAGCACCATGGGCGGAACGACGTTGTCACTGCGCGTGGCGTTGTCGCGCCGGCAGATCAGATAAAGCATCGGCTGTTGCCAGGCATAAATGGTTTGATCGGGCGTGGAGCGCATTTCCACGTTCTTCATCAGGCGGTTAAGTCTTCGCCCCTGGGCTTTGGGCAAGTCGAACGTGCCGACGGGCGTCTCCAGCGTGTAGCGCTGATCAGCCGCGGGCGGCATCGTCCAGGCATTGGTATCCAGTCCATCCACCGGCGCCACCATCAGGGCCGGCAAACTCAACCATGACAACGCCAGCACCAGCCACACCGGTGCAGCGACAATCCAGTGTCGCCGCAGCCACGGCCCGCACGCCACCGCGAATCCGATGAGCATCACGCCCTGCCCGGCCATCAGCACCGCTGCGAAGTCCGGCTGCTTGTACACTTTCACCAGTGACAGCACCGACCAAACCGACAGCGCGGTCCAGGCGAGGGCTTTGTATTTGTCTTCCTGCTGCTTGCGGAACTTCAGCCAACGATACGCCGCCGCGATCAGGCCGACCACGCCCAGCGCGATGACCAACTGCGGATAGAACGTGCGCAGGAACAGATAGTTGGGCCAGGCCGTCAGGTGCACCAGGAAAAACCTGGCCAGACGGTCCGGCGACACGAAGTCGATGCGCTGATAGACCACCTCCGCCACTTTCACCGGATCGGGCCCCAGCCGCGACAGCACGATCGGCAAACTGTCCGCGTAGTAAATCAACAAAGGCACAAGCGCGACGAGAAACGCGCCCAGCACGCTCCAGCCCTGCTTCCACCACTGCCGCCACTGCTTGCCGGGCAACATGGCGATGCTGATCAGGATGGCGCAGGCGACCAGCCCGTACGCGGCCGTGTCCTGGCGGAAGTAGAACGACACCCCGGCCGCCAGACCGCAAGCCATCGCCCGTCGTGTGCCGGGTTGTTCCAGATACCACAGCAGCACGCGCAATTGCGCGAACATCAGCAGGCTGTAAAACACCTTGTGCCACAGGCCGGGGATCAGGACGATGGTGGCGACGCAGGCGATCGCAGCCCAGCGCGGCATGAACTTGCGGGCGATGTCGTAGGCCAGGCCGTTTTTCAGCGCCATCAACACCGCCAGCACCGCCCGCCCCGTCAGCACGTTGACGCCGAACACGCTGAACACGCCGGCCAGGAGCCAGTATCGTCCCGGCGGGTACGACCAGAAATCAACCAGCGGCCGCTGCCCATGCATCACGCGCACCGCGCCGTACAGGGAAAAGCCTTCATCATTGAGCGATGAAGCATCCAGAAACGTGTGGGCATAGCTCAGGTAGTACAACACACTGCCGAGCATCAACCCGAGCATGATCCAGAAGTCACAGCGAGGTCGGCGCATGGCGGTATCATACCGGGCCGAACGATGGACGAGTCGGTGACCAATCGGGGCGGAATCTACCGCGTGCTCAATGCGCCGTGGGTGTATTGGACGGCGCGGTTTGTGGCTGCGCCGGGCAGCGCCACGCAACTCAAACGTCGAATGCGGCGCATGGTCCGGCAGATGCCGCCCGCGCAACGGGTGCTGGACGTGGCGTGCGGACCCGCGTCATGGCTGACAAGCTGCGGCATCGAACCCATCGGTGTGGATCTGATGGAAAACTACGTGCGATTCTACACCCGGCGCGGCGGGCGCGCGGTGGTGGGAGCCGGCGACAAGCTGCCCTTTGCCGACGAGTCGTTCGACATGGTCTGGTGCGTGGCATTGCTGCATCATCTGCCGGATGCGATGGCCCGCCAGACCGTGGCCCAGATGCTGCGCGTCTGTCGCCGGGGCGGCACAGTGACCATCATCGACGGAATCTATCCCGACAAAGCGTGGCATCACCCGTTTGCCTGGCTGGTGCGCAAGACGGACCGGGGACAGTTCATGCGCACGCAGCAGCAGATGCAACACCTGCTGGCCGGTTCGCGCGGCGACTGGCAAATGACCCGCTTCAACCTGGCGCTGACCGTGCTGCCGATGGTGTGGTGCACGATCCGCAAGTGACAAAATCCGCCCCGCAACCCGCATGGCCTGGGCCGCCTGCGCTGCTTGACAGCCATGCGTAAACGGGCGACCATCGGCCCATCCATGAGCGAGCTTGCGCCCGGCATCAGCGTCGTCGTTCCGGTCTATCACAGCGAGCAGTCGTTGCCGCTGCTGGTCCAGCGCACCGAGGCGGTGTTGCGACAACGGGGTCAGCCTTTCGAGATGATCCTGGTCAACGACGGCTCAACCGACGGAAGCTGGCGGGTCATCACCGAGCTGGCAGCCAAACACGCTTTCGTCCGCGGCTTCGACCTGATGCGCAACTACGGCCAGCACAGCGCCCTGCTCTGCGGCATCCGGGCGGCGAACTTCGACACGATCGTCACCATCGACGACGACCTGCAGAACCCGCCGGAAGAAATCCCCAACCTGCTGGATGAACTGGCCAAGGGATTTGACGTGGTCTATGGCACACCCCGGCAGGGCCAGCATGGGTTGTGGCGCAACCTGGCGACCTGGGTCACCAAGCGGACGCTGCAAGGGGTGATGGGCGCCGCCGCGGCGCGTCACGTCAGCGCGTTTCGTGTCTTTCGCGCTTCGCTTCGCCATGCGTTTGCCGACTTCTCCTGCCACGCGGTGTCGATCGATGTCCTGCTGAGCTGGGGCACGCGGCGTTTCGGGTACGTGCCTGTCCGCTTCGATCCCCGACAGATCGGCCAATCCAATTACACGCTGCGCAAGCTCATCAATTACACCTTCGATGTCCTGACCGGCTTCAGCACACTGCCCTTGACACTGGCCAGCTATGTCGGGTTTTTCTTCGCCGTCATTGGGTTGATTCTGCTGGTGTTCGTGCTGTGCACCTATGTGGTCCGGGGCGGAGCGGTTCACGGCTTCACCTTCATCGCTTCGGTGATCGTGATCTTCTCCGGGGCCCAGCTTTTCGCTCTGGGCATGATCGGCGAATACCTGGCCCGGATGCACTGGCGCGCCATGCAGCGGCCGTCCTATGTCGTCGGTCAGCGCAGCGAATCACAGGCCCCCGCATCCACGAATCCGCCCACGGAGTGATCGAACACGATGAGCGAACGCTTTCAACCGGAGCAGATTCGACAGTTCTGGACCGACCAGGCGGTGGCCCACGGCGGATCGCCCGATGCCTCGTGGTCCGATCGCCCGGTGATCGAGATGGAGGTCAGCAACCTCACGCGCTATCTGTCGGACGGCGACCTGGTGCTCGATGCCGGCTGCGCCAACGGCTGGTCCACCATCGAGTACGCCCAGCAGCACCACGGCGTCCGCGTCCACGGAATCGATTACATCCCGCAGATGATCGACATCGCCCGCAGTCGCCTCAAGGAACTGAACGCCTCCGTGGCCGAGCGGCTGCGCTTTGACGTGGCGGACATCACCGACCTGCCCATGGCGGACCAAACGTACGACAAGGTGGTGGTGACGCGGGTGCTGATCAACCTGATGACCTGGCCGATGCAGGCCCAATCGTTGAGCCACTGTCTGCGCGTGCTGAAAAAAGGCGGGTTGCTGCTGCTGTCGGAAGCAACGTTGCAGGGTTGGCAGTCGTTGAATGCCTTTCGGGCTGAGTGGGGTCTGGAGCCGATCCCGATGCCGCCGTTCAATCAATATCTGGACGAAAACCAGGTAATTGAAGCAGCCAGGCCGCAGGCGGAACTGGTGGAGGTGAACAATTTCGCCAGCACCTATTACGTCGGCACGCGCGTGTTCAAGCCGCTGCTTGATGCGGCCCTGGGCGGGCGCGTGAATGTGGCCGATCCCCTGATGCACTTCAATCGTTTCTTCGCCCAACTGCCGCCGGCAGGGGAATACGGCACGCAGAAACTTTTCGTCTTTCGCAAGCGGTAAATGGTGAAGGCCCAAGCGCAGCATTCAGAACCCGGCGGGTACGACGCAGCTTACTTCCAGATGCTGGCGGCGGCGGAGGATCGTCACTTCTGGTTCACCGCCCGCAATCGCGTGATCGCTGCAATCGTGGAGCAACTGGTGCGCGATCGGCCCGCAGGCTACCGCGTGCTGGAAGTCGGCTGCGGCACCGGGAACGTGTTGCGCGTGCTGGAGGATAAATGTCGCGGGGCGATGGTGATCGGCGCGGACCTGTTCGATGAGGGCTTGGACATCGCCCGCAAGCGGGTGCAATGCCCGTTGCTGCGGATGGACGTGAGCCGGCCGGCGTTTGATCAGCCCTTCGATCTGTTGTGCGCTTTCGATGTGCTGGAGCATATCGCCGACGACGCGGCCGCCCTGTCGCATTTGCATGCCGGTTTGAAACCCGGCGGCTCGCTGCTGTTGACGGTTCCCGCTTCGATGAGCCTTTGGAGCTACTTCGACGTGGCAGCCCACCATTGCCGACGATACGAAGCGGCCCAGTTGCATGAGCGTATGACGACCGCGGGATTCGAGGTGGATTACCTGACGCCGTTCATGGCGGTGATGGCGCCGCTGATTCGGCTGGCGCGTCGTCGCCAGGCGCCGCAGGCGCAACAACAGGTAGCCAAAGAGTTGCGGGTCGTCCCGGGGGTCAATGGGTTGCTCAAGCTGATGCTGGCATGGGAGCGGCCGCTGATCCGCAGACGTCGCCGCCTGCCGTTTGGCTCATCGCTGCTGGCTGTCGCCCATCGTCCGGGGGCGTCGGCCTCCGGCTGAACCAGTCGGTCTTGACTGACTATAGATGCTTTCCTGGGCGGCGTCGGCATCTCAAAAGCTCAATTTTCAAGAGCTTACAGTTGCCCCCCTTCCTCAAAAAATCTTGGGTCACAGCGAAGCCCGTGCCCTGGTGGCGGCATACGATTGGCCACGCGGTTTTTCGATTCACACCCAAGGAGTTGCCATGCCTGGTTTGATGGACGACGTGTTAGCCCGGATCAACCTGCCCGCCGAAGCCAGCGAGCTGCTCAGCAAAGCGCCGTCGGTGATCGTGGCGCACGATGTCAAGTCGCTGCTTGAGTTGGCCGTGCGCGATGCCGGGGCCGATGGCTTTCACGAAGTGGCCTACGACGTGCCCGGGCACGGTCGCGTGGTCGAGGCCCGGGTCTGCCGCGTGCGCAATGGCATTTCCGCCAATTATCTCGAGCCGTACATGCGGCGACGTGATCCGGACTGCATGGTCATCGGCGACGACAAGCCCACCAACAAGCCTCGCTTCGCTGACCGCTATGGCAAGCCTTTCGACGCCCTGCGGCAGGAGACATTCGACTGGCTGGCCGAGCAGGAACTGGCGGTGTTTCCGTTCATCGCGGGTGCTGCTGACGAAGGCATGAACGCCCTGGTGATCGCCCCCGCCAATGCCGGGTTCTTCGCCATGGGCCTGGCCCTGTTGCAGGGCATCCTCAGCGCCGATCAGGTGCCCGAAGGCTACACCCCGCGGGCCATCATCTACGTCGCCCCGCCTTTCCGTCACACGCACTTCGACGGCCGCCAGATCGTCGTGCACAACCGCCGCGACAACCTGCACGAACTGTTCAGCTACAACCTCTACCCCGGCCCGTCAGCGAAAAAGGGCATCTACGGTGTGCTGATCAACCTCGGCGAAAAGGACGGCTGGATCACCGCCCACTGCTCCGCATGCGTGGTCGTCACGCCCTATGACAACCACGTCACCATCATGCACGAAGGCGCCAGCGGCGGCGGCAAGAGCGAGATGCTCGAGCAGATCCACCGTGAAGATGATGGCCGGCTGCTGCTGGGCCGCAACGTCGTGACCGATGAAACACGCCACCTGGCTCTGGCCCGTGGTTGCGAGTTGCGCCCCGTGGCCGATGACATGGCCCTGTGCCCCAGCGATCTGCAGATCCCCGCCACCAAAAAGCTCACGCTCGTCGATGCGGAAGATGCCTGGTTTGTCCGTGTCAATCACATCGACCGCTACGGCACCGACCCGCACCTGGAACGACTGACCGCCAGCCCCGAGCAGCCGCTGTTGTTTCTCAACATCGATGCCGTGCCGCACTCGCGGGCCCTGATCTGGGAGCACATGCAGGACGAGCCGGGCGTGGCGTGTCCCAACCCGCGCGTCATCCTGCCGCGGCAGATTGTGCCCGGCGTGGTTGATGGGCCGGTCACCGTGGACATCCGCAGCTTCGGCGTGCGCACCCCGCCCTGCACGGCGGAGAATCCGTCCTACGGCATCCTCGGCTTCCTGCACATCCTGCCGCCGGCCCTGGCGTGGTTGTGGCGGCTGGTCGCCCCGCGCGGTTACGCCAACCCTTCCATCACCAGCAGCGGCGAGCTATCCAGCGAAGGCGTCGGATCGTACTGGCCCTTCGCCACCGGCCGCCGCGTGGACCAGGCCAACCTCCTGTTCAAACAGTTCTTCGCCACCACCAACACCCTGTTCGTCCTGCTGCCCAATCAGCACGTGGGCGCCTGGAAGGTGGGCTTCATGCCCGAGTGGATTGCCCGCGAATACCTCGCCCGCCGCGGTCAGGCCCCCTTCCGTCCCGAGCAGATCACACCGGCCCGTTGTTCCCTTGCCGGCTGGACGCTATCCAGCATGCAGGTGGAAGGTTCGCAGCTCAGCCGCTGGTTCCTCGCCGTCGAGACGCAGCCGGAGGTTGGCCCGGATGCCTACGACCAGGGCGCAGCCATGCTCCGCAATTTCTTCCACGAGCAGCTAAGCCAGTACCTCGAAGACGACCTGCTGCCCGGCGCTCGCCAGGTGATCGAAGCCTGCCTCCAGAACGCCAGCGTCGATGACTATCACAACTTCACCGAAACTTTGGCCATCGGCTGAGACGCCCGACGGGCACATGGTTGTCAAGCCCGACTGTCGAAATGTTGCCTGCCCGGGTACGCAAAAGGTTGAGCATCAGCAGCAGGTCAGCAGGTCAAAGCCGCGTCGGGCTGTAGCCGGCGTCGCTCCCGGACCTGTCGAAATCCGTGCACCGGGCCCCACCGCTGAAGGAATTGTTGAAACAATAGGCAAACTGCTGTGGATAGGTGCCTTGCCTGGCGCGCGATATTCCATCGATAAACTATTCAGCAGCCCATGCACGGCTATAATGGCCGAACGGAAGGGAGTCAGGAGAAGCGCCCTCATGCTCATTGCTTTCAGTAGATCCCAGCAGACCGGCCGGGGATTTACCTTGATTGAAATTCTCGTGGTCATCTCGATCATTGCGATTCTCATCGGGATCATCCTGCCCGCCCTGGCCAAGGCCCGCGAGTCCGCCCGCGAGGTCAAGTGCCGCAGCAACCAGCGGCAGATCGGCATCGCCATCGAGGCCTACGGCGTGGACCACAAGGGCCGCATGCCCGACTCCGGCTCCGACGGCGCCTGGGGCGACCTGGCGACACGAGGACTGGCCCCATACTTCGCCTATTCATTGCAGTCCGTGATCAAAACCGGCGATTTCGTCTGGCTATGTCCAACCCATGAATTCGAGTGGACTGGCAACTGGACCTCCAGCTACGGCTACAACGTGCAGTACCTGGTTGAACCCGGCCCCGACTACCCTCACGCCGGGTGGAACGGCGTCACCAAACCGGTCAACCTCGGCATCCTCTCCTCGCTCATCGATAAACCCTCCGAAAAACTCGTCACCATCGACCACACCGCCCCCGCCGGCAACGGCTATCTCTGGACCTACGTGACCCGCCCCGGCGACACCAACAACGTCGACGGCTTCGGCCGCCCCGATTTCCGCCACTCCAAACGCGCCAACGTCCTCTTCGCCGACAGCCACGTCGAGCCGATGGATTCAGCCATCAACGACGTCGCCCAGGAGCAGCGCTACTGGGATCCCCGCAAGCCGAAATGAGGGCAGGGAGTAGGCAGTAGGGAGTAGGTCCGCAAGCTCATCCAATAGCCGGCGAGCTACGCCAAGCTGCGTGATGGCGGCGATCTGTTGATCGTCCCCAAACTCATCCAATAGCCGGCGAGCTACGCCTCGCCGGACACCCGCCCCGCGTCGCAGCCCGACTATCACCCTGTTGACTTTCTCAAAGACTACTTCGCCAGCCACCGCCCCGCCGTGACCACCTTCCGGCGCACCGTCAACCACCGCCTGGCCCGCGCCGGTTGATCTCCTGGCGACCTTCACTTTTCACTTTACCCCCAATGAAGTCAGCCACGCCCTGGCCAGTGATCCGTCCTGATCCTTATCCGCACCTACACCCTAACTGATTAAACAAGTTATTTTTCCTTTTCTTCACATCTTGTATTGCTGGTGGTCTTCATCATATCCCTGATTAGTTTTATTGATCGCATTTTTTATGTCGTCAAAAGCTGCATCTCTGGATACATGATCGTCCATGCGCCATAGCGATGGAACCTCTTCATTCAAGTTGATATCCCGTACTTCAGGAACAGTGTGCGCGATTTGGTGCACGGCAAAAGCGTGCCACGTACCATCAATGCCGTCATGCAAAACGACAATAGTCCATCCATCATAATGAGCCATCCAATTTGTTGATGCGGGCCACATAATAACTGGCACCTTCCGTAACTCACCATTCGGCCATTCAGGTTTGTTGATGTCCTTGTACTTATTGGGGGTAGAAGGTTGGGGTGGCCTAGGATCGTCAACCTCGCGAGCAGTGAAGCAGAAGCGACGAACCAGCCACTCATGGGGCGCTGCCCCGTAATATGTCCCCCGATTAACGTCCCATGTGTCGATTGCGATTTCTCGATTTAAGAATGTCTGAGTATCCAGCGGGCGATCAGCAAATGGGTTTAAACAGAGAATTAATCCGTCGAGTAGAGTTTCTCGATAGTGTGGCTTTTGCCCGACTATTTCAAGCGGAAGGGTTCCATACGCGTTAAATCGCTCCGCGCGGAAGATGGTGTTACTTTCGGGATCATCAGATATTGCACGCACTTTGCTCCATGTTGCAGTTGTGCTAAACAGTACTGCTGAGACTTCTGAATACGCAGCATCACAAAAATAGCCGAGCGGAAATTCAGCTCCGCTATCCTTGGTTATGGTGTTAACTTCTGATATACCGAGAATCAGGGGTTCGCTGGACTCCGTGTGCCGATGGATGATCGGCGTATCCGCCCGATACAAAACACGACGCATCGCCTGTTGGGCCAAATCAAATGTAAATGGCTGATCAAATGGGGCAATGCATAGCAAGAACGGTTTGTCTTTTACATGTGCAAGTTGAGCGTAGTTGCTACGATATTCATTTACCTTGGATACAAAACGGCTTGCAAGTCTAACCGTTGTATAACGGATGCGTTGAGCCAATTCAGTAATCTGCCGCGAGTGAATCAGGTCATCTTTATCCCATTCGGGTCGATATCCATCGGCCTCTCTTGCTATTGTTGCTTCTGCGGCCACGTCGCCGTCTCTAAATTTGAGCATGAAATCCGGCGCGTGCTGATCAACCTGTGGAGATAAACCCAGTTCTTTGAAACATGCATATAAATATAACTCCCAAAAAGCAGAATCGAAGGTTCGTTGAAATTCTTGTACGAACTTCCCATCCCGATCCCTGAACCCATCCGCCCATGTTGTCAGCACATCACGTGTTGCCTGACTGCCAAACTCCATAATCATGCGATAGTTATGATGCAGTAGTTCTTTGGCTACTACTGGTTTCCAGATGTCAAGATGTTTCGATGTGGTTTTGGCCATAATCAGGTTTAGGCGATGTTATGGTTATTGCGCTTACTCCACAAAAGCGACATGTATCTTTCATAGTAATTGATTGGTCGTATTTTTCAAACTTTAATAATATCAGTCCGGGAGAGGTAATGTGTCGCGAGTTGCTTTGATTGGGAAGCAGGCCTCAAGCGCCGGCCCGGCTTCCCCCGGAAGAGTTGGGGCCTGATGCAGGCTGTGAGTGGCGACCATGTGATTGTGCCGGCCCATGAGCCCTTCCGTGGGGGAGCCGGGGAGCAGGGGCACTTCCGGGGAGCGGCGAAGCCCCTGCTGCAACATCGTCCTGCTCCTTTTCCTTGGTTTTCCGGGGGTGTGGGGGTATGAGCATCGCAGGCCGCACCGCGGCCGAGAAGCGCAAGACCCCCACTCGGCAAACCACATGCAGCAGCGCGGAAATTGGACCAGACGTGCTGTTGGATGCGGTTCCTGGGTTGTACTGATACGTTTCGCAGGGGCGTTCAGCCCTCACCCCGGGCCTCTCCCGCCCCCGGAAAAGGGGAGAGGGGGTAGGACAACAGTCGCCAGGTGGCGCGCACAAACTGGCCAGCGATTCTCATTTTTCTCAAGGTCGCGCGAAAAAATTTCTATTGCTGCCTGCGTCGGCACTTACGCCCCCGGAAGTGGGCGAAAAAGGTGTCGTGGCGCGCACAAACGTTGCGCTGCGTCCCTTTATGGAAGGCCGTTCGGTTTCGGAC
>CAYYGM010000098.1:0-16276 GCA_964471555.1 uncultured Phycisphaeraceae bacterium
CCTCTGGTGCAGGCGGACCTGATGGTGCATTAGAATTGTGCAGCAACGTTGTAAAGCAGTAACCATGAATCCCCGACACAGGCGACGAAACTTCGGCTCCGCCATGACTGAGACGGTGCTGTCACTGCCGCTGATTCTGCTGATCCTGGCTTTGCTGCTGTTCTTCGGGTTGAACATGCAGCGTCTGCAGCGGGTGGCGGTGGTGGATCGCTACGAGGCCTGGCGGCAGATCGTCGATGCCCCGGGGCCGAACACCAACAGCGCGTTGAACAAAGTCTTCTTCGGCGGCAAAGCTCCGAGCCTGGAGGTGCGCAGCGCCACCGGCCATTTCACCGATACGCAGGATTTCCTGGTCAGCGAAGCCCAACTCATCAGCGACCAGGCTTCCTCCTGGATGGTCAGCATGTTCGATGAACTGCCCGGCTCCCGCCAGACGCGGGCCAGGGCGTCGTTTGAGCAGCCGGTGGAGGCGCTGAGCAAGTTCACCGGCCCGATCATCCATCACCACACGGTGCTCGACGGCGACTGGCGCTACGCACCCTGGGCCGAGTGGCGGCACGAGGTGGACACACAATTGTCCGTGGTCGATTACTGGCCGGCCCTGCGCGATGAGTTCATCATGACGCTGGAGGATCGGCTCCAGCCGCTGGACTCTTCGGGCAATGAACTGGCCGGGATCCTACGTAACTGCTATCTGGCCTCAGAGCCTTACCGCGGGCCGGGCGATGCAGACTACTGGCCGAAACCATGAGCATGTTTTAGAATGCGCAGGCCGATCGTCGGCAGTATGGGTCACGGGCTGCATCTGAATTGGGGAACCAACATGCGTCAAATGTTTTCGACTGTGCTGTGGATCGCTGTGGTGTCGTCAGCATTGTGTGGACAATCGCTCGGGCAGGAACAGGCCGAGCAGAAGGGCGTGTACATCACCAGCCGCGAGGAGTTGATCGCCCGCTGCCTGCGCATCAACCGCTTTTTCATGGACAAGTACACGCAGAAGGAAGGCCCGCTGGTCATTGAGCCGGTGGCACTGCCCTGGGGCGATGAGTTGCTGGGCGACAATGCGCACTTCGGCTGGCCGGTGGCGACCAGGACGGGCGACACGGTCATCGTGGTTTATCTGCGTCAGCCGCAGCACACGCCGCGCTTCGGCATCACCAAGCCCAAGGATGAATATCTGAGCAAGGTGATGATGACCCGCTCGACGGATGGTTGTCAGACCTGGTCCAGGCCGGTGGACATGCGCACGTTCGTCAAAACGCCGACCGAAGGCTGCCGCCTGGGTTTCGGCAACGGCATGGTCACGCTGGAAGATGGCACGGTGGTGCTGGTCTCGGAATATGGCGTCTTTCGCAGCAGCGATCAGGGCGCAACGTGGGAGCATCTGCCGCAGGCTTTCAGCGAAGCGCAACTGCCCGGCGACAAGGCCAACAACGGGCCGCGTGTGATCGAGCATCCCAAGTACGGCCTGGTCACCTTCGCTCACGGCAAGGGCAGCGACCTGGTCGTGCGCTACTCCCAGGACCGTGGCGAAACCTGGCACGAGATCGTCCAGCAGCAGCCGGAGATCGCCCAGGCTGTCGAGCCGGCCGCGATGATGTACGAAGGTTCGCTGATCATCGTGGCCCGTTGTCACGCCAAAGAAAGTTATGAGCCGGAGACACGCACCTGGCGTTACCTGCAACTGGTCAGCCGTGATGGCTGGTTGCCACTGACGCCCGCACTCACCACCATGCGCGTCACCGACATCACCGATGAGATCGCCATCGACGGTTATGGCCCATGGTCGCAGGACACCGTCGATGTCTCCTACAATCCCGTCACCAAACGCATTGAAACAGTCGCCACCAATCGCAACGGCGGCGGGCAGGGCCGCGAGCAGCAGCGTCTGCGCATGACGCTCAATCTCTGGAGCATCGACCCGCAGCAATTGCTTGACGGCTCCAGCGATTGGCGCTTCGAGGGCACGCTGATCGCCCGCACCGGCAACATGGTCACCGGCACCGACGGCATGCACCCCGGCGGGGCGGTGATCGATGAAAAGGCCGGCGTTCAGCACATTTTCGTGTACATGGGTGAGCACCTGGGCCCGGCCGGGATTTTCCGTATCACACGCACGCTGGACACGCCCGCCCTCAAGGCTTTCATTGACGCCCACCCTGAATAGCTGCGCGCTGTATCATGGCGATCCGGACCAGGCCCACACAGGAGACAGGCATGGATCGTCGCACATTCCTCAGACGAACAGGCGAGGCGGCTGCCCTGTGCTGCCTTGGTGGTTGCACGCAATGGATGGGTCGTACAGTCGAAGCTCACCGCGATCGGCCCAACGTCGTGATCATCTTCACCGACGACCAGGGCTACGGCGACCTGGGCTGCTACGGCGCGACCGGCTTCGCCACACCCAACATCGATCGCCTCGCTCGCCAGGGTATGCGCTTCACCGACTTCTACGTCGCCCAGGCGGTGTGCAGCGCTTCGCGGGCAGCGCTGTTGACCGGCTGCTACTCCAACCGCGTCGGCATCCTGGGCGCCTTGGCGCCGTGGTACGACATCGGCATCAACGCTGACGAAACCACGATCGCGGAGATGCTCAAGCCCCGCGGCTATGTCTGCGGCATCTTCGGCAAGTGGCACCTGGGCCACCAGCAACAATTCCTGCCCCTGCAGAACGGCTTCGATGAATACTTCGGCCTGCCCTATTCCAACGACATGTGGCCCGTCGGCTTCGACGGACAACCCGTGGACCCGGACAACCCCGGCGAGTACGCGCGTCTGTTACGCTATCCGCCGCTGCCCCTGATCGAAGGCAACCAGACCATCGGCTACATCCGCACGCTCAGCGATCAGAACACGCTCACCGCCCGCTACACCAGTCATGCGGTTGACTTCATCGAGCGGCACAAGGATGAGCCGTTCTTTCTCTACGTGCCTCATTCCATGCCGCACGTGCCGCTGGGTGTCTCCGATCACTTCCGCGGCCTCAGTGCCCAGGGCAAGTTCGGCGACGTCATCATGGAGATCGACTGGTCCGTTGGCCGCATCATGGACACGCTCGATCGCCTGGGCTTGGCCGACAACACGCTGGTGATCTTCGCCAGCGACAACGGCCCGTGGTTGAACTTCGGCAATCATGCCGGCAGTGCGGGCCCGCTGCGTGAAGGCAAGGGCACCATGTGGGATGGCGGTGCTCGCGTTCCCTGCATCATGCGCTGGCCCGGCCACATCGCCCCCGGTAGTGAATGCCGGCAGTTGGCGGCCTCCATCGACATTTTCCCCACCATTGCCGCCATCACCGGAGCCAGGCTGCCCGAACATCCCATCGACGGCCAGAGCATGCTGCCGCTGCTGACCGGCGAACTGGGCTCCCACGGACGCGATCACTACTTCTTCTACTACGGGCGCGAACTGCGAGCCGTGCGCCAGGGCCAGTGGAAACTGGTCTTCCCGCACAAGTACCGATCCTACGTCGGCGTTACCCCAGGCCGCGACGGCTGGCCCGGCAAGTATGGCGAAGGTGAATCAGGGTTGGAGCTTTACGACCTGTCCCGCGACATCGGTGAGAAGAACAATGTGATCGATCAGCATCCGGACATCGTCGCACAACTGAGCGCCCTGGCGGAAATCGCCCGCGCTGATCTGGGCGATGCCCTGACCAAGCGCGAGGGCACGGGCGTGCGGCCGCCGGGTCACGTGGATCAGTGAGATCATTGGCCGAACCGTGCGCCGGCTCCCCATTGCGCGTACTGCTGGGCGAAGTCCTGCTGGCTGATGCCCAGGTAGTCCCACACCTTGTAGTTCCTGGCCGCGCCGCGATAGCTGTCGCGCAGGAAATCGACGAAGTCCGACCGGAAGCGCCCGTCTTCGCCGTTCATGCAGAAGGTGCACAGCGAACCGGCCGCCTGGTAGGGCGAATTGCTTCTTTGACGCATTGCCTGTTCAACCGCACGGTACCAGGCCTTGTTGCTGTTGATCTCCAGCAGGTCATTCAGGGCGATGTTCGCTTCGTACGGCATGCCCGGGATCACCGCTCGGCCCAGGTCGAAGCGCACCGTCATGGTGTACGTGGCGATGCCTTCAGTCAGCCAGGCCGGTGATCCGTTGCGCCCGGTCATCACCTGCAGCACCTGGTGGGTGAACTCGTGAAACATGGTGTCATTGGCCCGGCCGTAGAAGTAAGCCACGCCGTTGCCGGAGTTGAAGACGCCGCCGCTCCATTCCACCGCGCCGCTGCGCCGCACGTATTCATCGTGATCGCGGTAGAGCCAGATTTTCAGCGGCGGATGGTCACCCAGGCCCAGGGCCAGGCGCAGAGCATCGACGCGGCGTGAATCGCTGAAAAACCCGGCAAAAACGCGGAAAATCTCGCGGTACAGCGCTTCCAGCTTGGTGGCGGCGTCGGCCAGGATCTGCAAATCCGCCGAGCCGTGCAGCTCGATGTGCTGCGTGGGCACCACCCAGTCGTGGCCGGTGCGGCTGTGATACTGATTCGCTTCGTCCATCGTGGTCCACTTCCGGCGATCGAGATCGTAAACATAGCCATCGCGGTAGCGCTGCGGATACTGCGCCATGGCCCAGCCGTAGGCCGGTGTCCAGATGAAGCCCTCTCGCAGGCGCGCGGCGTTGAACGCTGTCAGCCAGTAGCGATCCGGATCATAGTTGGCGATCTCCGGAATCTGGTCCTGTCCGCGCCCCGTCCGATTGGGCGCAGGCGGCATCGCCTTGTCCAGCAACTCCGGCTCAACCTTGACCTGGCCCAGCGCCTTGCGGATCGCTTCAAAGTCCGGATCGAAGTACAGCACTTCCCACATGAAGTCCGCAGCCAACTCCACGCTGCCCACGTCGGCCGCCCGCTGCAGCAACTCCCACGGCCGGGCGGTCAACTGTTCCCGCGCCTGCTGCAACGCCGCCGGCCATGCGGGATCCGCACCTACATGATCGTCCGACAACCCGCGCACGCGCAACGGCAGATCGCCCAGATGCTCCGGCGATAAACGCGCCAAGCCGGCCACCAGGTGCCACAGATCAGCACGGTTCGCTTTCAGTTCGCCGCTCTCGACGCGCGACAGCATCTTGTCGATCACCGCCGCCGCGGATTCGGCACGCTTCTGGAGATCCTGTGCGGCCAGCTCGCTCAGTTCCTGCCGCTGACGCCGCTGCTCGGCCCGTTGCTGCTCCCATGGCCCGGCCTGGGCGGATCCCGCCAGACCCAGCGCCAATGCCAGACCGGCCACGATGAAATGGAATCGCTTCGTCATGACAATCCCCGTTTGAATTGCACGTTGCCGCGTCAAAGTGTAGCAGCAATCGCACGCCCCGCGATGCGACCCGTGCACCAGGCCCACTGAAAGTTGAATCCGCCGATGCGCCCGTCGGCATCGAGCATTTCACCGACCAGATACAACCCGGAACAGCAGCGCGACTGCATGGTGGCTGTGTCGATCTCCTCCAGCGGCACCCCGCCGGCCGTCACTTCCGCTTCGTTCCAGCCGCGATCGCGCACCACCGGCAGCCGCAATTCCGTGACCGCATGCACCAGAGCCCGGCGATTGGCGCGTGCCAGTTGCCCGCAGGTCTCCCACGGCCGAATCCCCACCGATTCCCGCACCGCATCGGCTACACGCTGCGGCATCAACTCCGCCAGCGCCCGCGCCACCGTCCGCCGCGGATGCTCTGCGCCCCGGCGAACAAAGTGCCCCTCCAGCGAATCGAACGTCTCCCCCGGAAGGAGTTGACAGCGTAATTCCACCTGCTTGCCCTCGGCGTGGGCGATGATCCAGACCCGCGAGGCATCCATCACCACCGGGCCGCTGACGCCGAAGTGCGTCCACAACATTGCCCCCTCTCGCTGGTCGGCTTTTTTGCCGTCGATCAACGTGGTCAGACGCACATCCATGGCAATGCCGGCCAGCGACTTGTGAAAGTAACCCTCATCGAGCACCAGGGGGGCGAGTGCGGGATGCGTGGGCGTGACGCTGTGGCCGAGTTTTTGAGCCAACTGATAGCCAAAACCATCGGAGCCGCTGCGGGGCAGGGAGCAGCCGCCGGTGGCGAGGATGAGGCGGTCCGCGGTGATCCGGGGCTTCGTTTCGCTCAGCCCGCGGCGTATTGTGAAAACCCCATCCTGGTGTGCGATGTCGGTGACGCGGGAGTCGGTGAGGATGTCAATGCCCAGTTCGGCGCAGCGATGCAGCAGGGCGTCGAGCACGGTGCGGGCGCTGTCGGTGACCGGAAAAATCTTGCCCGTCTCTTCGCGCTTCAGTTGCACGTCCAGCGACTCGAACCAGGCAGTCGTCTGCTTGACGGTGAACGCGGCCAGCACGTTGCGGATCAGGCGTTGATTGCCGAAGTAATCCGCGGCACTCACGCGCTCATGCGTGACGTTGCAGCGCCCGCCGCCGGAAACCAGGATCTTGGCCCCAACCTTTTTCGCGCCGTCCAGCAGCAGCACGCGCTTCTGCGGCGCAGACTCACGGGCAAAAATGGCAGCGGCCAGCCCGGCAGCGCCGGCTCCGACGATCAGGATGTCCGTATGGTCGCTCAATCGTGCCAAAGGATAGCTACTCAGCAACAAGTTGGCCGCCCTGGGAGCGATAGACCCTCATCGAACCGTTACTCACCCTGCGGCAGCATACTCGCGATGAAACTGCACCACTTCCGCGTGCTCACCAGTAGCGTTCGAAGTGGAGGTTGCCATCCGGGTGCTGGCGGTCGCGGGTGACAAAGCCGTGCGGTAACAGCAACTGTTCGCTGTCGTCCACCATATCGGGGTTGCCGCAGAGGAAAACGTGACACGTGGCCGGGTCGAGGGCATGGCCGGTCACTTCGTGAAACCTTCCGGGTTCGAGCAGTTCCGTCACGCGGCCGCGCCGGCCCGGCCAGTCTTCACGGGTGATGGTGGGCACGTAGATCAGCGTGGGGTCTTCGCCTGCATATTGCTCGAAGTCGGCGCGATAGCCCAGGTCGCGCACGTGGCGGCAGCCTTCCAGCAGAATGAAATGCTGCCAGCGGTCTGTGTGGCGATGGGCCAGGTACATGCTGCGGAAGGGCGCTAAACCGGTGCCGGTGGCGACCATGACCAGCGTCTTGTCCGCGGGAACATCTTCCAGCGTGAAGGAGCCGACGATTTTTTCGCTCATCCAAAGGCGATCGCCGACGTTCATCGACCACAGCAAATTGGTCAGGGCGCCACCACGGATGCGCACGAGATAGAACTCCAGATATTCGCGCTGCTGGGGCGGCGAAGCGATGGAGTACGCCCGGCGAATCATCTTCGGTCCCCGGCTGCGGCCGGCCCGGGGTGAGTTGGGATCAATGCTCTGATCGGGATCGATCAGTCCCAGCGAGGCAACCTGGCCCGGCTCGAAGGGCGGCACGGGTCCGCTCTCGGGGCGCACGCGCAGGACGGCCAGATCCTCGTTGAGATCGAAACGTTCGGTGATCACCGCGTTGTAAGGATCGGTTGTGGTCATGGGCGCGGAATGTTTAACCGCGGAGCTTGCTCCGCGCGAATCCGCAGCAAGCTGCGGAGCTAAACAAAGATTGATCACTCCGACAGTGCGTCGAGCATGGATTCGACGGTGGTCAGCTTGACACGCGGGCGGCCGTGCTGCTTACCGAGGTTCAGTTCATACTCATCGAGCGTTCGCCAGTGGTCGTAGCTGAAGAACGCCGGCTGGCGATCGTGGATGAACTTCTCGGCTTCCTCGGCAGTGGGATGCGCGGGCTTGAGCGTCTTGCCCGCCTTGATGTCTTCGAGCATGCACTCGACGGTTTCGATAGCATCGCCCTTGTTGGTGCCGATCAGACCACTGGGGCCGCGCTTGATCCAGCCGGCACAGTATTCGCCGACGTGCAGAACCTTGTCGTCATCGACCACGCGGCCCTTTTCGTTGGGAATCACCGCCCACTTGCTGTGGAACGGGACGCCTTCGAGGGGCACGCCCTGGTAGCCGACGGAGCGGAAGACCAGGCCGCAGTCGAGCGTTTCGGTGGTATCGACGGCACGGGGACGCAGCGAGCCGTCGTCGGATTTGGTCAGCTTGTTGTGCACGATCTTGACGGCGCCGACGCGGCCGTTCTTTTCGATGATCTCGGTAGGCGAGACGAGGAAGCGGATGGTCAGCGTGCGCGGCAGGTTGGCTTCGGGTGCGTTGGCGTATTCCTGAATCAACTGCACCTTCTGCTGCACGGTGGCGTCAGGATTGGCTTCGAGGTAAGCCTTGGAAAGATCGTCGAGGGCTGCCTCCTGGGGCAGGATGCGGCACTGGGCGCCGTGCAGCTTGCTCAGTTCCTTGAGTTCGGGCAAGGTGAACGCGGCCTGGGCTGGTCCGCGGCGGCCGAGCATGACCACGTTCTTGACCTTGCTGGCAGCCAGTTGTTCGAGGGCGTAATCGGCAATGTCGGTCTCGCGCAGTTCATCGACCGTGCGGCAGAGAATGCGGGCCACGTCGATGGCGACATTGCCCATGCCGACGATGGCGACGTTTTCCTGCGTCAGGTCGAATTCGAGGTCGCGGTAGTAGGGATGGCCGTTGTACCAGGCGACGAACTCGGTGGCCGAGTGCGAACCGGTCAGGTCTTCGCCGGGGATGTTCAGGCGGCGGTCCGTCTGAGCGCCGACGGTGTAGATGATCTGGTGGTAATACTGGCGCAGATCCGCGGGCTTGAGGTGCTGGCCGCAGGTGACGTTGCCGAAGAAGCGGAACTTGTGGTTCTGGGCGGTCTTGTCGAAGACCTTGGTGACGTTCTTGATCTTGGGGTGATCGGGAGCGACGCCGTGACGGACCAGGCCGAAGGGCGTGGGCAGGCGGTCGAACATATCAACTTCGATGTCCAGGTCGCTCTGGGAGAGCAGATGATTGGCGGCATAGAAGCCGGCCGGACCCGCGCCGATGATGGCGACGCGAATGGGTTGTTGCGAACTGCCTGCGGTCATGGAACCACCTCGATCTGATTAAGTTGGTGAACTTGAAGTTGCGGACGATCATTGTGCAGCACCACCTTGCCGGTGATGCGAAGTTTCTTGTTGAGGTACGCGGTCTCCGGGTGGAAGCTGGAGGGATGGGCTGAAGTGAAGACCACGACGTAGAACTTGTCTTTCCAGTTCTTGTCGAAGTTGAGGAAGGTGAGGCTGGACACGCGATGGGTGTCGACGACGGTGCCCTCGACGGTCACGGTCTGATTGACGTGCAGATGGGCTTCGGTCCAGGGGATGGCTGCACCATGGGGCGGCGCGGGCGCGGCGGGGGGCGCTTCCTCTGGAGCCAGTCGGGTAAAGGGCAGGGGCTTGCGGATGTCCTCGCCCGGTTGGGGAATGGGACTGCGTCCGCAGGCCGCCACGTAAGGTGTGCCGCCGGTCGCCAGGGTCAGAATCAGCAGGATCATCCACATATTCGGGCCTCGCAGGCAGAGCATGGTAACATCTAACGGCCATGAAAACGATTCGCGGCCAGCAGCGTGCGGTGAAGATGCTCAGCGATCAGATCGCCGGCGATCATCTGCACCACGCCTACATTTTTCACGGCCCGACCGGCGTGGGCAAGTTCACCACCGCCCTGGCTTTTGCCTGCCTGCTGCTGAAAGTTGAAGATGAGACTCATCCTGATCTGCACGTGGTCAACAAGGAGCTGGCCGCGTTCAGCGATGACGCCGCGGTCCGCAGCCGCAAGCTGCTGAGCATCCCGGTGGACGTGCTGCGCAGCCGGCTGCTGGAGCCGGTGTATCGCAAGGCCACGGTGCCCGGCGGTCGCAAGGTTTTCATCGTCGATGAGGCGGAATTGATCAACCCCACGGGCCAGAACCTGCTGCTCAAGACGCTGGAGGAGCCGCCGGAGGGGACGATCATCATCCTGGTGACCGCCGGCGAGGATCGGCTGCTGCCGACGGTGCGCAGCCGCTGCCAGCGTGTGGGCTTCGATCGGCTCAGCGATGAGGTGGTGGCGGCGTGGCTGGATGAGCAGGAAAACGATCTGGACTCGAAGCAGCGGCAGGCGGTGCTGACCTTCGCCCAGGGCAGTCTCGGCCGGGCACAATTGGCGATGGGTTACGGCCTGGCCCGCTGGGTCGAGCGCGTGGGCCCCGCCCTGGACAACATGGCCCGCGGCCGCAGCGACAGCCAACTCGGCAGCGACGTGTACACCTTCATCAACGAGTTCGCCGAGGCCTGGGTTTCCGATCACGCCAATGCCTCCAAGGAAGCAGCGAATCAGCAGGCGGTGTCGCTGATGTGGTCGCTGCTGGCAGAGCACGCGGCCCGCCGGATCGGTGAACTGGCCGGTGACGCCGCCGCGACCGAGCCGTGGCTGAGCGCCATCGACGCCCTGGAGCAGTCCGGCCAGTTGCTCGGATCCAACGTGAACCTGTCGCTGGTCTGCGATCACACCGCGGCCCAGTTGGCGGAGTGTTTCAGTGGATAGGAAAGCCACGAAGGCACGAAGGACACGGAGAGGAAATACCAGTTTGAACCGCTGAGACGCAGAGGACGCGGAGGAAGACAGAACGAAATGGCCACAAGAAACACAAAAGACACAAAATCAGAGCCGGTCAACGCTCGGGGTTTGCAAACTGCTCCTTGTGTATTTTGTGCCTTTTGTGGCTATTCCTCTGTTTCCCGCCTTCCTCTGCGTCTCTGCGTTTCAAATTCCCCTGCCTTGCTTCGTGACCTTCGTGCCTTCGTGGCGAATCGAATGGGTTTGGAGTAGATGTTGCGTTATCGAATGATCGGCATTGACCTAGACGGCACACTGCTTGGCGAAGACGGGCAGGTGAGCGACGAAAACCGCGCCGCCATTGCCCGGGCCCAGGAGGCCGGCGTGTTGGTGGTTCCCTGCACCGGCCGGGCCTGGAACGAGGCCCACCAGGTCATCGACTGCGTTCCCGGCCTGGACGTCGGCGTGTTCGTCACTGGCTCGCTGGTCAACGACATCAAGACCGGCCGCGCCCTGCACACGGACGGCATCGAGCCGAAGCTCGCCATGCGACTGGTCAATGAACTGAAGGATCTGCCCGATGCCGTGCTGGTCTTCCGCGAGCGCGGGGCATGCGGTTGCGATTACCTGGTCACCGGCCAGGGCAAGCTGTCGGATAACACCCGCTGGTGGTTCGAGATGACCGCTTCGCAGGTGTTGTTCAAGCCGGTGGTTACGCTGGATGATCTGACGCACACCCTGCGTGTGGGCATGGTTTCGCACGCTCCCGACATTGACCAGACGTACCAGCGCATCGCCGCCCGCTGTGATGGCCTGTTCAGCGGCCACTGCTTCCCCGGCATCGTCCGCAACGAGCTGGGCGAATGCGTGCACATCATCGAGATGTTCGCACCCGGCGTAAACAAATGGACCGGCCTGCAATGGATCGCCCGCCGCCACGGCATTGATGAATCAGCGGTTGCGGTGATGGGTGATCAGATCAACGACGTGCCCATGTTCGCCGCGGCCGGCTGCGGGATCGCCATGGGCAACGCCGTCGAATTCGCCCGTCGCCACGCCCGCTACGTCACCGCCGCCAACCACGAGCACGGCGTCGCCCACGCCATCGACCAGCTTCTCAATGGTGATTGGCAATGATTTTTAGCCACGGATATACACAGATGAACACGGATGGAAGGAATTGTCTTTTTCTTTATCCGTGACTATCCGTGTTCATCCGTGGCTGAAAATCACTTCTTGCCCATCGTCTGGTCCCACTTCTGTCGCAGGGCGTCGTCCAGCTTCTTCTTGAACTGGATGGGCAGCTCCGTCATTTCGTCGCCTTTGTAGAACTGCACCGTCTTGCGCAGGGTGTCCACCACCACGCGGCAGGGGTTGCACTCGGACAGGTGCCGCTCGAGATTGGCGCACATGGACGGATCGATTTCGCCGTCAACGTAGCGGTTGATCATTTTGAGCATGTCATCGCAGTTCATGGCCTGCCCTCCAGCACGTGGGCATGATCACCCCCGGGAGTGTCATGAAACGGATCGGTGGCGTGGTCATGGGCCGGCTTCAGGTTGGGGCCTTCACCCAGCAGGGCGGTCAGGCGTTCGCGCAGCATGAGCCGGGCCCGCATCAGGCGGACCTTGACGTTGCTTTCGGTCAGGCCCAGTGTCCGTGCGGTTTCCTTGACGCTCATCTGTTCGATGTCGCGCAGCACGAAGACCACGCGGTGTTTTTCGTCCAGATCGTCGAGCACCTGTTGCAGCAGTTCGTGGAACTCGCGCTGTTCGACCTGTTCGGTCACGCCCGGCCGCCAGTCGGCGATCAGTTGCGGCTGCGGCAGGGCGTCGTCATCGCTGTCACCGGGTTGGCCCACCCAGGTGCGTTTGCGCTGGCGCAGCAGTTTCAGGGCGTTGTTGACAGCGATGGCATGCACCCAGGTGCCGAAGGCGGATTCCTCGCGGAAGTTGGGCAGGTTTTCCAGGGCTTTGAGGAACGTTGTCTGCACCACGTCCTCCGCGTCGGCGTCCTGGCCGGTGATGCGCCGGGCCAAGGCATAGAGGTGCGGCGCGTGGGCATCGACCAGGGCGTGGAAGGCGTTGTAATCGCCCGCCTTGGCCGCGGCCACCAATGGCGCCTCGTCCAGTTTGGCCGCTCGGTCCGTCATGTCCGGCAGCCTAGCTGCGCTTTAGACCCTTGACAACCACGGCGGTTACATGATGTGGATGGATTTTCAGAAACCTATCGGCATGAATCTGTTTTCGGCGAAAACCGAGTCATGGCATGGCATGATTTTCTGTAACCATTCTGGCCGGCGGGGGTCCAAGGGTGCAGAAAGGAGACGCTCTATGAAGCTTCTCAAACAACCCCGATGGAACCCCTATGCCGTCGGCGTCGGTATCGGGGTGCTCAGTTGGGTGACCTTCGGCCTGATGCACAAGGCCCTGGGCACCAGCACCACGCTGCCCAAAGTGGCAGGCTTTATCAACGGCCTGGCCTCGTCCGAACATGTGCAGGCCAACGCCTACTACGCCAAGCTCTTTAACGCTGACAAGGGCAAGGTCATGTTCGACTGGCAGTTCTTCCTGGTGCTCATGCTGCCGGTGGGAGCCTTCATTGCCGCCAAACTCGCTAACTCAAAGTTCACGGAAACGGTGCCCGCCCTGTGGAGTTGGCGCTTCGGTGACAACAGGCTCAAGCGTTACGCCCTGGCATTTCTCGGTGGGGCCATCATGCTCTTCGGCGCTCGCATGGCGGATGGCTGCACCTCCGGACACGGGCTCAGTGGCGGCCTGCAACTGGCGGTCAGCTCCTGGACGTTCTTCATCGCCATGTTCGCCAGCGGTCTGGTCACCGCCTTTGCTCTCTTTGGAAAGGAAGGTCGTCAGCATGTTTGACTTCTCCTCCCCGCTTACGATTGTCTACGGCATCCTCACCGGCCTGGTCTTCGGGTTCCTGCTGCAAAAGGGCGGCGTCACCCGCTACAACGTGATCGTCGGGCAGTTCCTGCTGCGCGACTTCACCGTGCTCAAGGTCATGATGACCGCCATCGTCACCGGCGCCCTGGGATTGCTGGCCATGAAAGGCTTGGGCCTCGATGTGCCCATGCACCTCAAGCCCGCGGTGCTCGGACCGGTGGCGGTCGGCGGCGTGATCTTTGGTGTCGGCATGGCCCTGCTGGGTTACTGCCCGGGCACTGGTATCGCCGCCCTCGGTGACGGCTCACGTCATGCGATCCCCGGCATCGTGGGCATGGTCGTGGGCGGAGCGATTTTCGCCGAGGTTTATCCCTCAATCCAGAACGGCTTCATGAATGCCGGCGACGTGACCTGCAACGTGGCGGGCGCCATCACCGACAAGATCACCTTCGCCGACCTGCTGGGCGTGTCGCCCTGGTTGCTGGCGGGAATTCTGACCATCGGTGCGCTGATACTCTTCGCCCTGCTGGAAGGACTTGGCCGCAAGTTCACGATCAAGTCTTCCCCGGATAAACCTTCCGGGGGTCAAACAACTTTTGCGTCTCGGTGAACTGGAGTTTCACCGGGCTGGCGGCGGGCTGTCCCGTGGGAATCTGCCTGTAGAAGCAGGTGCGATAGCCCACGTGGCAGCTCGCTCCGCCATGGACGTCAGCCACTTTGACCTTCAGCCAGATGCAATCCTGATCGCAGTCGATGAGCATCTGCTGGACGTGCTGAACCAGGCCGCTCTCTTCGCCCTTGTGCCAGAGCTTCTTGCGTGAGCGGGAGTAGTAGTAGGCTTCGCCGCTCTCGATGGTGCGTTGCATGGACTCGGCATTCATGTAGGCGAACATGAGCAGTTGGCCGGTCTGGTGATCGGTGGTGACGCAGGGGATCAGGCCGTCGGCATCGAACTTGGGGGCGAGTTGATCGCTTTCCTCAATCTGCTGCTTGTCGCCACGTGGGGCAAAAATGCTCATGGTCGTATCCTTGGGGTGAAACGAATTTGAACCGCAGAGACGCGGAGGTGGCAGAGGAAGTCAGAAACCGCGGATGAACGCAGATGGACGCGGATGGCAAACAGAGATATCGAATCTTTCCGCGTTTATCAGTGTCTTATCTGTGTTTATCTGCGTTCACTACCTTTTCCTCTCTGCGATCTCTGCGTCTCCGCGGTTTCATGTCCTGTTTTGGCCGGCCCATCGTAGGCTGATCCCGCGGCTGTGACAACGGCCCAGCAGGTTCACGATACACTGGTCGCATGTCCGCCATCGAGCGCGACGACATGCTGGCGTTACTGCTGACCCCGGGTATCGGCCACACCTTGGCTGGACGCTGCGTGGAGGTGTTCGGCTCAGCCATGGCGGCTGTGGATGCCCCGGTCAGCCAGTGGGCCACTATCCGCGGCATCAGCAAATCCAACGCCGCGGCGATCCGCCGCGAATTGCAGCTTGTTATCGAAGAGGGCCGAATTGAGCAGGAAAAACAACTGCTCGAACGCCATGGTGTGCATCTGCTCAGCCTCGACGATGCCGACTATCCCAAACTGCTGCGTTACATTCCTGATCCGCCGCGATTGCTGTGGGTGCGCGGCGAGCTGTGTGAATCGGATGCCCTGGCGTTGGCCATGGTGGGGTCGAGAAGAGCAAGCCATTACGGGCGCGAGCAGGCAGAACGCATTGCGTCCCTGGCGGCTGACTCGGGACTCACCGTCGTCAGTGGTGGGGCGTATGGCATCGATGCCGCTGCCCATCGCGGCGCGATGAAAGTAGATGGCCGCACCATCGCGGTCATCGGCTCGGGGCTTTGTGATCCCTATCCGTCGGAACATCACAGCCTGTTCGACCAGATCGCTGCCGGACACGGGGCTGTGATCAGCGAAGTACCTATGCGCACGTCACCGCGGGCGGAGCTTTTCCCCGCGCGCAATCGCATCATCTCCGGCCTCTCGCTGGGCGTGCTGGTGGTCGAAGCCGCCAAACGCAGTGGGGCGTTGATCACCGCCCGCCAATGCGTCGAAGAGCACGGCCGCGAGTGCATGGCGATACCCGGCCGCGTCGATTCACGCACCAGCGAGGGCTGCCACAAGCTGATCCGTGACGGGACCGCGACACTGGTGACGAACCTGGCTGACGTGCTCGACTGCCTGGGCGAAACCGGCCAACTGCTCAAGGCCGGCACAAGTTCCACTGAGCCGCAGTCTTCGCTGTTCAATGATCAGGCGACCGCCCCGCAGCGATCCATCCTGGACGCCATCGAGCAGCCGCAGACGCTGGACCAGATCATCGCCGTCACCGGGCTGAGCGTGTCACAGGCCCAGTCGGAGTTGACCATGCTCGAGATCCGCGGGGCCATCAAGCGCAGCGGCGGATTGTTCGTGCGTAAGAGCTGATTCGAGCCGCGTCGCCGCCTCGGCTATCATGGCGGGTCTATGAGCGGCTCGCTGATTCCAATCTATGACCTGACACAACCGGGCCAGGACCAGGTCCTGGCGCAGTTTCTTTCCAAGCGACGTGCAGCCCTGTCGCTGCTTGGCCCGCAAGCCCGGACCGTGGCGGAAATCGTCGAGGACGTGCACAATCGCGGCGATGAGGCGGTCGTCGCTTACATGCGACAATGGACCGACCCCGACTTCACCGCTGACCGCATCCGGGTTCCCCCGCAAGATTTGGCTGAAGCCGACGCCCACTTGCAAGGCGAGCTGCGCGAAGCGATCGAGACCGCCATCGCCAACGTCCGCGCTTATCAGCAGCACGTAATGCCCCCGCAAGTGGAGCCGATCAAGTTGGCTGGTGCGGAGTTGGGGCTGCGTTTTGTGCCGGTGGACAGTGCGGCCTTGTGCGTGCCGGGCGGAACAGCGGTGCTGTTTTCCACGCTCATCATGCTCGCGGTGCCCGCCATCGT
>CAYYGM010000099.1:0-16242 GCA_964471555.1 uncultured Phycisphaeraceae bacterium
ACAGGCGCGTCGCCTTCCGGCTCTACGGGGCCTTGACGATGCCGGCCTTCCCCCGGAAGGGGTATGTGATCGCCTTGCTGCGCGCGTGGCGGGTTTGGGCCGATCGGACCCGTCATGCGCCAGCGGGGTGATTTTTCAAATGTCGGATTTCGAATGTCGAATTTCGAATATTCGCGCAGGAGACCTGGGATGTATCGATCGCAAATCGCAATTCGAAAATCACAAATCACAAATCACCCCAGCCATCGTCCAATCGCCATCAGCGGGAAGTACAGACGATACAGGTGATAGCGCAGGTAGAACACGCGGGGGAAGCCGGTGCCGGTGAAGTAGGGCTCGTGCCAGTTGCCATTTTCCAATTGCGTATCACACAGCCACTGGATGGCCCGCTGCACGTCGGGATCGCGCCGGCCGTAGATGCTCATCAGGGTCATGGCGGCCCATGCGGTCTGCGAGGCGGTGGAGGGGCAGGTGCCGCGCAGGGTGGGATCTTCGTAGCTGTCCGCCGTTTCGCCGAAGGAGCCATCGGGTTTCTGATGATCCTTGAGCCACTGGCCGGCCCGCTGCACCCAGTCGGCTTTCATGTCGTAGCCGACTTTCTTGAGGCCGCCGACAACCTGCCAGGTGCCGTAGATGTAATTGACACCCCAGCGCCCGAACCAGCAGCCGTCGGGTTCCTGGTGCGAGCGGATGAACTCGATGGCCCGCTGCACATAAAAGTTGGACGTGTCGATGCCGTGCGTGCCGAGGCACTCGAGGGTGCGGCCGGTGATGTCGGGACAGGATGGATCCTGGATCGCGTTGTGGTCGGCAAAGGGCACGCAATCGTAAAGAGGGCGGTTGCAGGTGTCGCGGTCGAAAGCAGCCCAGCCGCCATCGTCGTTCTGCATGGAGAACACCCACTCCAGACTGCGCTCGGCCGGAGCGCGGGCGGGCTCGTAACCGAGGTCCGCCAGGCGACGCAGCACCATCGACACCATCACCGTGTCGTCGACATCGGGATACCAGGGGTTGTTGAACTCGAAGTACCAGCCGGAGAAATCGACATCGCGTTCGATGTTGTTGACCCAGTCGGCCCGCTTGCGGCATTCCTTGGAGATCAGCCAGTCGGCGGCGCGACGCAGGGCAGGATGCGAACTGTCGAGGCCGGCATTGACCAGGGCGTAAGCCGCAATGCCGGTGTCCCACACGGGCGATTCGCACGGCTGAAGATGGATCGTTTCATCACCGGGCTCAGCGTCGGCAGGGCAGTTGCGCGGCGAACCATCGCGGCCGTGGATGAAGTAGTTTTCCAGGTGGCGATGGTTGTCGCGGATGACCGGATGCTCGGGATCGTAGCCGCGACAGTTGCACAGGGCGATGATGAGATAAACGATCGGCGGGAAGATGGCGCCGGGGCCGTCGGAGCCTTCGCAGTGATCGACCATCCAGTCTTCCATCTGCTGCAACGCGCGGGCGCGGCCGAGTTTGAGCAGACCGATGCGATCGGCAAGTTTGAGCGCCTTGTCTGCGTAAAGGAAAAACTTCGTCCAGCCGGGCGACTTGCCGAAACCGGTCGGCAAGAGGCGATCGCGGTTCTCGGACTTTGCGAACAGTTCGCCGATGTGCAGGTGTTGAGGAAGATCGCGCACCGGTTTGCACGTGGTGACGATCGACAGCGGCACGATCATGGTGCGCGACCAGGCGCTGACTTTGTCCAGGTGAAAGTAAAACCACTTGGGCATGAACACGAGCTGAGGTGGGATCGTCGGCACCGCGTCGTAACTGACCTGGCCGAGGCAGGCCAGATAGAACTTGCTGAAGCTGTTGATTCTTTCGGCGCCACCGGAAGCGAGGATCAAATCACGGGCCCGGCGCATGTGCTCGGCTTCCGGGTCGTCGCCCATGAGCTTGAGGGCGAAGTAGCCTTTGACCGTGGCGCTGAGGTCAAGCTTGCCGCCGCCGACCCGGCCGCCGGGGTACTGGCCCCAGGAGCCGTCCAGCCGCTGCTGGTCGCGCAGGTGGTTGGCGATTTTGACCAGCCGGGGATCATCCTCCTGGCCGACGATCCATTTCATCAGGATGTATTCGCTCTGGAGGATGGAGTCGCCTTCCAGCTCGCCGCACCAGTAGCCCTGGGGGTGCTGCAGGCCGATCAGATGGTCGACCGCGGCTTCCAGGCAACGCTGGGCCGCCACACGCAGGCTCGGCGCGGGCCGAGGGGTGCTGACAGCGGTTTCTGCGGGATTCTGATCGAGAATACTAGTCATAATGGCGTATTATGCCTCAACTTAGGCCATGCTGTTGAATTATACATAACATATATTATCGGTCGTCATAGGGCGGTTAGAGCGGGGTCAGGCGCGTCTGTTTCGAGGCCTGCGACTGGGTTTCCTGCCTGACGGCTCAGGGCTCAGGCTGACCTTCGGGCACCCAACTGAACCAACACAAGCCATCATAGCCTCTCCCGCCCGCAGGCAGCCACATGGGCAAAGGCCCGCGATTCACCAAATGCTAACCGGCTTCTAATCCCCGCGACTTGTAAGGCTGACCTTCCCTCGGTATTTTTGACGCGGCTCACAGCCTGATCCTAACCACCCACCGAGAAGGAGATTGCCATGACAGCCCATCGCACACTGAGCGCTTGCGCGGCAACCGCGCTGTTTTCCCTGTTTTCTGTTGCCCCGGCTTTGGCTCAGTTCGGCCAGAACGACATGGTCGTCGGACTCAGCACGAGCAGCGATACCTATCGCGTTTACGACTCCAGCGCCACCACATGGTCCGGCGGACCGGGCTGGACTCCAGCCTTCATGCAGTCCATGTCCTTCGACAACGCAGGCGGCGCCAACCACAGTGCGGCCGGCAACCTCTTGGCTTGTAACTTCGGCAATGCAAGCACCGGTTTTGAGATTCACAACCTCGCTACCGACGGCTCCAGCGCCTCGCAGTCGATTTGGGGCATCAATGCTCTTTCCGGCGGCGCAAATCTTGAGCGTGGCGGCGGCGTGTCGGTGAATCCGTCCAACAACAAGATCGCCTGGGCTGGTGTTGACACCGGGACGATTTTTGTGCTTGACTACAATGCCGGCACTTCTGTCGGAACGGGCAGCGGCGCCAGCGCCAATGGCACCCGCATGACCGGTCTCGGCGACGGTTTTGGTAATGCCGGGTCATTGTCCGCCCTTAAGCCCATTGCCGGCACCACCACGACCTCGCAGGGCACCACCTGGCTCAACGACAACGTTGTTCTGGCCTTCACCGGTATCGGCAATCTGGTCAAATGGGATGTCTCCGGTGTCGCCCCCGCCAACGATGCGAGCTGGGCTCCCACCACAGCCTCCAACTGGGTGGTCGCCAACTCGGAAGTATCGTTTGACGCCCAGTTCACCGACGTCTATTACAACGCCCAGATCGACGCCAATCACATTTATGCGTCCGTCACCCGGCGCGATTTCACCGCGACTCTTTATGCCTACGACTACAACGCCGGCACCGGCGCGATCTCGCTCAATACCTCCGTCACCATTCCCGCTTCCGACCCCGACCATGCTCAGCCGATGGAGCCGCGCGAGATCGCCCTTGATTCCAATGGCAATCTCTACTGGTCCTGCTATGCCGGCAGCGGCAGCGACAACATCGTGTCGGTCTTCGAAAATGCCACCAACCTGGCCAACTGGACCGGCAGCCCCAACATTCACAGCTTCTTCTTTGACGCCACCTACACCGGCTACAACGGCTTCGACGTGGCGGCCGGCGCGGCGGCGAGCTTGCATCCCGGCGACGCCAACGGCGACGGCATCGTCAACCTCGCGGACCTGCAGATCCTTGGCGATAACTGGCAGTCCACCACGGCTACCTGGGCCCAGGCTGACTTCACCGGCGACGGCAACGTGAACCTGGCGGACCTGCAGATCCTCGGCGACAACTGGGGCTTCGGCGTCGGTGCGGACCTCAGCTTCGACGAAGCGCTGGCTGCCGTGGCCATCCCCGAACCGGCCGCCATCGCCCTGCTCGGCTGCGGCATCGTGGCGCTCGGCCTGCGTCGCCGCGTCGCCTGAGTCACCAGAATCAACCTTCAAATTTCACGCGGAGAGGAACCTGGTTTCCTCTCCGTTTTTTTGTGGCCGTCGGTTATCATGGTGCTTTCTTACGCTGTGAAAATAGGGAAAATGTGATGAGTCGTACCCGCAGCCTCGCCGCGCCTTTCTGGGGCGTCTGTCTGCTTGCGACCATCATCGCCTGCCCTGCCGCGGCCCAACTGCGCGTGGTCAGCTACAACACCAAGGGAGAACCCAATACCACCAGCGAACTGAACAATTACTGGCAGCCCATCCTTCAACAGATCGGCGACGAAGTGGTCAACGGCATCGCCAAGCGCATCGATGTGCTGGCCCTGCAGGAAATCGACGAGTCTGATCCCCAGGCCCAGGATCTGGCCAACAAACTCAACCAGATGTACGGCATCAGCAGCTACCAGTCGGTGGTTGCCAGCTTTGGTGACGGCTACAACACCCAGGCCATCGTCTATGACAGCAGCACCGTGCAACTGCTGCAAACAGAATCGGTGGACATCGGCACCCGCCCCGCTTTGCGATGCAAGTTTCAGCCCGTCGGCTACACCAGCGCCGACGCGGCTTTCTACGTCTACAACGTGCACCTCAAGGCCTATTCCGGCTCATCCAACGAGCAGCGCCGCGCCAATGAAACGGCCGCCATGCGCAGCGATGCCGACAGCCTGCCCGCTTCGACCAACATCATCTACCTGGGCGACTTCAACCTGACCGAAGGTTCCACCGAGCAGGCCTACGCCAACATGCTTGCCACCGGCAACGGCCAGGCATTCGATCCCCGCAACGGCCAGTTCATCCAGGAGAATCCCAGCAACAACACGCTGAAAAACTACGCCACCTACAGCTCCAACGACCTTTACTCGCGCATCGATCTGCAACTGCCCAGCACCGAAATGGGCGACGGCGAAGGCCTGGACCTGATCTCCGCCAACTACCACACCTTCGGCATCGTGACCGGCAGCAACCCCACCATCTACCCCACCATTCTGGCCGACGCCAGCGATCACCTGCCGCTGGTGGCCGACTATCAGTTGCCCGCCAGGATGCAGGTGAGCGTGGGCCCCTACTCGGGCCAGGTGATCGTCGGAGCGCTGGCCGGCGTCGATGTCACGGTGTCCAATGCGGCGTCCGTGGTCGCGGCCAACGGTGCTGACGAACTGGACTACACCGTCTCCGGCAGCGGCGGTGTGCTCGGTTCAAACTCCGGCACCGACAACGCCCTCGGCAGCGGTAACACGCATCGGCTTTCCTTTAACACCAACACGGCCGGTGCTCACAGCGGACAGGTGCTGGTCAACAGCACCAGCAACGCCGTCGAAAACGGCAGCTTCTCCAGCAATATCAACTACGATGTGCTGGCCCACGCCAACGCCGCGTTCGACCTGGCGGACAGTAACACGTTGACGATCGATTTCGGCTCACTGATGTTGGGCGCTGCAATCGCACAGCAAGACGTGCCCATCTTCAACCTGACCAGCGGCGCGCTGACTGCGGCCCTGGACTTCGATCAGATGATCGCCACCGGCGACACCGATCTCTTCAGCCTGAGCGGGGATTATTTCAATAACCTCGCCCCCGGAAGCAGCACGTTGTTATCGGCAAGCTTCGATCCGTTGGCCGTCGGCTCGTTCGCAGCCAACTTCCTGTTGTTTTTCTCCGATCAGGATTTGCCCGGTGAAGCGACCAGCCAATTGCTGCTGCAACTGACCGGCCACGTGCTACAGCCCGGCGACGCCAACGGCGACAACATCGTCAACCTCAGCGATCTGCAGATCCTCGGCGACCACTGGCAGGAATCCGGCGCGGGGCTGAGCGGCGGCGATTTCAATGACGACGGCATCACCAACCTGGCCGACCTGCAGGTTCTCGGCGACAACTGGGGCGCCGGCGTCGGCACCGACATCAGTTTCCAGGACGCTCTGAACACGCTGGGCATCGATATTCCCGAGCCCGCCACGGCAATCGTGCTGCTTCTTCTGCCGGCATTCCCGCGGCGCAGGCAGCAGGTTTGCCGAGCGTGAGCACGAGTGATACCGTAACGTGTGCAGTGTGGATGTCGCACTGCCAGTCAGGGTCCGCGTAGCTCAGTTGGATAGAGCGGCTGCCTCCGGAGCAGCAGGTCGAGTGTTCGAGTCACTCCGCGGATACTTGATAAGTCAAGCTGAGGCCCAAAGTTACGGGCCTACCCGCCAAGGCGGTGCAGCAAAAACCCCTGAATTAGCGCGGCGGTTCGCCGCGCAACGACAGGAGTACGCACCGCATGGCACGCAGCATCCCCAAGTTACGATCCCGTACCGATGGCCGCGCAGTGGTGACGCTGTGCGATTCTACGACTGGCCAGCGCCGCGATTACAGTTGCGGGCAAGCCGGATCGGCCGAAGCGCTAGAGGTGTACGCCAGGCTGATTCGGATTTGGAAGTCGAACGGCCGGCGGCTGCCGCAGTTGGACGGCAAGCGCGCACCCGATGCGGGCCAGGTCACCATCGGCCGGCTGCTGGTCGAGTTCAACCGCTACATCACCGCGCAGAAGTATTCAGACGGCGAGGCCCGGGCACTGCGAACGGCAATGCGGATCGTCCGCGAGCTGTACGGCGGAACGCAAGCCGCAGCATTCACGCCGCCCTGCCTGGAGTTGTGCCGCGAGGCGATGATTGATCGAGGATGGAGCCGTAAGAGCATTAACCGCCAGGTGGGCCGTATCCGCCAGGTGTTCAAGTTTGGCGCGTCCCGTGGGCTGATCGACGTGCGAGTGTATGACGCGCTTCGCACCGTGGCAGCGCTTCGACGCGGGCGGAGCAATGCACGCGAGCCGAAGCCGGTGCGGCCTGTACGCCAGGACATGATCGACGCGACCCTGGCCCACCTGTCGCCGCCTGTGGCTGCCCTGGTGCGCGTGCAACTGCTGACCGGCGCACGATCAGGCGAGCTGTGCATCATGCGGCCGTGCGACATCGACCGCACCGGCAAGGTTTGGGCCTACCGCCCCACCGATCACAAAACCGCGCACCACGGGCACGATCGAACGATCTACATCGGGCCGGCTGCCCAGGTGATCGTCGCCCCACTGCTGAACAATCGACCGCCGGCAAGCTTCGTTTTCTCGCCGCACGACGCCCAGGGCAGGCCAGCGACAAAGGCCAGGCTGAGCAGGTACACCCCGCAGACTTACCATCGCGCTGTTGTGCGGGGCTGTGACCTTGCCTACCCGCCACCCGATGACCTGGCCCGCCGTCGTGTCAAAGCGCCAGGGCACAAGCGTGAGCGATGGGAAACCAACGTTGAATACCGCAAGCGTTTGGGCGACCGCTGGGCCGAGCTGCAAAGCTGGCGCAAAGATCATCGCTGGCATCCGCACCAACTACGCCACAACGCGGCGACGCGGCTGCGTGCTGAGTTTGGCATAGAAATGGCAAGGATCATTCTCGGTCATAAGACCATCGACGTGACGGCCGGCTACGCCGAAGCTGACGCCAAGCTGGCCCGTGAAGCGATGCTGAAGATCGGATGAACGCGGGGGAGCGTCCCCCGCTAAAGAAACAGCCCGTCAACGCTGACACGCTGGCGGGCCAGGCCATCATTGAAAGGGTATCCCTATGACGACCGTATCATCCTATTGTGTCCCATTACCAATCGGCAATCAACCATCTAAGTCAGCAATCCGCGCCGCCCTGGTGGCGATCGTCAACGCGGCAAACCTGGCCGGCTGGACGATTCGCAATATCGGCCGAGCAAGGTCAGGGCGGACGTACTATCTGAGGCTGGCCCGCGAGGACGCCGGCAAGGTGGCGGTGAGGATCAGCGACCACGTACCCAGCATGCCAGTCGGCGGCGGCAAGGGCTATCTGATGCTGGCCATTGTCGGCGTGCGAAGTTCAGTCCCGATCGTCTGCAACTGGCTGGCCAGCCCTACAACGGAAGGCGGTGCAGCATGATGACCTGCGCGCTAACTGGATCGGATATTGCCGAACCGGGCCTATGGGGATTGTCGCCAGAAATGTCCGACAGGTGGACGATCATGCGATCCGTGCTGCCTAAAGGTAAACGGTGGCAAATCAAAACCGGCAGGCGTGGATTCTTTGGCCCAAGAATCCTGATCAATATCGAGCTGCCGCACGCTGAAGCCTGGCGGGCTGCGGCTGAGGCTGTGGGCTTTGTGTTCGTGTCCGAGTACGGCCAGAACCCGCCGCCGTTGCCGGCTGAACCTATCTTTTTCAACGCGGTTGACCATGCAAAGGTAAAACCCCACCCCGATCAGCCGGCGTTCGCTGTGCCGCCTAACTTGTGGCCAGCCTGCCCAGGAAGCGGCGTAGCCCCGTCCCGCTGCGGCCAAGACATACAGGCCAAGTTTGAACGGTGGCTTTCCAAAATCGAGGGTGCATACACCCTGCCCGCATGAGCAGATAGCCTGCCCACTGGCCCGCTAGATGACCTGGCGGGCCGGTGGGCTTTGAGGGCAAGCTACACTGTCCAGAAACAGGGGTGCATCATGGCCAAGCGTAAGGCGAAAAAGCGAACGGCGGCAGATGAGGAAAAAGCCCGCTGGCAGGATTGGGGGAATGCGATCAAACGTCAGCGCGATCCCGACTACCTGCTGGATCAGATCGAAGCTGACGTGCGACGGTACACCAAGGATTTACTCCAGATACGTCGCGTCGGAAAGCGCGGATTTGAAATGACGCCAGCCGTAGAGCATGGGCGAAGCGCCCTTGAATGCGTCAAATTGGCGCGTGGCGGCGACGTTGCGGCGGCAACCCTGGCAGAACGCTACTTGTGGCTGATGCGCTGGGAGCTGATGGGCATTGATAGCCTGCTGGCGAATGCCGACAGGGCTTTGGCCCGGTGGTGTGACCGTTTTATCGAATGCTCACCACTTCAAAAATCCATGCTTGAAACTATTGGCGATGAAGATTGCATGGACGCGGCGGCGTTCATACGCGACGTGTGGAATGAAAGCTACAAAGAGCCGCGACCGAACAAGTATGACCGGGCGCTGAGCAAGCTATCCAAAAAGCTACAGGCATCTGGCCTGCCATATCGCTTTAGTTTTCGTCGAGGGCAAATCATCGTGAAGAAATTGCATTCTGACCGCTGACGGTCAGAAATCGTCGAGATACTGCATCCAGTGGAAATTAGCTACTGGAGTGCAACATGCCGACTGCAACACCAATTCTTGATCAGATTGAATCCGAACGCATGATGACCGCGAGTGAATGCGCGCGGATTCTGAAAGTGTCACCATCGACCGTCACCCGTTGGGCGCTGGATGGCGCTGGCGGTGCTGAGCTGGAGCATACGGTGATTGCCGGCCGTGTTTCGATCAGCCGCACAGCGCTTGAGCGTTTCCTGGCTGAACGCACCGAAAACCGCAAGAAAAATCACCGCCGGCGTTTCAGCCGTGCTGGCGACGTGGCCCGCCGAGCTGTGGAAGCGTCGGAGATTGAGCGGGAGCTTGACGCGGCAGGTATTTGATCGCCCTGGAAACACAAACGCCCCGTCACTTGCCGGCGAAGGGGCGTTTGTGAAAGCTGGTTGGCAATGGCAACTATACCCACAAAAACGGTTGAAAACAAGCCTGATGCTTGTGTTTTTGATGATGGACCATCGGATGATCCGCGCGTCAATTTCGCCTACGCGCGGGCATATGAGCAATGCGCAACAGCGCTGTTGAGATGCTACCCGACTGATCCGTTATCGCGTGAATGGTTACGAAAGCTGCGCGATTGGCGTGACAGGATGCGTGCAGGTGGCCCGCCATTCCCACCGCCCAAAATGCCCACCGAATTAGTAGCCAGGGGCCAGGCGATTAAACAACGGCAAGCAACTGAGGGGCAAAACGACATCCCCGACCTGCTGTTACAGCCTGGCGGGATCATTGACGATATCACTGCTTGGATCATTCAGACCGCTATCCGACCGCAGCCGATTTTCGCCCTGGCTAATACACTTGTTGCGCTAGGCGCTGTGTTCGGCCGCAAGGTGAGAACCAAGACCGATATCCGCACGAACCTGAGTGCGATCAGCATAGGACATTCAGGCAGCGGCAAAGATCACAGCCGCAAATGTATTGAACGTCTGCTGGAGGAAGCCGGCTACGATCAAATCATCGGCGGCGAGGATTTGGCGAGTGATGCGGGCATTCTGTCAGCGGTAACCCGCTCACCCAGCACCTTGTTTCAATTTGACGAGATCGGTCACTTTATCAATAGCGCATCCGATCCAAAGGCGGCAGCTCACCTGCGGCTGATCTTGCCCGTGCTGATGAAGCTGCACAGCAGCGCCAACAAAAAGTATCGCGGCAAAGAGTATGCAGATCAGGCGCACCGGCCACGGGTTGACATTGTTCAGCCAAATGTGTGCATCTATGGCACGTCGGTCCCTGGCCGGCTATTCGAGGGGATCACTGAAAAAGAAATCAGCGACGGTTTTTTGGCCAGGATTCTGTTATTCAGTAGCGAGCGAGTCCCGCCAAAACAAAAAGGCATTCCCAGCGATCCGCCGCCGCATGTTGTGGAGTTTTTAAAAGCGTGGGCCAATGGGCCGGCTGATGGCAATCTGGCAGCTCCAAATGTCGGTAACCGACATATGCAGCCATCCGTGTTCACTGTGAAAGAAACGCCCGAAGCGGAAGCCATGTTCAGCGGCTTTGAATCGCTATGGGAGGATGAGTAGGCCAGGTGCCGCGATCGTGGCAACGGAGCTGATGCGATATGGGCCAGGGCCGGCGAACATGCCCGCCGCGTGGCCCTGGTCGTGGCTTGCTCAAAAGCAACACCGGATCAACGCGATCGCCTTGTGATTGATGAGGACACAGCCGAGTATTCGGCGTGCCTGGTTGATGCGTTGCTCACCCGCACCGTGCGCCAGATCAGCGAGAACGTCGCCACGTCCGAGCTGGGCCACCAGATCAATAAGGTCATGCGCATCATCCGTGAGAATGGAACGGCAACACGAAGCGACCTACTGCGACGCACGCAAGGCATGGACCGCAGGACACGCGATCAGATCGTTGCTGACCTGGTGGAGCAAGGGCGGATCGCAATTGAAACACACAAGCCTGAAGGCGCAGGACGGCCGGCCGTGATCTATCGGGTGCTATGAGAATGGTAATTCTTTCATTAATTAATTCATTATTCGTATGTCTTATACCAATACTCACACTACCTACTTGGGTAAAGGGGGGGTTGAAAGAATGAAATAATTATTTGCCAGCCCCTAGGGGGGAGAAATATCTAGCAGGGTGAACGCTGGCTACCGACCGTCCCGCGTTGCGCTTTTTTGCGTGAGTTTTCGACTTGTTTTTGAATATGCCCCACCTGGCCCGCCAACCTGATCCGCAGCTACCCGCCGACCTGGCAGACTTGGCCGGCCAGGTGAAGCGCGCGCCACGTGGATCGGTGCCTGAGGTTCATATTGCGCTTGTTCGCTGTACGACCTGTGGGCACGATCGCCATCGCGTCACCACTGGCCGGCGCTGTCGGCCGGATGGCGTCATTGAGCGCCGCGTTCGGTGCCTGGCCTGCGGACGAGTGTTCAAAATAATTTATGAAGATGATCCAGATTTGCGTTTTGTAGTTCACCATCAGAAATAGCGCCAACTGCCACCCCATAGGATGCACACCATGATCGACAACGGCCTACTGATCAAAAGCCACCCCGGCACGCTGACCGACGATGAGCTGCGCTTTGCGCGCGGCCTGGCCACTGGCCGGCTGTCGAGTCATGCCCCTACTTTGGCCGGCTGGCTCGCCAACGTGGTTGACTTCGAGGTCATGCGCCGCGAATCGTTGGCCGTTGAATCGCTCGAACCTGTTGAACCACGGCTGCCCCGGCTTGATCCGACCCGATGGTCGGATGGCGAGTTGGCGGCTGCCGTTAGTGCATCCTTTGTCGCGTTTTGTGTTGCTGCCGATGCAGGGCATGGGAACCTGGCAAAGATGCTGCGTTCGGTTCATTTTGTAGTGACGATTTCGGTTGAGTCCCGCTTCTCTAAGAGGTAAAAAATGCCTGAGGCAACAAAATCAAGTATCAAAACTGACGTTCAAAATCTGCTGGCGCGCCATACCAAAAATGTGGCCGACTACCGAGCAGGCCAGAAAGTGACCGAGGCCGAGTTTCGCAATGTCCGCGAGCAAGCCGCCGCCCTGGCCAGCGCGATTGCTGGCGCGCCTGGCAGTGACCTGAGCGCTGATGAATCCGAGGCCATCGATCGCCTTTTCGCAATCAGCGACGTGTGCAAGCACTACGAGGGCATCGCCCCGCGTGGCCGCAAGACTGACCCCGCTGATCCCGGTTCTACTGGTGCCGGCCGGCTGGCCAATCGCCAGGGCGACGGCGGCGGCGATCGTTTCGTGGACGTTCGCAACGGCCGCGAGATTGCCATGTTGGCCCGTGAAGATTCGCTGGCCAGCTTCTACGCCAGCGCCCCGGCCGGCTACGACCTGGGCGCGCAGGTGCAGGGCGAACGTGACGTGCCGCGTTTCGGTGATGTGGTGCGAGCGCTGGCCACTGGCGATCACACCGGCATCAACATCAACGCTGCATTGACCGGTGGCCAGGATTCAGCCGGCGGCTACATGATCGCGCCGAGGATCAGCGCTGAAGTGCTGGATCATGCCCGAACGCGATCGGTGGTTGTGCAGGCTGGCGCTCGCACGGTCCCGATGCCGAGCCGCGAGCTTGTCTTTGCTGCGATCGAAAACTATCCCGCAATGTCGGTGGTTGATGAGGGCGGCGATATCCCTGTTGACACGGCGATGAGCCTGGGCGCTTACCGCATGGTCGCCAACAAGATCGCTACGGTTGTGCCGGTGAGCCAGGAATTGCTCGCCGATGCCCCGAACGCCGGCCGGGTGATCCGTGACGCCCTGGGCGAAGCTGCGGCGGCTGAAATCGACCGTATCGCCCTGTTGGGTGAAGGCACGATTGCCGGCTTGTTCAGCGAAGATCGCGTCAGCGAGAATCCTATCGGCGGTGCGGTTAGCTGGTCAGTTTTTCTTGATTCGGCTGCGGCCGTGGAAACGGCTAACGGTGAAGCCAAGTCCATCATCTACAGCCCTGCCGTCAAGCTGTCGCTGGCCAAGCTGACGATCAACAGCGAAGCCAACAACTGGGCCAGCCCGCCGCCTACGCTGGCCAGCCTGCCGAAGTTTGTCAGCAACAAGATCGGCAGCGACAAGGCCGCGATCGGCGACTTCAGCCAGATCGCGCTTGGCATGTTGGGTGGCGTGAATATCGCGGTCACCAGCCAGGGCACGCTTAAGACTGGCGAAGGGTTCGGACGCGATCAGGTTCTTTTGCGGCTGACGCTTCGCTTTGACGTGCTGATCCTGCGCGGCTCCTGGATGGAGAAGCTGACGGGCATCGCGTAACCAAGCCACCTGTTTGGTTGAGGCCGGCGGTCCGAATCCAGCCGCCGGCCTCATTCATTTACCACTTATCTGGCCCGCACTGCCATGAGCAATCGAGCATCAGCAAAATCACCGCTTATCCGGCTGCCGGCGATCAAGCTGGCAATCGCCCTGGCTGGCCTGCTGCTGGTGACTGCCGGCCTATGGCAGATTCACCGGCCAACCGCCCTGATCGTGGCCGGCGTGTTGCTGATCGCATCTGTGGTCGATGGTGGATCGCGGCGGAAATCTGTTTCAGGCATGGAGGTATTGTCACGTGAGCGTTGAATCAGTTTCGCTGCAAAGCGAACGGTATGAATACGACGGCGAAGGCTACGTGGGCGAGAAAGTCTTTCGCGTGGTGATGACCGATCCCGCGAATGATGACGCGGTTACCGCGTATTCAGCCAACGACGGCACGACCGCGATCCCTGATATCGGCGACGAATTCAAAGCCGGCAGCGCGGCAAAGGCTAAAAGCAAGTCGGCATCGCGGGTGAGCGAGGG
This sequence comes from uncultured Phycisphaeraceae bacterium, assembly GCA_964471555.1. Classification (GTDB taxonomy): domain Bacteria; phylum Planctomycetota; class Phycisphaerae; order Phycisphaerales; family Phycisphaeraceae; genus JADLFV01. Next base: position 13,943 of record CAYYGM010000099.1, read on the forward strand.
CCTGGCCTACGACGTGACGGTGAGCTATTCTTCAAAATCGAGGGATTATCCGCAGACCGTCGAGAATCCGAAAACCCGGCCGTGGGAGTACAGCTACGACGATCAGACGATCAGCGAACAATTCTTTTTCGATGAAACGGATGAAACGCCGCTGCCGATGGCCAATTCAGCCGGCGAGCCGTTTGACACGCTGCCTGAACGTGAAGTGACGATCGGCCAGCTCACGATCACACGCAACACAGACAGCTTCAGCGATTCGACTGCGCAGAGCTATCGCGGCAAGGTGAACGACGCCGCCGTGACGATCAACGGCGTGACTTACCTGGCCGGCACGCTGCGGCTGCGAACCTGGTCCGCCCGTGGCCCGCTTGTGGAAAACGGGTTTACATACTGGCAGGAAGTGATCACACTGGCCAAGCGTGCTGACGGCTTCGATCAGAAGTGGGAGGATCGCGGCTACAGTGAGCTGAGCAGCGGCAAGCTGATTCCGATCCGTAACGAGGCTGGCGATCAGGTGGTTAAGGCGTGGCCGCTAAATGGGGCAGGAGCCAAGAAACCAAACGCAACTGATACGCCAGCCGTGCTGACGCGCAAACCCTACGCCACGGCCGATCTTTCGTTCTTGGCTGACGCTTAACCAATGCCCGTGATCGCCGGCCGAGAGCGTACCGGCCGGTGTTGTGTGGCCAGCCGCTTGCCCGCCAGGCGGCTGGTTTTTTTGTTGCGCTGTGCGAGCTGCGGCATGTTGATTGAAGCGGCAGCGATCCGGCCAGTTGTAAAAACGCCCCCGCCAACGCGAGGTCAGCGGGAGCGATTCCGGGGGTGAAGTTGTGCCGGCATTACAGCTCATTCCCGGCTGAGCCGCGCGGCGACCGCCGCGCTTTGCGCGGCGAACATGCAAAATACGCTTGCCATGCAAAGCAAAAACAGCTATATTCGCCTTGAAATCGGGGTACGCGCTGCACTTTTCAAGCCTCCGGAGCAGCAGGTCAGAGGTTCGAGTCCTCTCGCGGATATTGCGGATTTCTCACTTTTTTCTGACCCGCGCTACACCCCGGGCCAACCTCCCGCTCATCAACACACGGCACACTGTCGCTGTTCCGTCCTCCGGTGATCAGGAACGCGGCCGTGCTGATTTCGCATCGCAGGCAGTTCATCTTCATTCACATCGGCAAGACGGCCGGGACCAATCTGACGCGCTGCCTGGAGCCTTACGCTGATCAGCCGGAACGTTTCGTTGTCAATCGCTGCCTCGATCGGCTGGGGATTCACGTCAACTATCTGCCGCCCTATCGCAGCAAGCGTTTTCGTCGGCACGCCACCGCCGCCCAGGTTCGCCGGCATCTGCCCGCGCGGGTCTATCAGGACATGTTCGTCTTCGCTTTCGTGCGCAATCCCTGGACGTGGATGCTGTCGCAATACCTGTTCATGCTGCGCAATCCGCTGCACCATCGTCATGAAACGGTGAAGAAGCTGGGCAGTTTCGAGACGTACCTGCAATGGGAGATCGAGCGTGATCGCCGCTCGCAACACGGTTTTGTCACTGACCGCCGCGGCCGGGTGATCGTCGATTTCGTCGGGCGATTCGAGAGCATCGAGCAGGATTTCGCCACCGTGGCACAGCGGATCGGGCTCGACGGTCTGGAGTTGCCCGGGCACCATGAGGGGCACACGCGGGACCACAGCCGCCATTACACCGACCGTGCCCGCGAGCTGGTGGCCCGGCATTTTGCCCGCGATATCGAGATGTTCGAGTACGACTACGACGGCCCGCTCAGCAGCACGGCCGAACTGAATCGCCGCCTGACGGCTGAAAAGACTCCCGCCGAACCGCGGGTTTCCTGGCCGCTTGCCCGCCGGCTGCCTTTCCAGATTCAGCCCGGGAAGATATAACAACCGGCATGACAAACCTGTCTTTGCTTGCCCAGTCCGAAGGGATCGCCGGGGCTGAGACGACGGTGATGGATCGTCTGTCGGCGGTCTGGAACTACGAGGTTTACAACGCCGGCGGTAATGCGGTCAAGCTCAACCAGATCCTGATCGCGGTGCTGATCATCATCATCGGCGTGCTGGTCGTCAAGATGCTGACGCAGATGATCGCCCGCCGGCTCAGTCGGCTCGACCGCCTCAACCGCCACGCGGCCCACTTCATCCAGAAGATCTTCTTTTACGTGCTGGTGATCATCATCACGCTGGTGGCTTTGCCGCGGGTAGGCAGTCCCAGGACCATCTTCGCGGTGCGCTGCGGTGCGGTGGTCATCGTCGTCCCTTTCGGGTGCCCTGACAGTCTACACGTCCCG